>JAFSXD010000095.1 GCA_017444245.1 Selenomonadaceae bacterium | reverse complement strand
GGCGGGAAATAAAACGCTCGGCAAATTCGTTCTCTCTGACATTCCGCCTGCACCGCGCGGAGTTCCCCAGATTGAAGTTACTTTCGACATCGACGCAAACGGTATCGTCAACGTTTCGGCAAAAGACAAAGGCACCGGACGCGAACAAAAAATTACCATTCAATCTTCAAGCGGCATGAGCAAAGAAGATATTGACCGCATGGTTAAAGAGGCGGCTACCCATGAGGCTGAAGACAAGAAACAGCGCGAATCGGCAGACGCCAAGAACGACGCCGAACATACGATTTACCAAGCAGAAAAGACTTGCAAAGATTTTGAAGGCAAAGTCGATGAGTCGCTGATTAAAGACGTTAGAACGGCGGTTGAGTCACTGAAAAACAGTTTGAGCAGTTCCGACGTTGACACGCTGAAACAAAAGACGGAAGACGTTCGTCAAGCACTTTACAAAGTCAGTTCAGAGGCTTACAAAAATACTTCGTCTCAACAGCAGTACACCGACGGTAACGCCAACCAAAATAATCAGTCACAATCCAACGAGGACGACGGCACGATTGATGCTGAATATACGGAAGTGGATAAGGACAAGAAATAGATTTAAGTTTGGATTTTTGCGTTGACTTCGCGGAAAATTTTTTCTACCGCATGTCAAACGCTTTAGCCCGAGATACGGCGGGGAGGGAGATAAATTCTCTCTTCCCGTTATTTGCTTAAAAAAGTTTTTGGAGATTGAGAATGTCTGATTACAACGACATTGACATGGATTGCTGGAAAGATTACACTGAAATTGAAACGGGCTCTTTGTGGTTGATGGATCGGCGGGACAATTCCGGTTCGCATGACGGCGGCTATCACGGAAATTTTATTCCGCAAATTCCTCATCAACTTTTCAGTCGATACACCAAGAAAGGCGATTGGATATTAGATCCGTTCATGGGCAGCGGCACTTCGTTGATTGAGGCAAGGCGAATGAGCCGTAACGCGATTGGAATTGAACTTCAGCAAAAAGTTTTGGACGACGCCGCGCATAAAATTTCTGTTGAGTGCGACGGCTCACGGACAATTACAATTTGCGGCGACAGTGCGACGGTAAATTTTCTGCCGATACTTCAAGACGCGGGTATTGAAAAAGTTCAGTTCATAATTTTTCATCCGCCGTACTGGGACATAATAAAGTTTTCCGACAATCCGAACGATTTATCTAATTGCAAAACGCTTGACGAGTTTCAAAAAAATTTCGGCAAAGTCATTGACAACACGACGGCGCATCTTGAATTGAATCGTTACTGCGCGGTTGTAATCGGCGATAAATACGCCAATCGTCAAGTCGTCCCGCTCGGCTTTCATTGCATGAATTTATTTTTGGAAAGAAATTTTCTCCTAAAAGCAATCATAGTAAAAAATTTTGGCGAGACGAAGGGCAAGGCACATCTGAAAAATTTTTGGCGGTATCGCGCGCTGAAGAGTGACTACTACATTTTCAGTCATGAATATATTTTTGTCTTCAAAAAGTTAGATCGATAGCTTTCAATTCTTTACGAAAGGTGAGAGTATGGCACAACGAGATTACTACGAAGTTTTGGGCTTAAACAAAAACGCGACGGACGATGAAATTAAAAAGGCGTACAAAAAGCTGGCGAAAAAATATCATCCGGATTTGAATCCTGATAATAAGAAAGCCGCCGAAGAAAAAATGAAGGAACTAAATGCGGCTTACGAAGTGCTGAAGGACAAAGATAAACGTGCGCAGTACGATCAATTTGGGCACGCGGCATTTCAAGGCGGCGCAGGCGGTACAGGTGGCGGACGCGGCGCAGGCGGTTTCGGCGGCTTCAATATGGGAGATATTTTCGGCAACGCCGGCACCGGTGGATTTGGCGACTTCACGGATATATTTGAACAATTTTTTGGCGGCAAACCGCGCGGGCGTGAAAGAAGTCAAGGTCCTGAACGCGGCGCAGATTTACGCTACGACCTTAGCATAAGTTTTGAAGATGCGGCTTTTGGCAAAGAAACGAAAATAAAAGTTCCGCGACTTGAAAATTGCGAAGAATGCGGAGGTACAGGCGCGGCGAAGGGAACTTCTCCTGAAGTTTGTCCGGATTGCAAAGGAACGGGTAGCCGTCAAACAACGACACGCATGCCGTTCGGCGTCGTCTCTTCAACGCGCCCCTGTGAACGTTGTCACGGCAAAGGCACGATAATAAAAAATCCTTGCAAACATTGTCACGGCAATGGCAAGGTTAGGGTTGAGCGCGAAATTTTATTGAATGTTCCTCGCGGCGTCGACAACGGAACGCGAATCAGAGTTGGTAGCGGCGGACAGCCCGGCGAACGTGGCGGCGCACCGGGCGATTTGTACGTTTACATAAAAGTGAATCCGCATCCGATTTTCACACGCGACGGTACAACTGTTCATTGCGAAATTCCAATCAGTTTTGTGCAGGCGGCACTTGGCGCGACGGTTGAAGCTCCGACGCTTGACGGCAAAGTTGATTTAAAAATTCCTGAAGGCATTCAGTCGGGGCAGACCATAAGAATTAACGGCAAAGGTATTCCCGTCATGCGTGGCGAAGGGCGCGGCGACGAAATTGTAAAGATAAAAGTTTTGACGCCGAAAAATCTTTCCGCACGCCAGAGAAAATTACTGCAAGATTTTGAATCCGGAGGCAGTGATTTGCAGAACAACCCCGAGCAAAAATCTTTCCCCGATAAGCTCAAAGGACTTTTTACAAGTTGATGGGGAAGGAGTGAAGGTTAGGGGCTAGGGGTTAAATGGAAAAATTTGATAAGATTGTAAAAAAATTCATGCTGATATTCCTCGTGTTGACTGTAACTTCTGCGGGATTCAGCGGATTTTTTTTGAAATGGTCTCTGCGCGACGGCGATCCGAATTTTGGATTGGAAGCGTACATGGAAGGAACGGCTAAACGTCCGTTTGCGCACCGCGTTTTAATTCCGAATTTGGCTAAAGCCGTCGTCGAAGTGATACCCGACGCGCCAAAAGAAAAACTCGCCAAACGTTTGATTGAACGGCGAGAAATTGAAAAAAAATATTCTCAAGCGATAGTTCCCGAAAAATATGTTCTGGAATATTACTTGGTCGTAATTTTTTCTTTCTTGAGTTTATTTGCGTGCGTGTGGGTGTTACGCTCAATCCTATGCGAAGTGACGGGGGACAAAGTCGTTGGAACTTTGACGGCTTGTCTGTTCGCGCTAATAATTCCTTACATCGAAGTGCTCGGCGGATATTTCTACGACTTTCCGGAATTTTTGGCGTTCTTCCTTGCCGTCCGCTTTGCACTTAGCGGAAATTTAATTGGAATTTTGATTTTGACGCCGATTGCCGAATTGAATAAGGAAACATTTTTTTTCTTCCTGCCGACGCTGTTTCCGTTCGTCTGCCAAAAACTTGACTTCAAAAAATCTGCGGCGTACATTTTGGGCGCAATGTTCATTGCCGGCGTGACTTATTTATTTGTTCTGTCAAGATTTGCGGGCAACGCGGGCGATATGGCGGATTGGCGAATCATAGACCACGCGAAAGATATTTTTAGGTTGAACTCGTACTTCATCACGGATTCAATTTACGGCATGCCCTTGCCTTCGCGAATGTTCGTGACGCATATAATTTACGTCGTATGGATTGCGAAAACGTCATGGAAATATCTCAACGAAAAATGGAAATTGCATGTGAAGTTGGCGGCGGTAATTAACGGTTTGCTTTATTTCATGTTCGTGTTGCCTGGCGAACTTCGCGATTTGGGATTGCTTTTCATGTCGCTGATGATTTTGACGGCGTACTTTATTCGTGACTTGATACGTGAAAATTTTAATTCGGAGTCTGAAAAATGATTTATCTTCAACTTTTCTTTGAATTTGCGAAAATCAGTTTGGTGTGCGTCGGCGGCGGTTATGCGTCAATGCCGCTGATTCAATCTTCCGTAGTCGACACGTATCATTGGCTGACGCTTCCGGAATTTATCGACATCTTCACAATTTCGCAAATGACGCCCGGTCCGATTGGCATAAACGCGGCGACTTTCGCGGGAATGAAAATTGCGGGAGTGGCAGGCGCGGTTTGTGCAACGATGGGATTTGTTACGCCGAGTATTTTTCTCTGCATTGGGCTTGCAAAAATAATTTTCAAGTACGGCAATTTGGGTTCGATTCAAGGAATTTTGAACGGCTTGCGTCCTGCGGTTATGGCGTTGATTGCGGCGGCGTGCGTCAGTTTCGTACTTTTGGCGGTGTGGAATGTTGAAGAGATGCCGGAAGATTTTTCGTCGACGTTTGACCTGCGCGGCGCGATAATTTTAATCGGCGCGTTGATTGCCGTGCGCATGAAAGTCGGCGTCATAAAAGTTTTGATTGCGTCGGGCGTCGCAGGTTTCGCGCTTTCACAATTCCTCTAAAAATTTTCCATCGATCCATCGATCTATCGATCCATCGATCTAAACTCTAACTTCAAAATGTTTAACGTCGTCATCTTTTTTCGGCGCACGCGCATTTTTGGGTGGCGTGTTATTGACGGGCGGCGGATTGTTTTTCGTCGGCTTGACCGTTTCTGAAGGTTTTGGCGACGATTTTTTTGTTGCCGCAGGAGTGGACGCCTTAGAATAATTTTCTGACGTCGACTTCAAATTTTCGCGGGAACTCGTGAACAAATCGGATTTTTTAAGCGCAGGATTTTTTCTGAACAAAAATTTTTTCGCGACAAAAAAAGTTGCAACGACGACAAAAATTAATGTCACAATCCAAAAAATTCCGCCATGACTTTCCTCATAATGCGGACGGCTAGCCATTGCAGGCGTGGAAGTCAACGCGGAATTTTCTTTTTCGTCGGCGGCAAGTCGTCTGTCCTCCTCCTCAAAACTGCGCAATGCCTCTTGCCCGCGTTGATAACGATCCGCCGAAGTTTGCGCGGGAATTGGCGCAACGACGTTTGAAATTGCCGATTGACTTTGATTAGGTTCATCGGCAATTTTTTTTTCGTCGTTAGCAGGCAGTTGACGCCCCTCCGCCGAATTTTTAGAATCATCAGGACGAGTGACAGTTCGACGCGTCAAAGCCCCCGCGCCATTGGCAACTGCGTCACGCGCCATATCTTCAGGCGTCGTTTCTTCTCGCGTGACAAGTGCAGGTTTTTCCTTAACGTCAACTTTTTCTGTAGAGTTAATTTTTTCCGTAGCGTCAACTTTTTCCGTGCGTTCATCATTTTTTCTGAAAGGCATTTCAGGTACTTCAAAAAATTGATGAGCATCGATTCTCGGCGCGGAAGTTTGAGCGTCGCCCTTGTCAATCGTCGGAGGAGTGGGCGGGGTTGGTGCTGTCAATGCCATGATTTAAACTAAATTTTTGCGAAGGGTCGCGCCGTCGATTGCGGAAAGGTAAGCCGGCGGAATGTCAAGTACCGTCATGCAACCGCGTTTTCCTTCTTGACTAAGTCGATACGCCGCCCGCGCATATGCAACCAAAATGTTCGCAGTGAACTCGGGATTGGAGTCCAACTTCAAATTAAATTCGATTACGTGTTTGTGCTCTTCGCTCGTCTTTCCGGTGCGAATGACGAAACCACCGTGAGCAAGTCCGGAATGATTTTTCTTGAACTCGTCTTCGCTGATGAAATTTACAGTCGTGTCGTAGTCCGCAAAATAATTCGGCATGGTTTTAATTTGGCGTTCGACTTCTGCGGCGTCCGCGCCCTCCTCCAAAACCACGTAACATTCGCGCAAATGTTTTTCGCGCGTCGTCAAATTTGGATTCGCTCCGCTGCGTACGGCGTCAAGTGCGGCGTCAATCGGCACGGTGTACTGCTTGGCATTTTTCACGCCTGCGATTCGACGAATTGCGTCGGAATGCCCTTGACTTACTCCGCGCCCCCAAAAAGTGTAGTCCGTTCCGTTAGGCAAAATTGCGTTTGAATACGCGCGCGCAAGGGAGAACAAGCCGGGATCCCAGCCAACAGAAATTACTGCGACGTGATTGGAATTTTTCGCCGCCGCGTCAACTTTTGCAAAATGTTCAGGAATTTTCGCATGCGTGTCGAAACTGTCAACGACGTTAAAAATTTCTGCAAACTTCGGCGTCTGCGCGGGTAAATCTGTTGCACTGCCACCGCACAAAATCATAACGTCAATTTTTTCCCGCCAACTTGCTACGTCCTCGACACTCACAACAGGAACATCTTTTGACAAAATTTTTACGCTGTCGGGATTCCTGCGCGTGAACACCGCCACAAGCTCAACGTCCGCATTTCCTTTGACTGCAAGTTCAACGCCGCGCCCCAAATTACCGTAACCTAAAATACCTACTTTCATAAAAAAAATTCTCCTTTCGTTATAGAAATTTTTAACGAATACGCTTTTTCGACATGAGCAAAATTTTTCCTTCAAAATTTTTTTCGACGGGCAAAAGTATTCTTTGTACATGTCCAATCGCAAATTTATCGACGACTTTTCAAAAAGCTCCGAACGTCAAAAAATTTTTCGGACGCAGACAAATTTTCAGATGAAAAAAATTTTCTTTCCTTGACAGCGTCGAAACATTGTTATATATTAGCGTTTAACAAAAATGAAAAATTGCTGAAAAAATTGCAAGGGGTGGTGATTGTGAAAAAGTTGCTGATATTCTTGGCGATACTTTTTGCGGCGGTCGGCGGACTTATCTTTTATCTTTTCAACCGCGAAAAAGGCGGCGTACCGATTTTAGCTTATCACCAAGTGAATGACGTTGATCAAGACGAAATGACTTTGAGAGTAGATCAATTTGATGCGCAGATGAAATATTTGGTGGACGAAGGCTACAACGTCATCACGCCGACGGAGCTTTTGGATGCATGGGACGGCAAGGGAACGTTGCCGCCAAAACCCGCCGTCATAACTTTTGACGACGGTCACATTGAGATTTACAAAAATGTTTTTCCAATTTTGAAGAAGTACAATCTTAAGGCGACGATTTTTATCGTGACGGATTTTCTTAGTCTTTATCCGAACTACTTAACGTGGGAGCAGGCGAAGGAAATGCAGGGAAGCGGGCTCGTCGATTTTCAAAGTCACACGCTCAACAACAAGGTTTTGACGAAAATTAAATCGCGCGACAAAATTTGGGATCAACTTCAAGGTTCAAAGCAAGCGATTGAATGGTATTTGAAAAAGCAAGTGGATTTTGTCGCTTATCCCGGCGGGCAATATGACAAGGACGTTGAAATGATTTCTAAGGAAGCAGGATACCGTGCAGGATTTACTTTCGATTACTCATTGACGCACAATTTGCCGCAACATTATTTGCTGGCGCGCATTCCAATTTACGGTTCAAACGAACATACTTTTTTGAGGTTTAAATTGCGTTTGGAAGGTGCGCCAATTTTTGCGCCGTTGCAACGTTACAGAGATCGGCTGATTGACGACGGCAACGCAGAAGTTGCAAGCATAATTTTGATACCGTGATTTAGGAGGTAGGGTGTAGCTTGTAGCTTGTAGTAATTTTTCTACCAGCTACCTGCTACCGGCTAATATGGATTTTTCAAAACTCACGACGGAGCAGATAAATTCTGCAACGTTACACATAGACAAATGTTCGACGCTTGAAATGGTGCGGCTGATTAACGACGAAGATAAAAAAGTTGCGGCGGCGGTTGAAAAAGTTTTGCCGCAAATTGCGGAGGCAGTCGATTTAATCGCGAAAAGAATTGAAGGCGGCGGACGATTGATTTATATAGGGGCGGGGACTTCCGGAAGGCTCGGCGTGCTTGACGCATCGGAGTGCCCGCCGACTTTCGGGGTGAAACCTGAACTTGTTCAAGGGATAATTGCGGGCGGCAACATCGCTTTGACTTGCGCAGTGGAAGGCGCGGAAGATGACGGGGCGGCGGCGGTTATCGACCTTGAAGAAAAAAATTTTTCGGCGGCGGACGTTTTGGTTGGCATTGCAACTTCCGGACGTACTCCATACGTTTTGGGCGGCATTGAGTACGCAAAAAAAATTGGGGCGTCGACTGTCGGAATATCTTGTGTTGAAAATTCCCTACTTGCCAACGTCGTTGACATTGCGATAACGCCAATTACCGGCGCGGAAGTTGTCACGGGCTCAACTAGAATGAAAGCGGGCACTGCCACGAAATTGGTGCTGAACACTTTGACGACGGGCGCAATGATTCGCTTGGGCAAAGTTTACGGGAACTTGATGGTTGATGTCCATGCGACTAATGATAAACTGCGCGACCGTGCGAAAAGAATTGTCATGACTGCGACAAATTGTTCTGAACAGCAGGCGATTGACGCTCTGGAAAAATGCAACGGGCACGCAAAAGCGGCGATTCAATTACTAACCATCGATCCATCGATCTAACGATCCATCGATCCAAAAAAAGAAAGGAGCAAACTAAATGCAGAAGGGAATATCGATTTACGCGGGACTCGGCTACACGATTCAAGAAAACCTTGACTTGATTAAGTTTGCCTCCTCACTCGGCATGAAGTATCTGTTCACCTCCGCGCAGATTCCCGAAGCCGCAGATTCAGAAACTTTTTGGGATGAACTTTTGATAATCTTGACGACCGCCGCAGACAGAGAACGATTTGATTTTGAAATTATTTTAGACGTTTCTTCGGAAGATTCGCCTATTTTCGATTTGGAAGTTGTGACGCCGCGACTTGATGACGGATTCGACACAACGAGAATTGCAGAGTTAAGCCAAACGAGAAAAATTCAGCTCAATGCTTCCACCGTCACAGAATATTTTCTGACGGAGCTAAAAAATCTCGGCGCAAATTTTGAAAACATGAAAGCTCTGCACAATTTTTATCCGCGCCCCTATTCGGGACTGGACTCATATTATTTCATTGAGCAAAATAAAATTCTTCATGATTTTGGAATTGCTGTTGGCGCATTCATACCGTCTCGCGATGGCAGGCGTCGTCCTCCGCTGGCTGAAGGACTGCCCACGTTGGAGGACTGCAGAAATTTTTCCGCCGATTTATCAGCAAGATATTTGGCGGCACTTGGCACGGATTTTATCATTATTGGCGACGGTTTGCCGACTTACGCGGAGTGCGAATCAATTTCAAAAATCTCCGGCGACGAAGTTGTAATTACCGCGCAGATGTTAACTGACGACGAAATTTCAAAGGAACTTTTGAGCAAAACTTTCACGCGCCGCCCGGACGTTGCAAAATCCGTCATCAGGGCGGTTGAGGGACGACAATTTTTAAAATCTCTCGGTGCTCAAATTGCCCCCGACGTTTCGCCTAAAAATAGAAATTTCGGCGACGTGACGATTGACAATGAAACTTTCGGAAGGTACGCGGGCGAAGTTCAAATTATCGACGACGAATTGCCCGCCGATTCAAGGGTTAACGTTGCCGCGCACATTATTGAGGAGGAATTTTTTTTGACGCGATACATTAAGCCGCGACAAAAATTTTCCTTCAATCTGATTTAGTTTTAGTGAAGAGTGAAGAAAAAATCTAACTCTTGACTATCTATTTTTAGGAAGCGGAATTTTCAATCCCCGATCCTAAACATCGGAGGATTCAACATGAAGTCTAAGTTTCTAATTTTTCTTTTACTTCTACTAATTTTTACCGGCAATTATTCTTTCGCTTCACCGACGCTTTCAAAAAATTCTACGGGCAAAGACGTGTTGACATTGCAGAAAAAACTTTATTTAATCGGCTACAACATCACCGAGTTTGACGGAGTTTACGGGGCTGAAACAGAAAAAGCCGTGTCTGCATTTCAACGGGATCAAAATATCACAGTGACGGGAGTCGTAACAAATGCAACGTGGCGGGTGCTGAAAAAAGTTCCGCCGATTGCCGGGCGAAAACTTCCGAAAATCACTGAAAAAATTGAAAGCATCGACACAAAAGGAATCGGCAAACGGGGAACGTCAATGATCGTTCCCTTAGGAAAAACTTTTATTGACTCTTCTCAAGGCACGCAAATTGTTGCGACGGGGAAAAAATATATTGGCGTCCCGTACGTTTTCGGCGGCACAACTCCAAGCGGGTTTGACTGCTCCGGTTTTCTCCAATACGTTTTCAAGCAACATGGCTTTGAAATTCCGCGCCTTGCCGATGAGCAATACAAGTTGGGTAAATCCGCAAAAGTTTCACAGCTTGAACCGGGCGACTTAGTTTTTTTCTCAACTTACGAGGCGGGCGCGTCTCATTGCGGAATTTACGTCGGCAACAACAGCTTTATGCACGCCTCTTCAAGCAAAGGCATTCGCATTGATTCCTTGAGCAACGAATATTGGAAACCGCGTTTTCTTGGCGCAAGAAAAATTATCCACTGATCATTCAGCCCACTGATAATATCCCCAAATTTTTTCCTTCGTAATGAAGGATTTTTTTTTCGCCAAAAGATTTTGCGCGGAAATTGACAAAAAATTTTTAGTGTGATAGACTGCACGGGCTGAAAAATTTTGTGCGGGGATGTAATGGTTTCGACGGGGATGTACGGAATTTGGTAAGCGAGCATCGGGTGTCTCGAACCGATTCAGTAAGGGACAAATTTTTTCAAAATAAAAGCGAACGAAGATTACGCTTTAGCCGCATAGGCTACCTCTGGCAACTGACTTCTCGCTGGGTTGCAATCAGAGGTCGGAGCGAGATACTGTTTCGTAATTGCGTTGTAGCGATTCGGGAAATTTCACGACGCTGGATTTTTGCAAGGTTGTCGGCGAACTTGTAAAGATTGAGATTTATCACCGTCTGCGCTCGGAGAAAGCCGGGTAACGTCTTTTTCGGACAGGAGTTCGATTCTCCTCATCTCCATAAAAAATTTTTGCTCGATTCGTCGGGCTTTTTTGTTAGTTTCAAGCTTCAAGCTTCAAGCTTTAAGATAATTCAAGAACGTAATGAAAAAATTTTTTCTACAAACTGCACGCCGCAAGTTACCGGCTATAGTGGCTTACAAAATTATTGAATCAATCTTAATTTTAATCGCCGCAAAATTTCTCGTGGACGCCGTAATTTCTCCGTCGATTGAAATTTTTGGCGGAATTTTTTTTGTTTGGACGGCACGAATGGCAGTTGAAAATCTCTGCGCAAAAAAATTTTTGACTTTGTCCGTCGACGTTCAAACTTCCATGCGAAAAAAACTTCACGAAGAAATTTTTCATCAAAATTTTTCAAGCGGCGAACTTTTAACGCTCATCTTCGACACGGTTAAAACTTTCGACGAATTTTTCACGAAACTTGCGCCAAATATTTTTTCAACGGCAATTTTACTTCCAATTTTTTTAATCTGCGCGGCGGCAACGGATTTGCTCACGGCGGCAATTTTTTTTGTGACGCTGCCAATCGCGCCGTTTTTGCTGTACTTAATCGGCAAAGCCACCGCTGAAAAAAATCTTCGTGCACTCGCCGAATTGCAAAAACTCAACGGGGATTTCAAAGAATTAATCTCCGCAGTCACGACGCTGAAAATTTTTGACAGAATCGATTACGCCGCAGAAAAATTACGTGCAACTTCCGAAAAATCCTCCGCCGCAACTTTGGACGTGCTGAAGTTCGCGTTTGTGTCGTCGTTTGCTCTGGAACTCATCACGACGTTAAGCATCGCACTCGTCGCCGTCACGTTGGGACTTCGATTAATTGCCGGTGACGTGAATTTTGACGCGGCACTTTTCCTGCTGATAATCGCGCCTGAATTTTTTTTGCCGATACGGAAATTTGGCGTGGCGTTTCACGTGGCAGTTGACGCAAAAAATTCTTACGAACGCCTTCAAAAAATTTTTTCCCGCGACGTAGAAAAAGTTGGTGCAACGGAAAAAATTTTAATGCCGCCAAAAATTTTTGTGGACGACGTAACTTTCACGTATCCGAAAAAATTTTTTCCAACGTTAAAAAATTTGACGCTAAAATTTTCTGCGGGAAAAATTACGGCACTCGTCGGCGAATCCGGTTGCGGCAAATCAACTTTGATTAAACTTTTGGCGGGATTAAATTTCCCAACGTCCGGCGAAATTTTTTTAAACGACTTGCCAACTTCCAAAATGCAACGCGAATCATTAATTTCAAAAATTTCTTACGTGCCGCAAAATCCTCACCTGTTCGACGCGACGGTAGCTGAAAATTTCTCAGTGTGGGGACAACTCGACGTTTCAAAGTTGCATGAAATTTTGGCTGAATTGAATTTGTCGATTGATTTAAATTCCAAACAAAAATTAAGTCGCGGGCAACTTCAACGCTTGGGAATCGTCCGCGCAGTTTTGAAAGACACGCCGATAATGATTTTGGACGAGCCGACCGCAGGGCTTGACGCAGAAAATGAATTGCGCGTGCTGAATTTGTTGAAAAAAATTTCTTTGCGAAAGACGATTGTCATTGCGACGCACAGAAAAGCCGTGATTGAGGCGGCTGATGAAGTTTGCCGTTTAAGTTGACAAAGAAAATTTTTTTTGAGATTATTGAGCCGGAAGGTGTTTTAAATGTTCAGAGAAATGCGCCGCACAAAATGCGTTTTGAGTGAAGAGACGGCGAAAAAAATTTTGCGTGAAGGAATTTTCGGCGTGTTGGCATTGGCGGGCGACGAAAATTATCCGTACGCCGTGCCGATAAATTATGCCTACGCTGACGGAAAAATTTATTTTCACAGCGCGACGACGGGACACAAAATCGACGCGATAAAAAATAATTCTAAGGCGTCGTTTTGCGTCGTTGACAAGCATGAAGTCGTTGCGGAGGAATTGACTTCGTATTACACGAGCGTCATTGCGTTTGGGCGAATGAAAATTGTTGCGGACAACGACGACCCCGATAAACTTTTGGGATTGAATTTGTTGGCGGACAAATATTCGCCGAACATCGACGCCAAATTTCGCGACAAAGAAATTTACGGCAAATTAAACGCCCTCGTCGTTCCTGTGCTTGAGATTGAACATTTGAGCGGCAAGGCGGCGCGTGAATTGATTCGTGCGGGGGAAATTTCTTAATTGGACAAGTTGATTGAAAGCAAAGTTATGCGTGCGCTTGTCGAATTTGAAATGATTGACGACGGCGACAAAATTTTAATCGGATTGTCCGGTGGCAAGGACAGTTTGCTTTTGACGTACACGCTGGCAATTTTACGTGACCGTCTGGCAAAAAAATTTTCACTTGCCGCATTGACGATTGATCCGCAGTTCGACGAAAATTTTCACGTCAACGCTGCCAAGCTCAAAAAATTTTGTGATGAACTTGAAATTGAACATCGGATTCACGCCGTCGACATTGCGGGCGTCATTCGTGAGCAGGGAAAAAATCCGTGCTTTACCTGCGCGTATTTTCGGCGGGCGGCGATAAATCGAATTGCAACTGAAATTGGCGCAAAAAAAGTAGCGTACGCCCACCATTTGGACGACGCCGTAGAAACTTTTTTCATGAGTTTACTTTCTTCAGGACAGTTGACGACGTTTCAGCCGAAATCTTTTTTGTCGCGGACAAATGTAACTGTAATTCGTCCGTTGGTTTATCTGCGCGAATTTGAAGTTGAAAAATTTGTAACCGCGAAAAATTTTGAAGTGCTGAAATCTCCTTGTCCGATTGACGGCGCGACGAATCGACAGACGATAAAAAATCTTATCGTTGAACTTGGAAAAATTTTTCCGGATTTATTTGAGCATTTAGCCGCCGCCATGAGAAAAAATTCTGTCGGCGAACTTTGGGATGCTCCGAAAACTCGTCGACAGATGAGAGAAATTTATTTTTCGTACGTTCATGCCAGCTTGTAGCTTGTAGCTTATAGCTTGTAGCTTGTAGCTGGTAGCTTGTAGTTTCTAAAACCTAAACAAACTGATCTGTTCCGTTTCTTCCATGCCGTCAAGTGAGCCGTGTTGCCTCAACGCTTCGACGGCAGTTTTATTTATTCCCGAACGTTTAACCAAATCTTTTATTGACGTGAACTCGCCTTTTTGACGCGCGGCAACGATACTGCGGGCGGCAACATTTCCCACGCCAACCAATGATGACAACGGCGGCAACAAAGATTTTTCCAACACGATAAATTTTTCTGCGTCCGATTTGTACAAATCAACTTTCTCAACGGAAATTCCGCGCAGATACATTTCATACGCCACTTGGAAAACCGCCAGCTGTTCAGTTTTTTTCGGATCAAGTTTCTGCGTTTCAGATTCTCTTTCAAGCGTTTCAATTTGCGCCTTGATATATTCTTCGCCTTTGACAACTTCGTTTGCGTCAAATTCATCCGCGCGAATGGAAAAATACGCCGCGTAATAAGCCAACGGATAATGAACTTTGCAATACGCAATTCGATAAGCCATCATAACGTAAGCCGTCGCATGCGCACGCGGGAACAAATATTTAATTTTTTGGCAAGCGTCAATGTACCATTCAGGAACATTTTTTTCGCGCAAAACTTCAACGTCTTCAGGCTTAATTCCTTTTCCCTTGCGGACGCTCTCCATGATTTTGAACGCCTTCAACGCATCAACGCCGCTGTGAATCAAGTACATCATGATATCATCACGCGCAGAAATTGCATTCTTCAAAGTGCATTTCCCGCCTTTAATCAAGTCCTGCGCGTTGCCAAGCCAAACGTCCGTGCCATGAGAAAATCCGGAAATGCGTACCAAATCGCTGAAACAATCCGGGTTTGTATCGTCAATCATGTTTCGCGTGAAACTCGTGCGAAATTCCGGAATACCAAACGTTCCCGACTTCGTGCCGAGTTTGCTTGAGCTAACGCCGATTGCCTTCGTCGAATGGAACAGGCTCATCGTCGCCTTGTCGTCCAGCGGAATTGTCAACGGATCAATTTGCGTGATGTCCTCCAACATTTTTATCATCGTCGGATCGTCGTGCCCGAGAATATCCAGTTTGACGAGGCGCGAACTTATCGAGTGATAATCAAAGTGCGTGGTAATTGTGCCGGAGTCGTTGTCTTCGGCGGGATGTTGAATCGGCGTGAAGTAATGTATATCCATGTCGCGCGGCACGACCATGATTCCTGCGGGGTGTTGTCCGGAAGTTCTTTTGACGCCGATAAATCCTTCAGCTTGTTTGTGAATGAAAGCGTTGTGTTTTGGAATTGGCGATTGCTGTTGACTGTAAAATTTTTTCACGAAACCCAACGCGGTTTTCTCTGCAACAGTCGTAATTGTTCCTGCGCGGTAAACGTTGTGGCGACCGAATAAAATTTCCGTGTACTTATGCGCGGCGGCTTGGTATTCGCCGGAAAAGTTTAAGTCAATGTCAGGAACTTTGTCGCCGTCGAATCCGAGAAAAACGGCGAAGGGAATATCATGTCCGTCCTTAATTAATTTGTGTCCGCAAACGGGACAATCTTTATCGGGCAAGTCGTAGCCGCAACCTTCTTCACCGTGCGTGAAAAATTTGCTGTACTGACATTTTGGGCAACGGTAATGCGGCGGCAACGGATTTACTTCAGTGATTCCCGTCATCGTGGCGACGAATGACGAACCGACAGAGCCGCGCGAACCAACCAAGTATCCGTCGTCGTTGGATTTTTTCACCAACTTTTGAGCGATTAAGTACAACGCGGAAAATCCATGCGCCGTGATTGGTTTTAACTCTTGATTCAGTCTGTCCTCAACAATTTTGGGCAACGGGTCTCCGTAAAGTTGCATGGCTTTTTGTCGCGCCATGTTCGTAATTTCTTCGTCCGCGCCAACCATTTGCGGCGAATACAAACCGTCGGGAATTGGTTTTAAATCTTCAATGGACGCGGCAATTTTATTTGGATTTTCGACGACTGCCTTGTAAGCCGTCTCCTCGTCCAAATACGAAAATTCTTTCAACATTTCTTCGGTGGTGCGAAGGAAAATTGGCGGCTGTTCGTCGGCATCTTTGAAACCTTTTCCGTACATCATGATTTTTCTGTACAGAGAATCTTCAGCGTTCAAAAAATGTGCGTCACAAGTTGCAACAATGGGCTTGCCAAGTTTTTCTGCAAGCTTAACGACGCGCAGATTTATTTTCTGTAAATCTTCGTTCGTTTCAATTTTCATTGGATTTGCCAACGCGTCGCCGATTGTGATGCTTGCGGAAGAAAATTTTTTCTTGAGGTACTGATTATTTCCAATCGGCTGAATTTCCAAGTAGTCGTAGAACGCGGCGATTTTTTCAATTTCCTCATCAGATTTCCCGTTAACAATCGCGTCGATTAATTCTCCTTGAGCGCAAGCCGAACCGATAATCAGTCCTTCACGAAACTTTTCAAGAATTTCTTTAGGAATGCGCGGCGTGCGACGGAAAAATTTCAGCTGGCTGATTGAAACAAGCCGATACAAATTTGAAAGACCAACTTTATTTTTCGCAAGCAAAATTATGTGGTAAGCGTATTTTTGATTTTTCGTCGTCTCCAGATAACCTTCCATGCCGTAGATGACTTTGATATTTTTTCCTTGCTTGCGAAGTTTTGCTACGGTGTCGGCGGCGGCGGGGAAAGCTTGAACAACGCCGTGATCTGTTATCGCGACGGACGACCAGCCCCAATTTGCGGCGGTGGTTATCAAAGTTTCCGGAGAAATTATCGCGTCGAGTGCGCTCATCGTCGTGTGGACATGCAATTCCACGCGCTTAACTTCGGCGTCGTCGGTGCGCGGCGATTTTTCGGCAAGCGGAGTGATTTTTTCAACTTCAATGATAACATCTTTGGCGAAGGTATCAAATTTTGCAGTGCCTTTGATTTTCGCTGACGAGGCTGATTTAATTTTGTCGTAAAAACTTTTTGCGTCGTCTTTGGACTTGAAAAATTTTTTGCAGGAAATTCCGTCGCTGTCATCAACAACGGCGAAACTCAAAAGAAAATATCCGTGCTTGAGTTCGCGCAAATTGACGCCGTTAATTTCGTCTGTGCTTATCGTGCCGGCAACCGATACATTTTTTGTCGTGCTCGGATCGATTAAGCGAACGTCAACGATTTTCATGACTTCGCCGGCAATTTCCGTCAGAGATTTTTTTTGCGTCGAAACAGATTTTTTTGGGCGCGCGGGCAATGCAGGTTGCACAGTTGGCGGAGTTGACTGAAGGAATTGTTCAAGAGTTTTCTCTTCGCGGAACAATGTGGGCGCGTCACTTTCAAAAGTTTGTCCGTTGCGCCGGAAAATTTTTTTTGCAACAGGCTCAACGTAACCACGTTTTTGGTAGTCCGGTGATTCAAAATTGAAAAGTTCTACAAAAGTTTTTTTTTCGAGAACAAAATTTCTTCTGTCTTTTGGGTCTCCACAATAAATTTTTGTAGCAACGTGTTGGAAAATTACAATAGGTTTTGAGAAATCTTTAACGCCGACGATAAATAATTGAAGTTGTCGTTCAGTGACGGGCATTCTAAATTCTTGCGGGTCGTACCAACGCTCAAATTTTTTTGGATCTGTCCGCAAAAATCGTTTCAGTTTAAATGTGCCTTTACCTTTGTCATCATAATTGGTTTGGAAAAAAATTCTGCGAATCGAACGAAAATAAGAATCAATTTTTTCGCTTAAATCTCTGTCAAAATTTCCGCAGTAAATGAAATTCAACGTCGAAACATTTTCTTCGACGATAACTTCAACGAGAAGAAATTTTTCAACAATATCTTGGACAGTTTTTTCGTCGACGTTAAAGCTTTTTAAAATGTCATGGAAGTTGTTAACCGTCGGCTGAAGTTTTGCCAAAAGAGCCATGATTTTTTCACCTCACTACTTACGGGAAATTTTTACGCTATTATAAATTCAATCGCCGCCAATCTCAAATATTGAAATTGAATTGGGAGTCGGAAAAAATTTTCCTACAAGCTACAAGCTAACAGCTACAAGCTAAAACCCTTTACAAAAAAAATCTGCGCGTTTATAATTTCCTCATCAGGAAGGAGAAATTTTTTCATGGAAAAATACAATCCTCAAAAAATCGAGGGTAAGTGGCAAAAAATTTGGGACGACCCGAATTATTACAAAACTGAAATTGACGAGAGCAAACCGAAATATTATGCGCTGGAAATGTTCCCGTATCCTTCGGGAAATTTGCACATGGGTCACGTCAGAAATTATTCAATCGGCGACGTGGTGGCGCGTTATCGAAAAATGGCAGGCTACAACGTTCTGCATCCAATGGGCTTTGATGCTTTCGGCATGCCCGCAGAGAACGCCGCAATTTCTCATGGCGTCAAGCCGAACGATTGGACTTTCTCC
>JAFSXD010000094.1 GCA_017444245.1 Selenomonadaceae bacterium | reverse complement strand
CGCATATCTCCTGATCCGCCTGATTCTTGTCGAACTGGCATACCATCGACCTCCAAAAAATTTTT
The DNA here is from genome assembly GCA_017444245.1 of Selenomonadaceae bacterium. Lineage (GTDB taxonomy): Bacteria > Bacillota > Negativicutes > Selenomonadales > Selenomonadaceae > Quinella. The sequence goes on along the minus strand of JAFSXD010000094.1, from coordinate 14,578 downwards.
CTGTTGTATACACTTTCATATTTTATCAAATTTGCTTGACGCATTCAATCAGTTTTTTCTTAACTAAAAAAATTTTTCCCAGTCCATGCTTACCACTTGCTTATGTTGACTTAAAACTTTTTTGGCGCGGCATTAAGGGAGTGGAAAATTTTTTCGATATTTAATCAAAGCAGTGCGGAAATTTTTTCGAACTGCCGGAAGTTTATAGGTGGTGAAGTAAGCATGTTTGTAAATAACGTAAACCCTGCGACGAGTCTTTACTCATCCACATCGAACGCGGCGTCTCGTTACGCGGCGGCGTCAAGCGTCGGTGCTGTTCAAAAACGGGACGAGTTGACACTTTCACAGCAAGCACAGAGCTTTCAAGAAATTTTGAAAAAATTGCGGGACGAAAACGAAGTGCGTCAGTCGAAAGTTGACGAGTTCGCGCAGAAAATTGCGAATGGTACTTACGATGTTTCGTCTGCAGATATAGCGGCAAGTATTTTGGCAAGTCGTTTTTAAGGCGGAAACGTTATGTGGCAAGATTTAGTTGAAGTGCTCGGGAAAATTTGTGCGGCTTATGATGACGTTGGCAGAATAGGTGAACGAAAGCGCGATGCCCTAGTAGCGGTTGACATGAAGGGTTTGGCGAAAATTCTGGACGAGGAGCAGCTCGCGGCGGCGAAAATTGAGAATTTGGAAAAGAAACGCGGCTCAATCTTGAAGGAACTTTCAAAGACTTTGGAGAATGTTAACGCCGATACGAAGGCTATGGAAATTTATGGAAAAGCACCGAGTGTCGCAATGAAATCTAAGTTGACAAGTTTGCACGAGAAACTTACACGGAATGTTGAACGCGCCTTAGTTTTACGCGATAATAACCGAATTTTGGCGCAGAGTGCCCTGAACGCAGTGAAAATTCATCTTAACAAGCTTGGTGGAGCGGCGGTTGGTCCTACTTACGGACAAAGAGGACGCGAAGGCGTCACTCACGAAAAGAAATTCGACTTCAAAGCTTGAATGTGAATCGCGCTAAGTTTAGGCGAAGTGTTAACTTTGATTTTTGGAGGCAACAAACTTTTTTCAAAGATTAAGCGAAAGCCAGTTCAAGTCAGGGAATGAATGAGTGCATAGCACTAGGCGAATAGACGTAGACGTTTGCAGCTGGTTGATGAAAAAGGAGCGTTGGGTTGGTTCAGGATTTTTTTAGGGCAACAAACTTTTTTCTGAAGACTAGGCGAAAGCCAGTTCAAGCCAATTAATGAATGAGTGCATAGCACTAGCGCGGCGGGCGTAGACGTTTGCAGCCGGTTGGACGGAGAAAGATCGTTGCAAGTTTTTCTTTAAAAGGTTTTCCGAATGGACGACGTTATAGGGCTCTTGAGGGAGCGCGTGGTTTTGTGCGGACAAATTTTAAAATTGTTCACGGAGTTAGTCGGTTTGCTTGAGAAAAATTCTTCGGAAACAGTGGGACTTGTACGGAAAATTGAGGCAATCCAAAAGGAACTTTCCAAGAACGCGGATAGGTCACATGATTTTTTGTTGCGCGTCAATGCGAAAAGCTTAGGCGATTTTCTGGACGTTCAGGAAAGCGGGATCAAACGCGATGTTGCGGGAAGACTTTTGAGCCAGGCGGAAAAGTTACAACGTCAGCTGAAGGCGAAGACGGAGACTGCGGCAAGATTGACGGCGATGGGGACGAAGTTTGTCGGTTTTACTTTGAATGCCATGACGCAGACGCAGACGGGCAATACTTACGGCTCGAACGCGGACACGCCGGGACAAGCAAAGAAACATATTTTCGACGCTAATATTTAGCTACTAGCTTGTAGCGGGTAGCTTGTAGTTTTTGGCGGTGGCGGACGGATTTATTTTTGTTGTCTAAAAAACTCGGAGTTGGTTTTTGTTCTCTAAAATTTAAGGCGGAAGTTTAGCCGCGAAAGAGGGTTAGGATTATGCCCATGTTCACAGGGCTCAATACGATGGTTCGCGGCATCTACGTGAATCAGACGGCATTGAATACGACAGGTCACAATATCGTTAATGCGGACACGAAGGGTTATTCGCGCCAAGCCGTCAACATCATTGCAACGCAGGCAGAGGACAGAAGTAGCGTTTACGGCAATGTCATGGTCGGTACGGGGGCTGATGTTCAATCCGTGACGCGCAGTCGTGACGTTTTCGCGGACGTGCAATACAGAAATGAAACCGCGACGATGAGTTATTACGAGACGCTGGAGACGAATTACGATAAGCTTGAAGTGATTTTCAACGATTCTGATGAGCAAGGACTTCAGTCTAAAATTTTGGCGTTCTATCAATCTCTTGTGGATTTGTCTACGGAATCTTCCAATGCGCCGACGCGTGTAAACGTGATTGAGCAGGGAAAAAATTTAAGCGACGCGATTTTAACGACGACGACGCAGTTGCAAGAGCAGATTGACTACAACTATTACTATCTTGGAAAAAATATTGACAAGGTAAATGAATTGCTCGGGAACATCACGAAACTGAACAAGTTGGTTGTTTCGTACGAAGCGAATGGAGCGTCGGCGAACGATTTAAGAGACCAGCGCGATCTTTTGGTTGACGAGTTGACGACGTACATGCCGATTAACGTTGTCGAAGACGAATTTGGAAATTACCAGCTGACCAGCGGCGGCACAAGTTTAGTTATCGGCACGGACAGACTTCATTTAGAATTTTCGCGCGGCATTCAGAGTAAATACTTCGGCGAAAATTACGGCGTCACGGACTACAGCATTTCAATCAAGGAAAGTGACGTTGCCTTCCTGCCGACGAACGGAATTTTGAAAGCGAATCTTGACGCGGTGGAGGACTGCAAAACTTTTCTCAATTCGCTGGTGGATATTTCCGCCTTTTTCTTGACGACTTTCAACGATCAGCACAAACAAGGTTACGACATGTCCGCCGGTGACAAGACAACAACTTTGAAAGAAGTCACTTACTCGGTGTCTAAAAACGGTCAAATAAACGTAACCGGCTTGCAAGAAAATGCAAATGTTTTAGTTCCCAATACGGCAAACTTTTTTGGCGAAGACGGCGTTACCTACGTTTACGGTTACGATAAAAAGTTGGATGCAAAAACTGTAACTGCAGTTCGCCTTGACGGAACTTTTGAAACTTACACCGGCGCGGATATTATCAACGCCTTCAAAATTAATGAGAAGTTCAACGGCACTGAAGGTTATATTTACGTGGCGGCGGCGACGGCTTACGACGATCAGCATGATTATTCCTCCGTTTCAAAGGACAGCGGGACAAGCGTCATTGATTCGGACACATATTACAGCAGAATCGTCGATTGGAACGAACGCACGGGCGACGGCACAAACGCGGTTTTTTTGAGCGAACTTTTCAACATGCCGTATGAAACGATTTTGACGGCGGGCAGATCAAACGCGTTTATGTCTAATCGTTACGCGGAGAATTATCCGGAGATAAATGCGCTGGGCGGCGAAAGTATAAATTCGGCTTACATTGCGTCGGTCACGCAACTTTCTCTGGACACTGAAACGGTGGACACGCGCATTGCTCAACAGCAATCCGTTATGACGCAGGTTGAGAATTGGCGGAGCGCGGCGAACGGCGTCGACTGGAACGAAGAATTGACTAACATGCTGAAGTATCAAAAAGGTTTTGTTGCTTGCTCGCGTTGCCTCAATGCAATGGATGAATGCTTAGATAAACTCGTTAACAGCACCGGCGCAGTCGGCAGATAATCTTTAGAACCTACAAGCTACAACCTACAAGCTACAAGCTAAAAAAGAAAGGACGGCTATACCTTATGTCAATCCGAATTAGCAGTCTTCAATACATGTACAATTACAAAGTCGCGCTGAACAGAGCCTACCAAAAGCAGACGAAACTTTTTGAAAGCGCGGACGGTTCGTCAATTCATCGCGGCAGTGATGATCCAATCGCCTATTCAAAACTTTTGCGCTACAATGTTTCCAAAGTCGAGAACGAACAGTATCACAAAGACGTAAATAATGCTGTCGCGTTCATGAACACGGCGGATGCTACATTGACGAACATGGCGGACCTCTCCAAGACGATTGCAACGAAAACGATTCAGGCGGCGAACACGTATAACACCAGCGCGGATTTTGAATCAATCGCAAAAGAAATGTTCTCGTCACTTGAAGAAATTGTTTCGCTTTGCAACACGCAACAGGGCGATCGTTATCTTTTTTCGGGGCAAAGGGATATAATCGAGCCGTTCACAATTTCAGACGAAACTTATCAGCGTGGCGTGGCGAAAACTCTTGACGCCGCACAGACGAGATTTTTCAAAAATCATCCCAGCGAAGGCGATTCATACGTTTATCAGATGTTGGAGTTGACGGACGAGGACGGCAACGAATATTGCCTTGACAATGAAACGGGTTACATCTACACGAAAAAATTTCTTGAAGAAGATTTTAAAGAAGTTCGCACGCTCGGCTACACTTCGATTTACGACGCGCAGAGTGCCGATTCGACAGACGCCTATTACAGTTCACTGCAAAAACTTCTTACAGCGGGGACGGCGGGGCAAGTCAACGTGACGGATACTTCTGTTTCGGACTTTTTCCAAGTCAGCGATTATTTCGACAGCAGAGGGATTATCCAAATGACGGACGACGCGACGCCCGTTCCAAAAACTTTAACCGTTTCAATCTCCACGACGGACGCAAACGGAAATACAACCACTGAAACGAAAGACCTTTCCTTTAATACTATTGGTCAGCGCATTGTGACTTACAACGGCGACACGAGCGGCATTTCAATGGTCAAGAAAAACGGCGCGTCGGATTTGATGAGCGACATCGTGAGCATCACGGGGACGGATATTTTCCACACGGATATTTTTGACAACGAAAATTCCGGCAACGATCCTTCAGGCGTCGCCTATATGAACAATATGATTCAAGTTTACAACAAAGTTTTGGCGGAGGACGTGGACTGGTTGACGGGCGACGGTGTTGGTCTTTCAAATGCCGCGCATAATTCAATAAGCCTTTCGCAAACGACGATTGGCGCACGTCTGCAACTTTACACCAGCGTTGAAACAATGCTTGACAAGCAGGACGATTACATTACCGAAGATATCACAAAAGTCAGTTCGGTCGACGTTGCCGAGCTTGCCACGCGCCTAATGGAGATGACTGCGCTTTACAACATGTCTTTGTCCATTGGCGGCAGGATTTTGCCGGTTTCGCTTGCTGATTATCTCTAAGATCGGGGCGCAGGAAGTAGGGAAGAAATTTTCCCTACTTCTATTTTTTTGCGTTTTTAATTGCCGAATCAAGCTAAAAAAATTTTTCTCATGATAAAAGTTTGTACTGTTGCTTTTTTAAGATTTACGCGATAAAATGACGATATAAAATTCAAGTAAGTACTCAAATTGGCAGGATTTTTTTTCGACGGGGGAGGGAAATAAAAACGTGCTCAGATTGAACATCAGGCATCAGTTGCCACAAACGGATTTGAGAATTAGGCGCGGGACGCTGGACAGAGCCGTAACTACTCCCGCTCAAGTTCACACCAATCAACAGCAAGCCCGCTCCAACAAGGGCACTACTCAACCAAGTATTTCCATTGACACTTACGCCAGCCAAACCGTGACGGGGCGGCGCACAATGTACGACTTGACGCGCGAACGCGGACAGCGCGGGCTTTCGGATGTGCAACAGGCAATTTCGCGGCGCACTCAAATTGGTTATTCCCGCGCAGAGAACGGCGCAAAAAAAGGTGACGATATCGCCACGCAATATAGAAATCAGTTGTTCAGCGTCAAAGCCGAGCCGGTTTTTTCTTTGCAGTGGACACGCGGCGCAGAAATTTCCGTTCAAGTGCCCAGAGTCGTCGGCGAAACGGACGTTGGCAATGTCACCGCTCAAATTGAACCTCAAGCCGTAAGTGCTGATATCCGAACAACTCAAGGCGGTGTTCAAACTTACTTAAGCGATCAAGGTTTCATTCGGCGTTGGGTCACGGAAGATTACTACGACATTTACGCTTGATTAGAGCTTAAAGCTTGAAGCTTAAAGCTTAAAGCTTGAAGCTTAAAGCTAACATGGAGGCATTAATTCTAAATGAGAAAAGTAAATACCGACAGATTTGGCGAACTTGAGATAGACGAAAAGCGCGTGATAAAATTCAAGGAAGGCATTCCCGCGTTTGAAACTGAACACGAATTTATAATCCTTCCATACGACGAAGAAAGCCCGTACTATTTCATGCAATCGTTGGCACAGCCCGGCTTGGCATTTTTGCTGACGATACCGGAAATCTTTTTCCCGGATTATTCCGCTGAAATTGAAGACGATACAGTTGAGGAATTGGGAATCACAAACCCCGACCGCGTGCTTGTTTACGCGATGATAACGATCCCTAACGGCAGTATTCGCCACATGACAGCGAATCTTCTTGCGCCGATTGTCATCAACGTGGAAAACATGCAGGCAAAACAAATCGTCATGGAAAAAAGCAACTACACCACTAAGCATAGACTTTTCCCGGATAAATAGATCGCTAGATCGCTGGATCGCTAGTTAGTGAGTAGCAGCTACAATCTACAAGCTACCAGCTAAAAGCTAAAAAAGAGAGGTTATGAACTAATGCTGGTTTTGACGAGAAAACCGCGTCAGCAAATAATGATTGGCGACGACATCGTCATAAATGTTGTAGAAGTTCAAGGAGAGAACGTGCGCATAGCTATTGACGCGCCGAGAGAAATAAAAATTTATCGCGGAGAAATTTACCGCGCTATACAGGAAGAAAATCAGAAGGCAGCCGCCCAGATTAAAGACGTTGATTTACATGGCGCGTTGCCGCTGAAATAAAAAACGCCAATCAGGACTGGCGGCTCATGTTCGGGGCAATCCCGAAGGGTACAATTTAAGGAGGAGTGAATATCATGGCAAACACAATTCAAGACGCTTTGTCGACAGCCATTGTCACCGGCGGCTTTAGCGCACAAGAAACACGCCAACCCGTAGCAGGTACGGGAACACCGGAGGTAGCAAGTCCCGCCCAAAAGCAGGAGGCTCAAGAACAACAGGAACATCAGTTTGTGGAACCCGGCTCTATGGACGAGACCGCCACGAAAAATATGACTGAAGAGCTCAACAAGGCTATGGAGCGCGCAAACAGCAATCTCGAATTTAAGTACCATAAAGAAGTTAACATGATGTCGGTTGCCGTTGTCGATAAAACGTCGGGCAAAGTCATCAAGGAACTCCCGCCCGAAGAAATGGTTAACAATATCATCAAAAACAAAATCTGGATCGGTGCTTTCCTTGATAAAATCGCCTAAATTGCGCGGATTGACTGATTTCGCTCACATTCTCGGCTAAATGTCGGAACTGTTTCTAGGAACTGTCGGTAAATTTCTGTAGTCCGTTTGCCGTTCATTAGTTGCCGGTTACAATTAACCGGTTACCAATAATCGGCGATCGGCAACCGGTTTTTTGCCGGCAGTTTCTTAAAATTCACAAGGAGGGATTAAAATGGGCGTTAATGGAATTTACGGTCTGTCCGGCTCGGGTCTTGACGTTGAATCTATGGTGAAAGTTGGCATGATGAGTAAGGAAAATCAACTTACCAAAATGCAACAGAACTACACCAAGAACGAATGGAAAAAAGAAGCCTATCTCGAAATCTACGATAAACTTCAATCTTATAATCTGTCGAATCTTTCAAATTACAAGCGAACGGAATACATGAACGCGCGCACTGCAACCAGTAGCAACGACGCAATTAAAGTTACTGCAAATTCTTCTGCGCCAACCAAAAGCCACGTCATAAGCGTTGACAGGACGGCGACCAGTGCATATTTGAACGGCACGGAAAAACTCACGCGCACTGCATCCGGCGCGTCCCAGTATAGCACAAAACTTGCTGACGTGCTCTTCTCGTCATATAGCATTACCGAAAATGACAACGGCACGTATAACGCTACGTTCAATTTTTCGGATGGCACGAGCAAAGAATTTAGCAGTGCAAGCGAAGCCGATTTAAAAGCAGTGAATGCACTAAGCTTTCTTGTTGGCGCGGACACCGACGCTGTCACTGCGGGTGCATACGCTAACGTCAGCTTAACGAGCACGGCGTTTTCATCGACTAATTTCAAATCGACGTTGCAGGGTATCATAAACGATTACGCGGACAACGAAGGTTATACATCAACACAAGATTTCCTTACCGATTACAAAGACGAAACGGCATTGTCAATCTCCGCCGCCGATGGAACTAACAGTGATGAAATCGAAATAACTTTCGGCGAGCTGAATGAAGTCCTCGAAAAAGGAACTTTCCAAGATTTTGTTGCGTTGCTGAATAAAAAGTTCAGCGACAGCGGCGTCAACCTTGAGGCAAGCGACGACAGCAACACGCTGAAAATTTCTAATACAAATGCGTCGACCACTGACACGGTTTCATTCGTGATTAACTCTGACGGAATCGGCACGGCATTCAATGACGCAATTAAAGATGGAATGACCACCGCTCCTACTAGTGGCGTGACAGTCGACGGCGTTACCTTCACTGAAAATACTACTGGCATGACTGGAAGTAGTACCACCATGTTGACGCTTGAGGCTTCGAATGGCGCGGCGGCAAGCGTTGACACCGACGAAATGAAGGAAGTCAAAATCACCTACTACGATCTTGTCAAGGACGCCAGCTTCTACACGCTCACGAACAAAGTCGGCAACACCGGCACGGGCGTTAAAGCTTACTACGATTCCGCGCAGGACACTTTCTCTTTCTACAATCAAAAATCCGGCTCAAGCAGTTACGTTGCAATTCAGGCGAACGATGAACGTACCGCAACTTTGCTCACAAACATGGGCTTGAAGGCGACGGACGGCGGCGCGGATCTTTCTAACGCACCTATCATTAATTTTGCCGAATCAGACGGAAATGACGGATATAAAGCGAAAATTACGGCCGGCAAAGACGCCTCCGTTACAATCGACGGCATTAAACAAAATCCCAACGCCAACAACATCACAGTGCAGGGCGTCACTTACGATTTCTCCCAAGTGACCAAATCGGAAACTGCGACTGTTAACGTCGACCAAGACGTTGATAAAATCATGGACAACGTTAAATCTTTCGTCAAGGAATACAACGAGCTCATGGAAGGTCTTTACACGGCGTACAGCGAAAGACCCAATAGCGGCTATGAACCGTTGACTGAAGCTCAAAAGGCGGAGATGACGGAAGAGCAAATCGAAAAGTGGGAGAAAAAAGCGAAAGCCGGTTTGCTGTACCACGATTCAACTTTGCGGCGAATTATTGAACAAATGCGCTCTGCCGTTTCCGGAACTGTCGACGGCATGGACAGCGGCTACAAGTACACGACGGCATATTCAATCGGCATTTCTTCAAAGGGCGTGCAAGGACAACTGCAGATTGACGAAGAAAGATTGCGCGCGGCACTGGTGGACGATCCCGATTCGGTTTACAAAATCTTTGCTAATCTCGACAGCACGAAAGATGACGTTACCGATTCGGCAAACGGTATTGCTCAACGTCTCGGCGGCGTGTTGTCAAATGCGACAAAGAGTATTTCAAAAGTTTCCGGAACAAATTCCGGCACTGCCGAAGATAGCACGTTGAATACGCTCTTGCGCAACTTGCAGACGAAGATGAGCAATTTCCAAGCGATGATGCAGGCGTTTGAAGACAAGCTCTATAAAAAATATGACGCTATGGAATCTTCTTTGGCAATGCTCGGCAGTCAGCTGAATTACGTGACGGGAATGTTCAGTTCATAATGAGCGGGAAGTAGAAAAAACTCATAACTCTTGAAAGGGAAAGGTGAATACGTATGGTGAATGCGGCAGAGGCATACAAACAGCAACAGCTCATGAACGCGCCTCCGGAACAGTTGACGCTCATGCTTTACAATGGCTGCCTTAGATTTATCGAAGACGGTATTCAAGCGATAGAGAATAACAATTTTGAAGACGCCAACGTAAATTTGCAGAAGGCTCAACGTATCATTTCCGAATTTCGCTTGACGCTCAACATGGACTACGAAATTGCGCATCAGCTCCTGCCTTTGTACAATTACGTTTACGACAGACTGGTTGAAGGAAATATCAAAAGTAGCGTTGAGCCCGTCAAGATTGCGCAGGAAATTATCACGGAACTGCGCGACGCATGGGTTGGCGCAATGAGAAAGGCACGCATTGAAAGAGGACAAGGCAAAGGCGGACAAGGTTACGCCTAAAGAGGAAACTCCTGCCGAAATGAGCGAAGAGGAAGTTAGACGAGTGGCGAAAGATATTTGGACGGATTATCTTTCGTTGACAAAGGAACTTCTGAAATTCATAGATCAGCAGGAAATAGAAACCTTTATGCAGATCGTCGAACATCGCGCCAGACTAATTGAGAAGATTGAGGAGTTGCCCTCAAAAGATTATCGAAATTTGGACGAGTTCAAGGCGATTGCGGATCAGATAAAGCCGCTGGATCGTGAGATAATGTACAAGGCGCGCGGTTGGTTGCATAAATCGCGGCGACAAAACAGCGTTGTGCGTTCCTACGATTTGGGCAATTCTCTGGCGATGACGCAGAGCGTTAACTTCAACAAAAAATATTGAGAAATTGTCATTGAATAAAAATTCCCGACGTTGTAAAATCTGCGCGGGAATTTTTTTTGGAGTGTGATTGAAGTGGTAGTATCAATAACGTTGAGCGATGACGAGTACAAATTTATCAGCGAATACGCCGCGCAGAAAAAAATGTCGACTTCCGATTTCATCATCAGCGCAGTACTGGAACAAATTGAGGACGAAGAGGACTTAATTCTTTACGAAAAGGCAGAGGCAGAATTTAACGCAGATCCCGTCACTTATTCGCATGAGGAAGTAAAAAAAATTTTGGGACTAAACAAATGAAAACTTATTCGGTAGAGTATACCAAACAAGCCGTTAAAGCACTTGAAAAGCTTGATGCCGGTATCAGCAAACAGATTGTCGATTGGATTGAAAATAATCTTGAAGGTTGCGAAAATCCTCGCTTGCACGGAAAAGCTTTACAGGGAAATTTGAAAGGGAAGTGGCGTTATAGTGTCGGTGATTATCGTGTTGTGGCAAAGATTGAAGATGAAAAGGTTTTGATTTTTATCCTTGATGCAGCTCACAGAAAACAAATTTATCGTTGAAAATTTATTGCGAAAGGGACTTTAGTCATGATTGAACGTTACACATTGCCCGCAATGGGAAAAATTTGGTCGATTGAAAATGAGTGGCGCACGATTTTGAGCGTGGAACTTGCCGCGTGTGATGCAATGGCGGAGCTTGGAGAAATTCCCGCCGAAGCCGCAAAAAATATTCGCGCGAAGGCAAACTTCACTGTCGAACGCATTAAAGAAATTGAAAAAGTTACTGACCATGACATTATCGCTTTCCTCACGAACGTTGCCGAATACGTTGGCGAAGATTCAAAATACATTCACAAGGGCTTGACTTCCAGCGACGTGAAGGACACGGCAATTTGCTTGATGATGAAACAAGCCGCCGAAATTATTTTGGACGATTTAAAAAAGTTCCGCGAAGTTTTACGCCGCCGCGCAGTTGAATTTAAACACACGCCTTGCATTGGGCGCACGCATGGCATTCACGCCGAACCAATGACTTTTGGTTTGAAACTTTTACTTTGGAGCGCGGAAATTGAACGTGACATTGAGCGCGTCGAACATGCGAAAAAAATTATCAGCGTCGGCAAACTTAGCGGCGCAGTCGGCACTTACTCAAATATCAATCCGAAAATTGAAGAACTCGTCTGCGCGAAATTGGAACTTGAGCCGGCAAAACTTGCAACGCAAGTCATTCAGCGCGACCGCCACGCCGAATACATGACGACGCTTGCCATTGTTGCTAGCACGCTTGAAAAAATCGCTACCGAAATTCGCAACCTCCAACGCACGGATATTCGTGAGGCAGAAGAATATTTTCAGCCGGGACAAAAAGGCTCTTCCGCCATGCCCCACAAGCGCAACCCGATTAATTGTGAACGCGTGGCAGGTATGGCGCGGCTCGTTCGCGGAAATGCTATCGCCGCTATGGAAAATATTACCCTCTGGCATGAACGCGACATTTCCCACAGTTCCGTTGAGCGCGTAATACTTCCCGATTCGACAATCAACGTTGACTATTGCACGCAGAAGCTCACGAAGATTATTGACAAACTTTTGGTTTATCCCGAAGCGATGTTGCACAACATGAATCGAACGGGCGGCTTGATTTTCAGTCAACGCATTATGTTGGCGATTGTCGGCAAAGGTGTCTTGCGCGAAGACGCCTATAAATGGGTGCAACGCAACGCGATGAAACGTTGGCTTGAAGGCGAAGATTTTAAAACCAACGTTGAAAATGATGTTGACATCAGAAAATATTTGAGCGCAGAAGAAATTGAGGAATGCTTTGATTACAAATTTTTCCTCCGCAACGTCGACATGATTTTTGAGAGATTTAGCTTGTAGCTTGTAGCTGGTAGAAAATTTTTCCCTAGCCCCTAAGTTTCCTAAAGTCAAAAGGTTTATTTTTTTTTCTTGACAATTTGTCTATTCGGTGTTATCATTCGTTTTGTCAAAAAGAAAAGAGCAACTGACGAATGGAGAGATAAACATGGCAGGAGAAAAATTTACAGCTAAGGCTATGACGGCACTGCAAGCGGCGCAACAGCTGGCGGCAATGAAATATCATCAAGAGTTTAACTCCAAACATTTGATGCTGGCATTGGTGAAAGAGCCCGAAGGATTATTGGCAACGATATTTGAAGATTGCCAAACGGATTTACCAATGTTGAAAGTTAAACTTGAGGCGGAGTTAAATAAAATTCCAAGCGTCAAGGGGCAGGAACGCCTTTCAATGGGCATTGACTTGGCGCGTGTTATCGGCAAGGCAAATGAATATTCAAAGTCAATGCGCGATGATTACATCAGCACGGAACATTTACTTTTGGCACTTGTCACGGACGGTAGCACGGAAGTTCAGGAGTTGTCCAAAGAATTTAAGTTGACGCGCGATAAGATTGACGACGCCATAAAAAAGAATCGTAAGCAAAATGTCACGACGGACAATCCGGAGGAAGCGTATCAAGCACTGGAAAAATTTGGGCGTGATTTGACGGCGGCGGCGAAGGCAGGAAAATTAGATCCTGTTATTGGGCGCGATGAAGAAATTAGGCGCACGGTTGAAATTTTAAGTCGGCGCACGAAAAATAATCCTGTGCTTATCGGCGAGCCCGGCGTTGGCAAAACGGCGATTGTCGAGGGACTTGCGCGGCGTATCGTTGCGGGCGACGTTCCCGAATCGCTGAAAAATAAAACTTTGTACGCGCTGGACATGGGATCGCTCATTGCCGGCGCAAAATTTCGCGGCGAATTTGAAGAGCGTTTGAAATCGGTGCTTGCGGAAATTTCTAAATCGGACGGACAAATTTTACTTTTCATTGACGAAGTTCATACGGTCGTTGGCGCGGGCAAAGGCGGCGACGGTGCGATTGACGCAGGAAATTTACTCAAGCCGATGTTGGCACGTGGCGAATTGCGTTGCATTGGCGCGACGACGTTAAATGAATATCGCAAGTACATTGAAAAAGACACTGCGCTTGAACGGCGTTTTCAGCCTGTCATGGTTGGCGAGCCGACGGTTGAAGATACAATTTCAATTCTGCGCGGCTTGAAGGAGCGTTACGAAGTTCATCACGGCGTAAGGATTCGCGATGCGGCGTTGGTAAGTGCGGCGACACTTTCAGACCGCTACATTTCTGACAGATTTTTGCCGGACAAAGCGATTGATCTTGTCGACGAGGCGGCGGCTAAACTTCGCACGGAAATTGAATCACTGCCCGCGCCGATTGACGAGACGCGCAGAAAAATCATGCAGTTGGAAATTGAACTGCAGGCGTTGAAGAAGGAAAATGATTCTGCGTCACGTGAAAAGGTTGGCGAAATCGAAGAGGAAATTTCTAAACTTCAGGCACAGGAAAAAGTTTTGCGCGATAAGTGGGAAGCGGAAAAGCAATCTATCCTGCGCGTGCGTGCGATTAAAAAAGAAATTGACGACGCTAACAAAGAAATGGCGGACGCAGAACGCGCTTACGATTTGCAGAAAATGTCCGAATTGAAGTACGGAAAACTTCCCGAGTTGCTGAAAACTTTGAAGACAGTCGAAGAAGAAATCGCCGCTCAATCTCAAGGCGAACGTCTGCTGAAAGAAGAAGTCGGCGAAGAAGATATTGCAAAGGTAGTAAGTCGTTGGACGGGCATTCCCGTTTCAAAGATGATGACAGGCGAACGCGAAAAACTTTTGCACCTTGAAGACACTTTGCATGAAAGAGTTGTAGGGCAAGACGAGGCGGTTAAAGTTGTAAGCGAGGCAATTCTCCGCGCCCGCGCAGGTATCAAAGACCCCAACCGCCCAATCGGTTCGTTCATTTTTCTTGGACCTACGGGCGTCGGCAAAACTGAACTTGCTAAGGCGTTGGCTGAAGCTCTCTTCGACGACGAACGCAGTATCATTCGCGTTGACATGTCGGAGTTCATGGAAAAGCATACTGTTGCGCGTTT
>JAFSXD010000093.1 GCA_017444245.1 Selenomonadaceae bacterium | reverse complement strand
GGCAAGTCGACCAGATGAATGGGAAAAAAATTTTCGTCGCCAACTTTCATGACTGCGCGGAAAAAATTTATCGTCTGCGTTTTGCCGGGAGTCTGTGAAGTTTTCGCAAGACTTTTTCTGTTGCAAAGGGAATTTATCAGCGAAGATTTGCCGACGTTTGAACGCCCGATAAAAGCAACTTCAGGCAAAATTTCTTCGGGATATTGCGCCTTCCGCACCGCCGACGTAACGTAATCGCTCTTCGTAAAAATAATTCTCTCTTCCACGTTCATCACCACTTGCGCCAATTCTAACACAAAAAATTTTCCTTGAAAACAAAGAGCCGCTGATTTTTTTCAACGGCTCTTAAATTTTTTCGTCGTGTTATGTAAAAATTAATTTGCGGTTGCTACTTCTTCGGTTGCGTTTACGTCTTCGGTTTTCGTGGCAACGCCGACATCGTTAGGAATAATGTCTTCGGTTTCTTTCGCCGAATCGATGACTTCTTGCGGGATGATTAACTTGGACGCCGCCGCAGGATTCAACAAAGTGGTGTACGATTTAAATTCGCTGTAGTAAGCCAAACGCTCAAGCAATTCTTTTATCGTGTCGTCAATCGCAGTGTATTTTATTTCTCTCAAACCCACGCGGGCAATTTCTTGAATGGCAGAGGACAGATCAAAACTGATTGTAACTGTGCGATTGTTTACTTTGTCGATCGTCCAAACGTACCAGAGATTGGAACTTCTCAAACCTTCATCAATGCACTTGAGCACGGCATTTTGAAAAGGTTCGTCGTTGGCAGTGCCCTTGTCCGCAGGATTTTTCGCCGACAACATTTTCATTTCGTCAGCAAGCTTTTCACTGTCCAAAGTCACAAGCAAAATGCGCCGCTTGTCGTTGTCTTCCAGTACGGTAACTTCTTCGACCAACGCCATTTGCTTATCAAGTTCTTCACGAGTGGGGGAAACAACAGCGTCAGCCAAAGTTGCGGCAACAGTCGGCGTGGCAAATTTTTTCCAAATTTCGCCGCTCTTGTAGTAAACCACCATGTCTTTGCCTTCTTGCTGAATGTAAAAAGGCGTTTCTTTTTCAACTCTGTCGCCGTTGTCGTCTGTCAACCAAAAGCCGAAACTTCCCGCCGCGTCAAGCGAATTACCGACGACTTTGCCATAAAACGACAATTCACTTTCAATCGGCGGCATCATGAAAATAAAAAACTGGTGGAAAATTTGTGTGCTGTCATTTGCAGTCGCAATAACGGAGTCGCGGAAAAGTCTCATCGCTTTCTTTGCGTCTTTGTCATTTTTCGCGGACTCCTTCGTTGTCGTTGTGTCCGCCGCCGAAACTACATTGTCAGCCGTGAACGATAAGCAGAACATCAAGACGAGAAATATACTTCCGATTAACTTCAAGAGTTTGCTCATAAAAAATTTACTCCCTTCAAAAAATTATTTCACGCGTTTTCCCAAATCTTCAAAGAATGAATTACACATTCTGCCGAACATATCTTTTTGCGCGTTGGCGTCGTTGCGGCTGCGGTCGTCTTCGCGGGTGAAAACAGTTCTGCCAGTCCTTGCGTCGTGAGCCTCGAAGACGGCGATAATGTCCGAAGTGTCGACGCGGTACGGCGGGTAAGTCACGGGAACGCTCTCGTAGTAACTTTCCTCTTCCCAATAACCCCAGCGGTTTCTGATTTTGCGCGTGCGCTTTCTATTTTCCCAAACTGTCCGCGCGGGAACGATATAGTAGCTGTCCTTCCAAACTCTTATGTCGCAGTCAATCCACATATCGGCAATGTCAGACAAACTTGCTCTCAATCTGTCCGGCGATGCGTTGCCCATTCCAAGCATTCGGCGCGCTTGATCTTCGGTCAGCACTTGACATTTCAATTTGTTGGCTGATTTGTTGTAGTCACCTTCGATTTTCATCTGAACTGCGTTACTTATGTGACTTAAATCCGCGTCGTCTCTGATGTTCATGAGTACGACAGTGCGCACGCGCTTGAAATTGTAATTGTCATCTCTCCAATCGGTTTTCTCTGCGGAAACAATTTGCGGGAGAATCAAAAAAGTCAACAGAAGCACCGCACTAAAAATTTTTCTCAAACTGTCCAAAATTAAACCTCCTTCTCAGAAATTTTTTTTTCTAATTGAACAACTCTTTTTATCAGCGCGGGAACTTTTTGCAACGCCACTTGATTGCGTAACCATTCGGAATGAGTTTGAACGGGGAAACCCGCGCCAAAAAAATTCTCCGGCATGTTTTTCGTAATTCCCGAACGCGCCGCATAAATTGAATTACTTCCAATTTTTATGTGTCCTACCGTGCCGACTTGTCCGCCGAAAGTTACGTTGTCGCCCACCGTCGTTGAACCGGAAATTCCCGTCTGCGCCACGATAAGACAATTAGCACCGATTTTGCAGTTGTGCGCAATGTGAACAAGATTATCAATCTTCGTCCCGTGACCGATAACCGTCGAGCCCATAGCCGCCCTGTCAATTCCCACGTTCGCGCCAATTTCCACGTCATCTTCAACAATCACGTTGCCGACCTGCGGAACTTTTGTGTGAACGCCGTCTTTCGTCGTGAAACCAAAACCGTCCGAGCCGATAACCGTCGAACTGTGAATCACGCAACGATTTCCAATCTTGCAATATTCGCGAATCGTCACGCCGGAATAAATTATCGTCTGCTCACCGATTGAGGAGTAATGCCCAATGAAAGTGTGCGGATAAATTATCGCGCCGTTGCCGATTTTTGCTCCGTCACCAACGTAGGCAAAAGGCATAATCGTCGCGTCGTCGGCAATTTCAACATTTTTTCCCACGAACGCTTTATCGCTGACGCCTTGAGGAATTTCAATTTTTGGCACGAAAATTTCAAGCAGTTTGGAGAATGCCGCCTTAGGATTTTCAATTTTTATTGACGTTTTGGGAAAATCTCCAACGTAATTTGCGGGAATAATCACTGCGGATGCCGCGCAGGTTTTTGCCTCTTCAATGTGCCCGTCGACTGCAAAGCAAAGGTCGCCTTCCTTCGCCATGTCCAGACGATTCAAGCCGCTAATTAAAATTTCTCCGTCGCCGCAAAGTTCACCGCCGATTATTTCGACAATTTCAGACAATTTTTTCTTCATGTTGCCACCTACTTTAATTTGTTGATGACATCATCGGTAATGTCCATTCCGCCCATAATAAAAACTTTTTCTCTTGGTTCGCCGCCGTTGTTAAAGACTGCGGTAATATTTTTTTCTTTGCAAATTTCAGCAAACGCCGTGTCTAATTTCTGTTGAATCTGCGCGGTGTACTTTCTTGTTGCGGTGTACATTTTTTGTTCAAACTCGTTAATGGTTTTCTGGCGGTCTTCGTCGCTCATTTCGGGATTTTGTTCAAGCGTCGCCTTCAATTCGTTTTCGATTGCGTCGGCTTCCTTAGTGCCTTCTTCAAAGAGAGTTTTCATTTGCGGAGCTTCCGCCAAAATTCGCGCTTGGTTGATGTAGCCGATATTTTCATCTGCGCCGCAACCTGTGGCAAACAAAGTTGATGCTGCCAACAAGACTGCGGCAAAAAATTTTTTCAAGATAATCTTTCCTTTCTTTTTAGCTTTCAGATTCCATCGATCCAACGATCTATCGATCCAACGATCTATCGATCCATCGATCCATCGATCTATCGATCCAACAATCCTTTCAACTTCATGGACTGAATTAAATCTTTCGTCAAATCCGTTATGCCACCTGCAGAATAGACGACAGTTTTTGAATTTGGACGAAAATTTTTTCCGTAAGATTGCGGCGGCTGAAAAGTCAAATCGTTGTTGAAAACCGAATCGTCAATAGAAAAAACCAGTTGAAGTTTCAGCATTGCCGCAAGTTTGCCCGTCTCGCCGGAGATTGAATCAAAAATTTTATTTTCCAGTTCGTCAATCTGCTTGGAAGTTTCCGCAAGTTCCTCAACTAACTCTTTTCTTCGATTTTGACGGTACTCAATCTCCTGCGCGGTAGCCATTAATGCCTTGTTGCGTTCTTCGACTTGACGAGCTCTCCGCGCAGATTCTTCAACCGATTCACGATAAACTTTGTCGTATTCACTTTTAATTTTTTCAGCCTCCGCAGTAATTTCAGCGTTGACTTTCGCGGTAATTTCGTTTATCCATGCCTCGCGCATTTGAGCCTGCCGCCGATTGCGTTCCGCAGTAATTTCATCAAGCCGCGTTTGAAGTTTTTCAACTTCCTCTTTGGAAAGTCGAAGATTATCCGCGTTTTGAAGTTTCAAGGAAATATTCATCGCCTCATTGAAAAAAATTTCGCGAACGGCATTTCTGTTAGCCAAGTAAGTTTCTTCAGTTTCAGCGCGATATTTTTCCGTTAAAGAAATTTCTTTCGCCTTCAAGTCCGAAAGTTGCGCCATTAATTCCTGCATGGTTTTTTCGCGCGCCGAATCGTCAAAAGGTTTTTCGTCAATCTGTGGCGGCGTTGGTGGAATGACGGGAATCATCACTTCATCAAGTTCCGCCTTCAACGCAATTCTTCTTTCAATCAGCTCGTCTAAAATTTTACCGTCAGGATGAATGGCTTTTATCTGTTCAAAATCAATTAAGCCGACGCCGCGTACAGGTTCAGTTTTAGTTTCATTTTCAGTTTCAACTTTTGAAATATTTTCCGGTGGCGGAGGTTTCGGCGGCTCATAAAAGTAAAGTCCCCCGACGATACATGCCGCAGAAATTATTGCCGCAGTAAGTCTGTACTGAGACATTTGCCGCACTCCCTATTAAAAAAAATGGAAAGTGAACATGCTTTCAACTTTCCATTTTTGGTTATTGATTCACGCTCAAGTTCGTTTATTTCTTAGTGAGTCTTGAAATTACATCTTGAGTGATGTCATTGCCACCATAAACGACTGCCGATTTTGCAACAACAATGCTCAAACCCTTTGCATCAGCAACTTGCTTTGTTGCCTCTTCAACTTTTTTATAGAGCTGTTCACTGAGTTCATTGCCACGATCCGCGATGATCTGTTGGCTCTTTAAATAAAAGTCCTGTTTTTCTTGATCCGTAGCGAGTCCCGGTTCTTTTTCCTTAAAATTCCTTTCAACTTCTTCCATTGTGGCTTTCAGCTGCTCTTCCGCCGATTGTCTGTCGGGATGTTGCATCATGACTTGTTCCATATCAACGACGCCGACAGAGCCCGAAGGTGCAGCCGACGCTATGCCGCCGGTTTGCGTAAGTGCCAACGCTACCACACTGCCGATAAAAACCAACGCGATAATCACGCTGACAATTTTTACCTGCTTTTTCTCCAACTTCATCATCCAAATACCCCCAGTTAGAATACTTTAACAATAAGGCGAATTATAGCAAAATAATTTTCGTATTGCAAGGAAAATTCCAAATCAAACAAGCCGCCAAACTCCGCTGATTAAAAGAAAACTCATGATTATGAAAATTATACAGCCGACAATGCACAAAACTAAATCCGGTTTGTAATGCCAAATCCAATCGCCGCTCAATTTTTCAAGTGGCAGTGTCGAATGTTTGTGCACGTACGGAAGGCAAATCGCCGCGCCGAGAATCATTCCGAAAATAAAAAGGAACAAAAAACCTATTCCCACGTCAATCGGCAAAATTTCCGACCAGTCGTTAGCTCCTAAAAAATCCATAACATCACTTCCTTACGATGCAAAAATTTTTGTTACAACTTCGGAAAATTTTATGGAAAAATTTTGTCTATGTCAAGTAGTTGTTAGATCGCCAGTTAGTTAGATCGCCAGTTAGTTAGTTAAACTTCAGCGTGGAAAAATAGTCGTCAAGAGTTTCTGCGCGACGAATCATTTCAACTCGTCCGTCTTCGCGCAGGAGAAGTTCTGCACTGCGCAACTTGCCATTGTAATTGAAACCCATTGCGTGACCATGTGCGCCCGTGTCATGAATTATCAGCACGTCACCAATTTCAATTTTCGGAAGACGCCTGTCAATCGCAAATTTATCGTTGTTTTCGCAGAGTGAACCCGTCACGTCGTAAACGTTCGTGAGCGGAGAATTTTCCTTGCCCAAAATCGTAATGTGGTGGTACGCGCCGTACATTGCCGGGCGCATTAAATTTGCCATGCACGAATCCAAGCCGACGTAATTTTTGTAAGTATTTTTTTCATGAATGACAGTCGACACGAGCCAACCCGCATTGCCCGTCATTGCGCGCCCGCTTTCCGTAGCAATGGAAATATTTTCAAGACCGTTTGCCACCAAAATTTTTTCGTAAAGCTCGTGAATCCCTTCACCAACCGCGCGAAAGTCAACCGGCTTTTCCGTTGGGCGATAGGGTATGCCGAAACCGCCGCCCAAGTTCACAAACTCAAGATTAATTCCAAGATTATTTTTTATCTCTACGGCAAGTTCAAACATAATCTGCGCGGTTACAAGAAAAGTTTTCGTCTCAAGTTCGTTTGACGCAACCATTGTGTGAAGACCGAAACGCTTAACGCCTTTATCATGAGAAATTTTGTAGGCGTCAAAAATTTGTTCGCGCGTCAACCCGTACTTTGCCTCCGCCGGCTTGCCGATAATATCGTTGCCGTCATTCATAATATCCGCCGGATTGTAGCGGAAGGAAAGGCACGCGGGAAGTCCTGCATTTTTTTCAAGAAAATCAATGTGCGTGATATCGTCAAGATTTATTATCGCGCCGAGTTCCAACGCCTTTTTAAATTCATCAGCCGGCGTGTCGTTGGAAGTGAGCATGATTTTTTCGCCGACGACTCCCGCCATTTCGCTGATTAAAAGTTCCGCTAATGAACTGCAATCCGTGCCCGCGCCGTCGTTCGCCAAAATTTTTACGATGTGCGGATTGGGCGTCGCCTTTACCGCAAAATGTTCACGAAAATTTTTTGCCCACGAAAATGTTTCGCGCAATCTGCGAAAATTTTTTTTAATCGTTCCTTCGTCGTACAAATGAAAAGGCGTAGGAAATTTTTTTATGACTTCGCGCAGTTCAGCAGCACTCAACGGAAAATTTTTCGGCGAATAAATTTCGTTCAATTCAACTTCCCCTTTCAAATTAAAATTTCTTTAACGAACTTCCTCACCAAATTTTGATTTAATTGCCAATTTGTGATCGTACATTGCGGCATCAGCTTGATGAGCTACGGTAGCGAAATCCATTCCCGTTTCGTAAATTCCCAAGCCGCGCGCTACGGAAATTGTCAGCGTATCGCCCGCCGTCTCGAAACGTTCTTCAGCCGCAATTTCGTCGAACAATCGGAGAAGTTGTTCTCGTTTGTCGTAATCTTCGCCCTGCAACACTGCGGCAAATTCATCACCGCCGATTCGATAAACGGGGCTGTGCGAAAAGACTTTGCAGATAACTTTTGCGGCGCGTCGAATCAATTCATTGCCCGCGTCATGTCCGTAGTTGTCATTAATTTTTTTCAAAAAGTTTGCGTCAAAAATTACAACGCCGTATTTAAGTTTATCGGCAACTGAATTTTGCGCGTCAAGTTCCGCCGCCTTGCTGATGTAAGCCGCCGCATTTCTCAAGCCGGTTAGTTTGTCGCGGTAAACATAAACTTCCAACTTGCTTGCCATTTCCATGATACTTTTGACCAAAATTCCCAACTCGTTGCCGGATTCGTAAGAAATTTTTACGTTGAGATCTCCCGACGCGATACGTTTTGCCGCTTCAGTCATGCCGGCAAGTGGACGAATTGCCCTCGACGCCAACGTAATGCTTGCCAGAGAAATCAACATTGCAACGACGGTAACCGCCGCAACAAGGTGCATCAAAAGATTATTTCTTTCGTCATAAACGTGGCTTAACGGCGTCGCAATGCCCAACCACATGCCATTCGCCAAATAAATTTCCATTTCTTCATACTGCGGATTCGGTTTAAACTCCGCGCCTTGAGGAAGTTGGCGGTGGTAAAGCACGGTATTATTTCTGTTCTTTATGTAAACGTAGCCGTAATCGTAAATGGACATTCGCCGCAGTTCTGTGACAATAAAATTGAAATCGATATCCATGCCGAGCACGCCGACAAATTTTCCTTCAACGTAAAGCGGCGCGACGTAGGAAATGACATAAAAATTTGTTACGGGATCAAAGTACGGCTCAATCCATGTCGGGCAACCGCTCCTGTAGGGAATATAAAACCAACCGACATTTTGAGAATCGCGCGGATCATACGGCGCAAGGTCAACCGGTTCACGTTCCACGAAAGGCGAAAGCGCACCTTCCCAGCGTGCATCTTCACGTTGCATGGAAAAACCGCCCTTCGTCCCCTCAATTTCCGGTATCAATCGCAAGTAGTACGAAATACTTCCGTCTATTCCTACGGAAATTGCGCTAAAATCTTTTTTCATTTTCTCCAGATAATTTTTTCTGTACTCGGCGTCATTCGCAAGACTGTCGTAACTTTCAATCGCGTTCAACGCTTGAATTGTCATTCCGTTTATCGCTTGACGCACACAAAAAAAAGTTCTGTACAATCTTTCGCGGCAAATGACGCTCATCGCATGCAAAGAAACTTTCGTGTGACTTTCAACCAAATCCGCCATTGCTATGGAACTTCCCCAACCTAACACCGTCGCCGTGAAAAATACCGTTTGCGACACCAAAAAAACAATTTCCATCATTATGGAACGACGATAGCGCAAAAGTAAGAACAACATCAAAACAAGATAGACGTCAACTGCAACAAGGCACTCTGATACGCAACGCAACCAAGTTTTTATGTTGTCCATTCCATAAATTTGGAAATTGTTCAGGTAAATAATCGCTATGGGAAATACCACGTACGCCGAAAATGAAATTACTCGTGTTTTATGAGTATAGCCCAAATTTTTTGTCGTATTTAAAATTGACGAACCTTCAACTTGATTTTTCGACGAACAGTACAAAGGATAATTTTCACTCAACAACAAAAAAAATAATGCGATGTCAAAAAAAATTGCTATGAAAAAATCGTTGAGAAAACAGGCAAGCATGAAAATCGGAAGTGTTGCCACTCGTCCCGAACCATTCCAACCTGCCAAAACACTCAATTCAACTTCCGACGCCGTCACTGCGCGAAATGCCGAAGTCACAACGAAAGTTGCAAACATAACCGCAAGAAATTTCCGCAGTGTGTGTAAACTCAACGCGGCAGAGCGAGTGCCTTTGTCAAAATAATTTTCCCATTTCTTCCAAAAGAAAACCGGTAAATATCCCGCAAGAAATACCCAAAAATTTTTCGAGAAACACAGCGCGTAATTGTGAACGCCAATTCCTTTCTCAACAATTTCGTAAACCACTGCGCCGATGTAAACGCCGAACGCCGCCGGAGGTCCCCACATAAAACCGAGCAGGGGCGGCAAAAAAGTTGTGGTGCTGACAATTTCCGCAGGAGAGATGATTAAATATTTTGCTGTCAACGACGCAAGGCAATACAAGGAGACTGACAAAAAAAATCGGCAAACTTTTTGTTTCAATCTTCGCCCGCCTCCTCGAAAATTTTTTCTTCATCAATACGAAAAGCCTTGCAAGCTTCTTCGCCGTATTTTTTCTTTAACTCTTCGCGCAGAGGACGAATTTTTTCTTTGAAAACTTCCAATTCTTCAGGCGTGAGATCGATAATTTCTAAGCCGTCTTTTTCAAATTGCACGCGGATACTTTTTTCCTTAAATTCGAGATAATCGCGTCCCCATTCGCAAGCTTCACGCATTTTTTCACGCAACAACTCTTGAGTTTTCGGCTGCAAATGGTCGAAAGATTTTTTGTTGGCGACGAAAAGATAATTTTCGTAAAGGTAATTCCACACCGTCATGTATTTTTGAATTTCGTTGAGATGACCGGAACTCATGAGAAAAAAACCGTTTTCCTGTCCTTCAATGACGCCTTGCCGAATCGCGACGTTGAGTTCACTCCAACCCAACGGAATTGGTTTTGCGCCGAGAGCAGAAAAGAAAAGTCTGTAAACTTCGCCGCCCAATACGCGAATTTTCATGCCCTTAAGGTCGTCCGGTTTTTTCACGGGATTGCGATTGCTTGTAAGTTGACGCATTGCGTTATGGGTTGAGCCCAGATAAACCAAGCCGTGATTCGCAAGAACTTTCGCGTAATACTTTCCGCCGGTGTCGTCAATAATTTTTCGCGCCTCTTGATAACTCGAAAAAGACCAAGGAATTGTTGCGACTTCCAAACGATAATCCAGCATTGACATAGTGCCGGCGACGTACGCGCCCAAATCCACGAATCCTTCAGACACAGAACGCACAGCCTCGTTTGTATTTCCGCCCGTCAATTCGTCATTGGGATAAAATTCAATCTGAACATTTCCGCCCGACGCATCCGAAACCAATTTCACGAAACGCCGCGCAGTCAGTGTTTCGATACCCCGTTCAGTGCCGTTTGCAGTCATCACCAAACGAACTTTCTCGTAATCTTCGCCGATTTTTTTTTCTTGCTCCGCCTGTTTCGCGCAACCGCTGAAAAAAATCACAAGAGACAACAGAAAAATGTAACCGTATCGCATCGCAAAAGCCAACTTCCATTACCGAAAACTCATAAAAATTTTGCAGTGATTATTACATTATTTCCGTCAAAAAGCAAGCTCAATAATCGCCAAGCACTCGACAACTAAAATTCAATCTTTACCGACTATGAAACTAATCAACCTTGATTAATCCACCTTGACTTGCATCCAGAGACGGTTATAGTACGCGTCCATTTCGTTGCCAAGATATTTGTAAGTTTCTTGATTTTCGTAAGTCGAAGGATCGGGGAAAGCTACGGGAGAATTTTTATATTCGTCGTCCTCCACCAAATCGCGAACTGCCATGTTGGGAGTGGGATAGCCGAGCGCGTTGAAATTTATAACCGCGATATCAGGACGGCACATGAAGTCAATGAACTTGTGCGCGTTTTCAACATTCTGCGCGTCTTTCGCAACAACCCAGCTGTCAATCCAAAAGTTAGTTCCCTCTTTCGGTATGGAAAATTTCAAATCGGGATTGGCAAGGCTAATCAACAACGCTTCACCGGAAAAAATTACGCCCAAATCTGCTTCGCCGGAAATCATTTTGTCTTTCACTTCGTCGATAACGTAAGCTTGCACCAGCGGCTTTTGACGAATCAACATTTCCTTTGCAATTTCCAACTGCGCCTTGTCTGTTTCGTTGAGACTTTTTCCCATGAGTTTAAGAGGAATCATGAACGCATCACGCGGCGAATCCTGCATTAAAATTCTGTCCTTGTACTTTTCATTCCAAAGAATATTCCAGCTGTCAACGGGGTCGTCCACTTTCTTTGAATTGTACATTATGCCGACAGTTCCCCAAGCGTACGGCACGGAATATTTATTTTCGGGATCAAAAGATTGTGACTGCTTGAAAAATTGTTCGCCGATATTTTTTTTCGCTTCAGGAAGTTTTGAAAAATCCAACGGCTGAAGTAAATCATTGTCAATCATTTTTTGGATCATGTAATCGGATGGACAGATAACGTCGTAATGAACTGCGCCTTCTGAAACGCGCGGGTACATGCTTTCGTTCGTGTCGAATGTGTCAAGGACGACGTGAATGCCGGTTTCTTGCTCGAACATTTCAAGCGTCTTTTGGTCAAGGTAATCGCCCCAAGTGTAGACGTAAACTTCATTTTTTTGCGCGGTGTTGCCGCCACAGCCGCTGAAACTTATTCCGCAGATAATTACGCCGAGCAATGCCAAAATTTTTTTCAATCAAAACATCTCCTTTTTCTTAGCTTCAAGCTTCAAGCTTTAAGCTTCAAGCTTAAATCAAATCCTCCGCCTTGAATTGAGCCTTCCTGTTCATCGCGAAAAGAATCACAAAAATCGCTATCGTCAAAAATACCAGCGTCGACAGCGCGTACATTTCGGGATGTATTCCCAACTTCAATTCAGAATAAATTTCCGTCGGCAATGTGTCAACGCCCGCGCCGCGCGTGAAGTACGTGATTATGAAATCGTCCGCTGACATTGTGAACGCTAATAAAAATCCCGCAAAAATACTTGAGCGAATCTCCGGCAGGACAACGCGAATGAACGCCCTGAACGGTGACGCGCCCAAATCCAACGCCGCCTCGTAATAACTTTTGTCCAGCTCCAAAAGTTGCGGCATTATGCACAGCATTACGTACGGCACATTGAAAACTACGTGCGCCAATAAAATTGAGCCGTAGCCCAATCGCATGCCCATTCCCAAGAACAACAGCATTAATGAAATTCCCGTCACAATGTCCGCGTTCAAAACCGGCACGTTCGCCACGCTCATGAACATTGCGCGGGATTTTTTTCCGACTTCGCGCAGTGCAAGGCAAGTTATCAACGCAAGCAACGTTGCTATTGCCGCAGAAATTATTCCGATTGAAACTGTGTTATACAGCGCGTCCAAAATTCTGTCCTTCGTGAAAAGCGATTCGTACCATTGAAAAGTGAATCCCGTCCAATATCCGCGATACCGGCTTGCGTTGAAGGACTGCGCGATTAAAACTCCAATCGGCGCGTACAAAAACAAAAATATTATCGCCAAGTAAATCGTCTTAAGTCTTGCGATCAATTATCCTCTTCCTTTCGTCAAAAATTTTTAAGCTACAAGCTACAAGCTAATCCTCTTCCTGATGCGATTGCTCAAATGCAAAAGTCAAAACCATGTACACAATAATAAAAATCATCAGCACACTCGACAGTGCCGAACCCAAATGCCAATCGTATTCGACGGTAAATTCTTGCTCAATGACGTTGCCAATCAGCAAAAGTTTACTGCCGCCGAGCAACGCACTGATTGCAAACGTCGTGAGCGCGGGAATGAAAACCATAGTGATGCCGCTGATTGCGCCCGGCAAACTCAACGGCAAAGTCACTTTCCAAAAAGTTTGCCAAGCACTCGCGCCTAAATCTTTCGCCGCCTCAAAAATACTTTTATCAATCTTCGACAGCGTAACGTAAAGCGGCAAAACCATGTACGGCAGGTAATTGTAAATCATGCCAATGACGACGGCGGTCGGCGTGTTGATTAGCGTCAAGTCCGGCAGAGAAAAAATTCTCAACACTTGATTTAAAATTCCGTCATGTTCAAAAATCGTTTGCCATGCCATTGTTGAAAGCAAAGTATTCATCCAGAGCGGCAACACGAACAACAAAATTATTATTGCCCCCGAACTTTTCGCACGCTCTACAAGAATTAGACAGAGCGGGTACGCCAGCAACAAGCAGACGATCGTAGTGACCAACGCCAAAAGTACGGACAATCTCAACGAAGAATAATATTCACGGCGCAAAATCATTGAGATGTTGTCCCACGTGAAATTTCCTGCCGTGTCCGTCAAGCCGTAGTAAATTATGAAAACCACCGGCACAAAAATAAAAATTCCCGCCCAAACGCAAAAGGGCACAAGAAACAAGTTGCGCAAGCCTATTGACCTAAACATTTCAAATTCTCTCCCAAAACTCAAACTGAATTAATCTTCAACCAATTTGGCCTCGTCTTCAGATTGAGGTTTAACCATGATTTGAATATTTTCCGGGTCTAAATGCAAACTTACTTCTTCGCCAACTTCGCGGCGGTGAATCGACTGTATCAGCCATTCAAAACCGCCGGCGGAAACATAAATATCATAAGACATTCCCCAAAAGCCAACCTTCGTGACGACGCCGTTAAGCGCATCTTCCTGCGGCTCATCAAGGGTAATATCTTCCGGTCTAATCTGTACGTCAACGGGACTTTCGGGTGGAAAACCAACGTCGACGCATGGATATTCCCTTCCCAAAATTCTAACAAGTTTGTCGTGAACCATGACGCCGTCGATAATGTTGCTGTCGCCAATAAAATCCGCAACGAAAGCATTTTCCGGCTCGTTGTAAACATTTTCCGGCGTGCCAATCTGTTGAATGTAACCTTGATTCATGACAACGACTGTATCGGACATTGAAAGAGCCTCTTCTTGGTCGTGCGTCACGAAAATAAAAGTTATGCCCGTTTCCTTTTTTATTCGTACCAATTCAGCGCGCATGCTACGACGCAATTTTAAATCCAGTGCGCTCAACGGCTCATCGAGCAACAAAATTTTTGGTTCATTTACGATTGCGCGGGCGATTGCAATTCGTTGTTGTTGCCCGCCGCTAAGTTTCGTAACGTCATGCTTTTCGTATCCTTCGAGGTTTACCAACTTCAGCGCGTAAGAAATTTTTCCGCGAATATAATCAGTACTTTTGCCGCTGATTTCCGGTCCGAACGCGATATTTTCTTCAACTGTCATGTGATTGAACAGGGAATACTTTTGAAAGACAGTATTAAACGGACGCTTATTAGAAGGTACGCGGGCAATATCCTTGCCGTTGAAAATTACGCGCCCGGCGTCCGGTTGTTCAAACCCGCCGATAATCCTAAGCAAAGTTGTTTTTCCACAGCCCGACGGTCCAAGTAATGTGACGAATTCATTTTCGTAAATTGACAATAGAATTTCGTCGAGGACGGTCAGCTTGCCGAATTTTTTAACGATGTTTTCCAGTCTAAGTATTTCCCTTTTCACTTATCGTCTCAGCAACCTTTCTTTTTTTAGCTTGTAGCTTTAAGCTTTAAGCTTCAAGTATTTTTGGTCATTTTAGAGATCATAGCATTGAGCATTTTTTCAACTTCAGTGTACAGACGCATTGCCAATTCAATATCTGCATCCGTAAGATAACCACTTTTAACACTGACGTAAAGTTGTGCATCAAGTTCTTCAAGCGATCCTCGCGCAATGTACAGGAAACGCACGAAGTCTTTAGCTGATGAACGCGCACGACCTTCAGCAATGTTAGAAGGAACGGAAAGTGCCGCCCGACTTAATTGGTCAACAAGCGCATACTTTTGCTGACGCTGAAGCTTTTCCGTCAAGCGGTTAATTTCTACAGCTAAATCCACAGATTTTTGCCAAACAATTAAATCACGATGGTTTCTTGTCAACGAAATTCCTCCTTAAAGCTTAAAGCTTGAAGCTTGAAGCTTGAAACTAAATCCTAACCACGCCCATGATTTGAATTTCAATGTTAGGAGTAATTTCAGCGTGCGAAACAATCGTAAGCCCTTGCACCGAACGCGAAACCAATTTCTTGAAGTAGAGACGGACGGCGGGACTTGTCAACACGACAGCACCGTATCCCATGTCCGCAAGCTTTTGAAGTTCTCTTTCGAGGGAGGACAACATTTTTCGCATCGTATCGGGATCAAGATTGACGTAAGACCCATGATCCGTTCTCTGTATTCCGCCGGCAATTCGATTTTCCAGCGCGGGGTCTAACGTTATGCATGGCAAAACCGTGCCGCCTTGAACAACTTGTTGAGTTATCATTCTTGCCATTGCATGGCGGACGTATTCTGTAAGAATTTCTGTATCTTTCGTAGCCTTTGAATAATCGGACAAAACTTCCATGATTGTCGCCATGTCGCGAATGGAAATTCTTTCTTCCAGCAAATTCGCCAAAACTTTTTGAATATCGCCGACGCCCATGAGATCTGGAACAACTTCGTTGACGAGTGAAGAATTTGTTTTCGCCAAATTGTCCAAAAGATTTTGCGTTTCCTGACGCCCAAGAATTTCTGCGGCGTGTTGTTTGATGACTTCCGTCAAGTGAGTTGCCAAAACTGAAACGGCGTCAACGACTGTGTAACCGTTCAATTCAGCTTGTTCACGTTCACTTTCAGGAATCCACAACGCGGGCAATCCGAACGCCGGCTCAACCGTTGGCGTGCCCGGAACTTCTTCAAAAACTGTTCCGGAGTTCATCGCAAGGAAGTGATCCAACATCAATTCGCCGCGCGCAATTTCCATGCCTTTGAGTTTGATGATGTACGCACTGGGCTTAATTTGAATGTTATCGCGAATACGAAT
Source organism: Selenomonadaceae bacterium (assembly GCA_017444245.1). Lineage (GTDB taxonomy): Bacteria > Bacillota > Negativicutes > Selenomonadales > Selenomonadaceae > Quinella. Next base: position 964 of record JAFSXD010000093.1, on the reverse strand, counting down.
CGTCGGCACGACTAAACCAAGTTCAATGGCGCATTGACGACGAATCATTACAATTCTGTCGAGGAGGTCTCCGCCTTGCCCTGTGTCAACCAGCGGAATAAGTCCGTAACCGATTTCAAGTTCCATAGGATCGACTTGCAACAGCGAAACAATATTTTCCGGACGCGTCGCATCTGCGCGGGCTTTAACTTCTTTTTCTTCTTCCTTGACTTCTTCGACAACCGCCGTACGTTTTCTGATGTTGTAACCGACAAACGCGCAGAGTACTGCCAAAGTGAAAAACGGAATGCCTGGCAGTCCCGGCACTAACGCAAGCACGGTTAAGACGCCGGCATTGATGAAGTAAACGCGTTCATTGCGGACAAGTTGCTTGACAATGTCGTTGCCCAAGTCTCCTTCTGACGCCGCACGAGTGACAATCAAACCTGTTGCCGTTGAAATTAACAGCGCGGGAATTTGGCTGACGAGACCTTCGCCGACGGTTAAAAGCGTGTACGTTTGCAACGCCTCAACCGCCGCCATGTCACGCTGAACCATGCCGATTACGAAACCGCCGCCAATGTTGATTAACATGATTATAATTGCGGCTATCGCGTCGCCTTTTACGAACTTCGACGCACCGTCCATCGCGCCAAAGAAATCTGCTTCGCGCTGAATTTTTTCTCGGCGAACTTTTGCTTCAGCGTCCGTTATCGCGCCCTGATTTAAATCCGCGTCAATCGCCATTTGTTTACCTGGCATTGCGTCCAACGTGAAACGCGCAGAAACTTCAGCAACACGCTCTGAACCTTTCGTGATGACAATGAAGTTGATGATAACCAAAATGATGAACATAATAAAGCCGACGACGGGATTTCCGCCGACGACGAAATTTCCAAAAGCCGTAATGACTTCGCCCGCGTAACCGTTTATCAAAATTAATCGCGTCGAAGAAATATTCAACGCTAGTCGAAACAGCGTCGTC
>JAFSXD010000092.1 GCA_017444245.1 Selenomonadaceae bacterium | reverse complement strand
CGACGTAATCAAAAATTCGCGCACTCAGCCGCATTATTATCCCGCTGTGATTAATCGCCGCCATTGCCGTCATAATTTTTTCACCACCGATAATTTCATACGGCTTGTAAAACAGAGCATCATTCAACATTTTTACCAGCTGCTACTAAAAACATAGACAAAAGTCTATGTCAAGATGATTCGGACAGACCTCACGGTTCTGTCTTACTGCTTCAACGTGTCCGTTCTCGCCTCAGCTACTAACGTTTATTTAACACTCCACAGTCGTAAATTCCCGACTAGCCATCGGTATTCACCTTGTAGCCTTCTCCTTTCATAATTATACGAGTATAAAGCCCTCCGGCTAAAAAGTTTAAGTGCCACCATCCGCGACCGCCCTCAGAGTTCTACCTCATAGTTATCAGGACTGTTTCAACCTGCACGGGTCTTCTTCCCGGCGCATAGACTGCTTTGAAGTTAGCACCAACTGGCTCAATGGCTATTTACTTTATGAGCTTTCAGCTTTACGCTGCACACAATTTTATGCCTTAGGCTACATTTTTATATATTTTGACTAACCGTTAATCACTCCCGATTAGCTTACAATCTCCAATGAATTATTTTTCAAAAGTCATTCTCCTAACTTAGCCGATGAGCGGGTTGGCGTAAAGCATGATGAGTGCGATAACCGCCGCGATAATCGCCATTGCCTCAATCAAGCCGACGGAAATAAGCGTGTTCGTGAAAAGTGTGTTCTTTGCTTCAGGCTGGCGTGTGATGCCGTCGATAAATTTGCTGGTTACGAGACCGTCGCCGATGCCCGCGCCGATTGCCGCCAAACCCATTGTGATGCCTGCGCCGATAAGTGCCGCTGCTACCATGATTGCATTTTCCATTTAAATTTTACCTCCTAATTTAGCTTCAAGCTTTAAGCTTTAAGCTTTAAGCTTTAAGCTTTTTAATCTTCAAAAATACCACTGATAAAATCCACCGCAACTTCCAAAACGTCGGTCAAATCAACGCCGCCGTCATCAGTAGTTGAGCTTGAATTTTCTTGAGACGTTCTTTGCATTTCTTCGAGTTGCTCGGTTGAAGGTTGACTTTCTTCATTTGGCGCAGAATTTTTCACATTAACCGCCTCCAAAAGTTTTTAGCTGTTAGGTTTTAGCTGTTAGATTTCTCAATCCAAAACTTTGTAAAAATTTTCGTCGAAAGTCACGTTGTCCAAAGCTCCGAAAAATTTTGCTCCGACAGCTACATAAAAAGCCATCTCCGCAATTTTTGCGTCGTACGTGAAATTTTCATCTTCAGGATTGGTAATTTTCGGATCAATTTTAATCCACTTATTTTCCTCGTTCACGTAACGAAACGCCGCAAAATTTCTGATGTCGAAAGAATATCTGTGAACGTAGCGATTGACAATTCGCGTTTTGCCTTCGGCGGCGTTCGGAACGTCCACCGTGTCAACCAAAATTTCGTAACCCGTAGGAAGTTCTTCCGCAATTCCGATTGTGTGCCTGTCGACGTACAACCCCGCGCCGTGTCCGCCTAAATCCGCGTACAGAATATAATTTTTTTCCGCGTCAAGGTAAGTTGGACATTTCGCCACCGATATTGTCGACATAAAAAAAATTATCGCGCCTGACAAAATTGCAAAGGAAAAAATTTTCTTCCACATAATTTAACCTACCGCTATATGACTGTAGAAATCGTCGTCGTAAGTGCCGTAAAATCTTTTGCCCGTCACCGTGTAGTAAATAATTTCAGCACCCATTGCATAGCCGCTACCTTCCGCGATTGTTCCTTTTGGATCAAGAAAATCTAAATTGCCCTGCTGATCCACGAAATAAACTTTCCGCGTCGATTCGTCGTAAGCAAAAGTCATGTTCTCCACGTGATCCCAACGAGTATTTTGCGGATGAATGCTGTCGTAAACCACGAAGTCGAAAGAAATAAACATTAACGAATTTTCTTCAGCCGTGCGCAAAGAATTTCCGAAGAAGTAACTTTCCAATCCTTGATGCCGGTGAAAAAACACAAGGTTAGGATCATCGTCGGGAGTTCTAATCGCCGCATTAGCCGACGCGCAAATTATCACGCTGAACAAAATCAAAGCCGAAAGAATTTTTTTTACCATAACTCATTCTTCCTTCGCCGCATTGCTTAAATAAGCCATACTTAACATCGTGAAAATAACCGCGTGAACGCAACTGATAAAAATGCTGAACATCAACCACACGACACTTGGCACGGGCATCCACACGGGCATGAGATGCAACAAAACGATAATCAAAATTTCGCCCGCGAGAATGTTGCCGAATAGACGAAACGCCAACGTAATCGGTTTGGCAATTTCCTCAATCAAGTTGATGATGACGAACGGCGCAACGGGTTGAAAAAAATGAGCTATGTAATGACCGCCCTTGAAGTAAAGACCGAAGAAATGCACCATGCAGACTACCAGCAGTGCCAAGCCCAGCGTAGTGTTCAAATCGTTTGTCGGCGACGCCAAAAAAGGAATCAAGCCAAGCAAGTTACTCGTCAGCAGAAATAAAAAAAGCGAAACGATAAACGGCGCAAACAATTTCCCGCGCCTTTTGCCCATCATCGCCTCAAGCTGTTCGTGTAACCAAATAACGATCATCTCCAAAAAATTTTGCCAGCCCTTAGGCACAAGTGTCAAACTGCGCACCGCCAAACATGAAATTACAATTACAACAAGCATTGCCAGCCATGTCATGCAAAGAGTTTCCCAGTTGAACGTCAAGCCCATAAAGCGCACAGTCTCACGGACACCAATATGTTCCATAAATTCACCCCCTTCCCGCGTAAACCAGAACCCCCAGCGAAGTCAGGTAAAACACAACGAAACATACCGACGAGGCTAAAAAAAGTTCCGTCGATATGCGCGCGGCTACCGCCAGCACTATGAAAACCATCAACAGCCGCAACACCAGACCAACCAGCATAATTTTTTTTGCCTGCGCTTGATTCATTTTTTCTGCCGCTTCCAACCTTGCCGCCGCCGATATGAAGTAGAAGAAACTCAACAGCGCGCCGATTAGAATTGCTCCGCATAAAAAAAATTGTCCTGCAGAAATTAACTGTATGGTCATTATCGCGGCGACAGCTATAAAAATTTTGTAACTTCGCCTAAAGGTAACTATAACCTGTTTCATGCTTGCTAATCTTCGACGCAATAAAAAAATTCCCTGCCCATTGAAAATTTTTTAAACGGCAGGGAATTAGATCGATGGATCGTTAGATCGTTAGATCGATGGTTGGTAGTAGTTCGGATGTTTTGGTAAATTCCGGCTTGAAATTTTTTAGGCTTTTGTGAATTACTTTTTATTTTGGCACTTACAATTTCAGTCCGTAAAAAAATTATTTGAGTTTAAACGCACTCTTCGGCTGTCCACAAAGCGGGCAAACCCAATCGTCCGGCTCTGCGTCAAGGTCGCCTTTGTATTCGTAGCCGCAAATTGGGCAGACGTAAACCTTCGTTGCTTCAGGCTCTTCAGAAATTTTGTCGGCGTGTCTTTTCAACATTTCAGCCATTAAAACGCCGTGATGCCCTTCCTGTTTGGCGAAAATTTCCATTTGATCCGCCGCCGCCGCAAATCCCGCCGCACGAACTTTTTCAGCCATCGCACGAACTTGAGCTTCGCCCTTCTCTTCGGCTTTTTGCACCGCCTGAACGAGCGACCAAAATTCTTTCGGATATTTGCCGTTCAAAGTTGCGTAAAAGCCCGCGTGAACTGCCTCTTGGTTAGCCGCTTCGATAAAATCTTTCGCCGCGTCTTCCATGCCCTGCTCTTCAGCCAGCCGCGCCAAAGCGTAGTACATCATCACGCCGTTTGCCTCTGCCTGCGCGATCGTTTCAATCATCTGTTCAAGGTCTGTGCCTTTTGTTAATCCGTGTAAGCTTTCCATTTTTTTCTCTCCTGTAATTACGTCTTAAATATTTTTTGCCGCCGCGACGATCCCTTCAACGGTAATTCCGTTAATCGCCAAAAGTCTTTCGTATGGCGCGGATTCGCCGTATTTGTCGGGGACGCCGATTCGTTTAACTTTTCCTTTCCCCCTTTCCGCAACGACTTCACAAACTGCCGAGCCTAAGCCGTTAATTATCGTGTGGTCTTCGACAGTAATAATTTTACCAATATTTTCTATGCAATCAACGACCGCGTCAACGTCAAGCGGTTTAATCGTGTGCATGTCCAAAACTCTTGCGGAAATATTTTCTTTGGCGAGTTCCTGCGCCGCCTCAACGGCAATGCAAACTGTGTCGCCGTTGGCAATAATCGCTACGTCGTTGCCGTCTTGAATCATGTGCGCCTTGCCGATTTCCAGTTCAACATTTTCGTCGTAGATAACCGGAATTGAATCACGAGTGAAACGAATATAAGCCGGTCCTTTGTGTTCGGCAACTGCGCGGGTAAGTTTTTTCGCCGCCCAATAATCCGCAGGCATGATTACCGTCATATTGGGGAGAGTGCGCAAAACTCCCATGTCTTCGATTGCTTGATGACTTGCGCCGTCGCGTGCAGGACTAAGCCCGCCGTGTGAGCCGACAATTTTTACATTCAACTTCGGATAGGCAATTTCTTGACGAACCATTTCACACATGCGAAGTGACGCGAAAATTGCGTACGTGACGACGAAAGGGATTTTTCCGCAAGTCGCCATGCCCGCCGCAATTCCCGCCGCGTTTTGTTCAGCGATGCCGACGTTAATCTCTTGTTCGGGGTAAGCTTGAGCAAATTCATACGTCTTGCAAGATTTTCCTATGTCCGCGTTAATCACGACGATATTTTTATTTTCTTTGCCGAGTGCTAAAATTTCTTCACCGAAACCGTTTCTCGTTGCTATTTTCTTCAAAAAAATTCACCTCTGTTTAGGATTTAGGGGTTAGGGGTTAGGGATTCACTCAAAAGAATAATTTGCGTCAATGTCCTTGAGTGCCTGTTCGCACTGTTCCTTATTCGGCGCGACGCCATGCCAATCGGCAACATTTTCCATGAACGAAACGCCTTTGCCCTTCGTCGTCTGCCCAATGATACATTTAGGCTTGGTGCTGTGGCTGTGCAAACGAACTGCGTCGAGCGTGCGGAGAATTTGCGCCATGTCGTTGCCGTCGATGTTGTAAATTTCAAAACCAAACGCCTTGAACTTTTCGCCCAAATCTCTGTTCGGCATGACTTCATCAGTCGTGCCGTCAATTTGCAAATTATTATTGTCGACGAAGAGGATTAAATTATCAAGTTGGTATTTGTTGGCAGTCTGCGCCGCCTCCCAAACTTCGCCTTCTTGACATTCGCCGTCGCCGAGAACTGCGAAGACGCGCGAATTTTTTTTGTCCATCTTCAGCGCAATAGCCATTCCAACCGCGCATGCGACGCCTTGACCAAGTGAACCGGTTGGAATTTCCACGCCGGGACATTGCATGTTCGGATGCCCTTGCAAGATTGAACCTTCTTCGCGCAGAGTTTGCAAAGTTTCTTCGGGGAAAAATCCCAGCTTAGCCAACGCCGCATATTGAGCGGGACAAACATGCCCTTTCGACAAAACGAAACGGTCGCGGTCTTCCCATTTCGGATTTTTCGGATCTAAATTCATTTCGCTGAAATAGCACGCCGTGATAAAATCCGTCACGGAAAGTGAGCCGCCGGGATGTCCCGAACCGGCACGACAAAGCATCGTTACAACTTTGCGCCGTATGTCTTTCGCAATTTCTTTGAGTTCCTCAATCGTCTTTTTTTTCATCAATCAAACTTCCTTTCGATTTTAGCTTGTAGCTTGTAGCCGGTAGCTTGTAGGTTAGAAAAAATTTTTCTCTTCCCTAGTCCCTAGTTTCTAAATTTCCTTTCAAAATCCACGTCTGCGCCTGATTAATTTTCACGTGAACCAAATCTCCGACGCGTTCAGATTCATGCGGGAAGAGCACCGCTTTATTTGTTCGTGTCCTGCCCGTGAAAATATTTTTGTCCGTCTTACTTGCGCCTTCGACGAGAACTTCAACCGTCGTGCCTTCCAGCTGAAGATTTTTTTCAAGACTGATTTTATTTTGCACAGCCATCAATTCATTCAAGCGGCGGTGTTTCGTTTCGTCGTCGACCTTGCCTTCAAAATTCGCGGCAGGCGTCCCGCTCCTCTCCGAATAAATAAACGTGAACGCCATGTCAAATTGAACTTCGCGCAGAAAATCCAACGTCAGCTGAAAATCTTCCTCCGTCTCTGTGGGAAAGCCAACGATTAAATCTGTCGTCAAGCTGATGTTCGGAATCGCCGCACGAATTTTTTTCACGAGCGACAAATATTTTTCGACAGTGTAAACGCGATTCATTCGCCGCAAAATTTTATCACTGCCATACTGAACGGGCAAATGAATATGCTCACAAATATTTTTTCCGTTCGCCATGACTTCAATCAATTCGTCCGACAAATCTTTTGGGTGGCTCGTCATGAAACGAAGGCGTTCAATCCCGTCAATCCCATTCACTTCCGCAAGCAACTGCGCAAAATTTTTTTCAAACTCCTTGCCGTACGAATTGACATTTTGCCCCAACAAATTAATTTCTTTGAAACCGCAATCGACGGCATTTTTTATTTCCGCAAAAATTTCTTCGGGGCGTCGACTTCTTTCACGTCCGCGCACGTACGGCACAATGCAATAGGTACAAAAATTATTGCAACCGTACATAATCGGCACGAAGGCTGAAACCGAACCCGCGCGTATCGGGAAAATTTCTCCTTCGACAATTTGTCCGCTGACATTCGACGTGTCGACAAATTTTTTCCGCGCAGATTCAAAACTTTCAACGACTTTTGGAAGTTCACCGCGCCGCGCCGTCCCCAAAACAAAATCCAAATGCGGAGATTTTTTAATTAATTCTTCGCCGTCCTTTTGAGCAAGGCAACCCATGACGCCGATAATCAGCGCGGGATTTTGTAATTTGTATTTTTTCAGTTCGCCAATTTTGCCGTAAATTTTATCTTCCGCCGTCGCACGCACGCAACATGAATTTATCAAAATCAAATCCGCCGTAGCAATTTCGTCCGTCAAGGCGTAACCGATTTTCGCAAGCTGTCCTGCCATGCGTTCGGATTCGGCAACGTTCATTTGGCAACCGTAAGTTAAAATTGTAAGTTTCTTTTCCATATTAAAAATTCTATCGATCCATCGATCTATCGATCCATCGATCTAATACAAAAGTTGTAACGTGAACAGCACCGCCATAATCGCCAACATCGGATGAATGTCACGCCATTGCCCCGTTACAAATTTTAAAATCACGTAAGAAATCATGCCGACGCCGACGCCGTTCGTGATGCTGTAAGTGAACGGCATGAAAATCATCGTGAGGAACGCGGGGAAAGCTTCAGTGTAATCTTTCCAATCAATTTGAGCAAAGTCCGTTACCATGAAACAGCCCGTCAAAATCAGCGCAGGAGCTGTCACGGCGGGAATTGACGAAACCGCCTCCGCAATCGGTTGAAGGAAAAGCAACGCCAAAAATAAAATTGCCGTCACGACAGAAGCAAAACCCGTTCGTCCGCCCGCCGCAACGCCCGTTCCTGATTCAACGAAAGCTGACGTCGGTCCTGTTCCGGCAAACGCCCCCGCCAAACTTCCAATCGAATCCGCAAGCAACGCGCTTTTTAAATTCGGAAATTTTCCGTCGCGAATTAAGCCCGCTTGTTGTCCAACGCCTAACATCGTTCCCGTCGTATCGAACAAAGTCACAAGCAAAATTGTGAAGACAATCATTAAATTCGTCGGCGAAAAATCAAATTCCAGTTGCATGAAAGTTTTGTCAAACCCAATGGGCGTGGATAAAATTTCTCGTGGCAACGTCCAATATCCCAGTACCCACGCGGCAAACGCCGTTACAACCATGCCAATGAAAATTGATCCTTTGATGTCAAGCACAAACAAAACCATCGTGACGAAAAGTCCCGTGAGCGTCATCATCAAAACGGGGTCTTCAAACGAACCGATAGCTATCAACGTTGCGCTTGAATCAACGACAATGTGACCGCTCACAAGTCCAATCAACGTGATGAAAAGTCCAATGCCCGCCGCTATCGCTTTCTTCAATGATTCGGGAATTGAATTTATGAACATCTCACGCAGTGGCGTCAACGAAAGTATTGTAAAAAGTGCCGCCGCCATCGCCGCAATTCCTAAAGCTTGTTGCCATGGAATTCCTTGCGAAAAAATTACGACGTAAACCAAGTAGGCGTTTATTCCGAGACCGGGCGCAACCGCAATCGGATAATTTGCCGCAATTCCCATAATCAGCGTTGCAATCACCGTTGCCAAAATCGTTGCAATGTAAACGCCGCCAAAATTCATGCCGCCGGCATAAAACGCCGTTGAATTTACAATGACGATGTACATCATTGAAAGAAACGTCGTTGCTCCTGCTAAAATTTCTGTACGGAAATCTGTCCTGCGATCATTGAATAGAAAATATTGACGTATTCGCTCCATAAATTAAACGTGTTCTCCTTTAAAGTTTGTTTTCTTCCAGATTGAAACGCGCACGACGAAAGTCATCAAGTATTTGCAAATCGCGTTCCAAATTCGGATTGACATCATAAAAATCGGCGGGCGATCCTCTGTCGTAATCGAGTGCAAGCCGTTCAAAATGCCGTTTCGTCGAATTGATTTTCAAATTTTCCATGACAACTTCGCCAAGCCGTTCAGCGTCCGGCACAAGGTAACTCACGCCTTCAATGTATTGCCAATAGCCGGGAACAACGCCCGTTTGAATATTTCCTTCCGATTCGGCAGACTTCAGCGTTCCCGCAAGAGCAAGCATTTCACTCAACGACAAATCCGTTTCGACGGCGTCAACTGCAACGCTCAAAATTTGCGGCAACTTCAAAATTATTTCCGGTTCAGTAATTTTTTCAGCCAACGCTTTCATGAAAGCTTGCTGTCGACGAACACGCCCCGCGTCGCCTTCGCTGTCACGGAAACGAACAAACTCAACCGCCGACTTGCCGTCCAAATGCTGATAGCCCTGCTTTAAATCTATCACAAGCCCGCCGTCATCGTCCCAAGGATCTTCGTATTGCATGTCGCGTTCAACGTAAATGTCGACGCCGCCGAGTTCGTCAATAATTTTTGGGAAAGCATGCGTATCAATTTTAACGTATCGGTCAACACTGACGCCTAAAAAATCTTCGACGGTTTGACGCGCCAAATCTTCGCCGCCGATTGCGTACGCCGCATTAATTTTTTCGTAGCCGCGACGTTCGATATAAACTCTCGTGTCACGCGGAATTGACAGCAAAGAAACTTTGTCGCGCGAAAAGTTCAAAAACATCAGCGTATCGGACCTGCCAACGTCATCTTTGCGTTCGTCGACGCCCATCAACATCAACGACATGCCGCGCTTGATTGTCGGCAAGACTTCTTCGTTTTGCGCTAAATTTTTTTCGTCAATTACCTCTGCGTCGGTAAAACGGAATCCCGCGTAAACTCCAAGCAGCGCAGAAATTATGAAAAGACAACTGAAAAATGATACCAAAATTTTTCTGGCAGACTCGCGCCTTCGTCTTGCCATGTTTTCCTTCGCGGATTGTTCACTCATAAAAAATTCACCAGCTCAAAAAATAAAATACCTTCCCCTGTCCAACGCCATTATACCAGAAAAAGTAAAAATAACCTGAAAAATTTTTCCCGATGCAAAAAAATTTACTTCAAGTTTGAAAAAAGTTGACGCAAAAATTTTTTCCAATATAATTGAGCTTAAAGCTTAAAGCTTGAAGCTTGAAGCTTAAAGGAGGAATTTTTTTTGAAAGTCACAGAAAATGATGTCAAAGTTGTGGCGAGTTTATCGCGGCTCAACATTCGCGACGATGAAATTTCTGACGTTATCGCTCAACTGGACAAATTTTTAACTTACGTGGAAAATCTTCAAGCCATTGACACAGAAAAAATTGAGCCGACGACTTATCCTCTTCCCATGCAAAATATTTTCCGCGCAGATGAAGTTAAGCCGTCACTCAATCGCGAACTTGCTCTGTCCAACGCGCCATTGCAGGAGGACGGCTATTTCAAAGTTCCGCGCGTTTTGGAAGAATAGCTTTCGGATCGATGGATCGATAGATCGATGGATCGATGGTAATTGATGAGTGTCCTTGCGCCTCGATTAATTTAGGAGGAATCATTTTGAATTTATACGAGAAGACAGCGCATGAACTTCACGAACTTTTGACGAAGAAAGAAATTTCCGCCGTCGAACTCACTGAAAATATTTTTTCGCGCATTGACGAAAAAGAATCCGAAATTGGCGCGTACATAACTTTAACCCGTGACGTTGCAGAAAAATCTGCGCGGAGCGTCGACGAAAAAATTTCTCGCGGCGAAAAAATTTTACCGCTTGAAGGCATTCCCTGCGCAATCAAAGATAACATTTGCACGAAGGGAATCAAGACAACTTGCGCGTCAAAAATTTTGGCAAACTTTGTTCCGCCGTACGACGCAACGGCTTACAAAAAACTTTCCGCGCAAAATCCCGTTGTGCTCGGCAAAACCAATCTCGACGAATTTGCAATGGGCGGCTCAACGGAAAATTCCGGCTTTCACGTGACGAAAAATCCTCACGACACAACGCGCGTACCCGGCGGAAGTTCCGGAGGAAGTGCGGCGGCTGTCGCAAGCGGCGAAGCAATTTTTTCACTCGGCTCTGATACGGGCGGTTCAATTCGTCAACCGGCAAGTTTTTGCGGCGTCGTTGGTCTCAAGCCGACTTACGGGCGCGTTTCTCGTTACGGGCTCGTCGCCTACGCCTCGTCGCTGGATCAAATCGGTCCGATAACTCGTGACGTTACCGACTGCGCGAACGTTTTAAATGCAATCGCGGGGCATGACGAAATGGATTCAACTTCAACCCCCGCGAATGTTCCCGACTTCACAAAAAGTTTGGTTGCCGACGTTAAAGGTTTGAAAATCGGTTTGCCAAAAGAATATTTCGTGAAAGGAATCGACGCCGAAGTTGAAAAATCTGTTCGCGACGCGGCAAAAGTTTTTGAAAATCTCGGCGCAGAAATTTTTGAAATAAGTTTGCCGCACACCGAATTTGCAATTTCAACTTACTACTTAATCGCACCTGCGGAGGCGGCAACAAATCTTGAACGCTACGACGGCGTCAGCTACGGTGAACGAATCGACGGCGCAGATGTCGTTGACATGATGAAGAATACCCGTTCAAAACTTTTCGGCGAAGAAGTTAAACGCAGAATCATGATTGGCAATTACGCGTTGAGTGCCGGCTACTACGACGCATATTATTTGAAGGCGTTGAAAGTTCGGACGCTGATTCAAAAAGATTTTGTTGACGCGTTCAAAAATGTTGACGTGATTCTTGCGCCGACTGCGCCGACTGCCGCGTTTAAAATTGGCGAAATGATTTCCAATCCGTTGAAGATGTACTTGCAGGACGTTTTCACTGTGCCGCTGAATTTGGCAGGTTTACCGGGAATTTCTCTGCCGTGTGGTTGGACGAAAAATAATTTGCCGATTGGTTTTCAGCTGATTGGCAAGGCACTTGACGAAGAAACGATTTTGCGCGCCGCGTTCACTTATGAGCTTCAAGCTTCAAGCTTTAAGCTTTAAGCTGAAAAAAAGGAGCTCCGACATGAAATTTGTATCGTGGAATGTCAACGGACTGCGCGCTTGCTTGAAAAAAAATTTCGTCGACAGTTTCAAAAAACTTGACGCGGATATTTTTGCGATTCAAGAAACGCGAATGTTTCAAAGTCAAGCGATTCTGGATTTCGCGGGCTACAAACAATTTTGGAACAGTGCCGAAAAAAAAGGTTACTCGGGGACGGCAATTTTTTCGCGCATTGAGCCGCAGTCTTTCACGTACGGAATTGGAATTGCCGAACATGATAATGAAGGGCGCGTCATCACGCTGGAGTTTGAAAATTTTTTCTTCGTCACTGTTTACACGCCGAATTCCCGCAAGCTTGAGCGTCTGGATTATCGCATGGCATGGGACGACGCTTTTCGTGCGTACGTGAAAAAATTGGACGCCGTCAAGCCGGTAATTTTGTGCGGCGACTTGAACGTTGCGCACAAGGAAATTGATTTGAAAAATCCTGCGACGAATCATCACAATTCCGGATTCACGGACGAAGAGCGCGGCAAATTCACGGAACTTTTGGACGCGGGATTTACTGACACGTTCCGCTTTCTGTATCCTGATAAAGCCGACGCTTATACATGGTGGTCAAATTTTCAGCGGGCGCGTGAAAGAAATGTTGGTTGGCGAATAGATTATTTTTTGGTGTCGAATCGGTTGGCGGAAAAAATTTCCGACGCGGGCATTGAACCAAATATTTTTGGCAGCGATCATTGCCCCGTAACTTTAGCCCTTCAAGCTTCAAGCTTCAAGCTTTAAGCTGACAACGGAGGTGGTAACATGGCACGTAAAATTTTTTTGTTAATCGCGGCAATTTTTTTTCTCCTGAACGCGGCGGCGGTTGAGGCGAAGGAAAAAGAATTTCCGATTGAACAGCGCGTGAAAATTTTCGTCGAAGTGGAAGATTTCACAAATTTTGAAGAGCTTGCGACGGATCATCGTCTGCGCGGAATGCTCGTCGAAAAATTGAGCGAACAAAATATTTTCTACGTAATTAAACGGGACGAAGACGAGCACGAAGAAAGTATTTTCAACGCAAAAACTTTAGGCGATCAAAAAGATTTGGCGGACGTCGGCGACTTGATTATTTTCCCGCAACCTGCCGAAAAAATTTTTGACGAGACCGCGCAGGAAATTTACAAGGGTCTTGGTGCAGATTACGTCTTACGTTGCAAAATTTTTGGGCTGGGCATGGAACAAAAAATTGACAGCTACGGTTACTATCCCGGCTTTGGAATTGGAATTGGCATCGGAAATAGTCGGCACAATCGTTTTGGCGTCGGCGTCGGCTTTGACGTGAACACTCCCGCACGGAAGAGAAATTATTTTTGCGCAGTGATTCAAATGCAATTAATCAGCGTCAATTCGAGAAAAACTTTGTGGCGGAGTAATTTGGTTGGGCAGAGCGTACGGCACGACAAACCAAGCAAAGGTTATGACAGCGCGGTTGACGAAGCGTACTTGAAGGCGTTGCAGGAGGCGACGAAAAATATTGTCAAGCGCGTCACGGAGCACGCAAAAAAATTTTTGATTCCCAAAGTTGATTTAACGAAAGAAACTGATTCGGCGAAAGAAACTAATTCAACGAAAGAAACTGATTCGACGAAAGAAACTGATTCGGCGAAAAAAACTGATTCGGCGAAAAAAACTGATGTGGTCAAGAAATGAGCGAAGAAAAAAATTTTTTTACTGAACTGAATAGAATTGAGCAACGAATTATTCGCGCCAATGAGCCGATGTCTTCGCAACTTATTTTCAAAATCATTCGGCAAGAAGGCGAAGAGGAGTTGGCGCGCCCATTTCGAGCACTGGCATTTTCTGCGTTGGCGGCGGGAATTTTTGTATCGTTTTCATTTTTTTTCCGCGCTATTTTGAAAATGTACTTGGGCGACGTTCAATTTGAACCGATTATTTCAAGTTTCGGCTACACGGTTGGATTTGTCATCGTGATACTCGGGCGCATGCAACTGTTCACGGAAAATCCTATAACGACGATAATTCCATTGTTTAGTGAACCGTCGTGGAAAAAATTTTTGAGAGTGGTGCGCCTTTGGAGCATAGTATTTTTTTTCAACGTCGTGGGAACTGCGATAGCCGCAATATTTTTTTCGAGTGCTTACGCAGTCACGCCTGAAATTTCTGCCGCGTTGCATGAAGTTGCAAGCCACGTTATGCGCTTGCCGGCGATGGAAAATGTTTTGCGCGGGATTCCGGCGGGAATAATAATTGCCGCGTTGGTTTGGGTTGCGCCGCAGACAAAAAATTTTCGGTTTATCACGATCGTTTTTTTCGTCTACTTCATCGCGCTGGGAAATTTTGCGCACGTCGTTGTAGGCTCATGCGAAATGGCTTTTGAAGTTATCAGCGGTGACGCAGATTTTTTTGATTACTTCATGAGATTTTTAATTCCAACCGGCATTGGAAATATTATCGGCGGCTCGGCAATTTTCAGTTTGTTGATTTACAATCAAGTCAAAAAAGAATTGCATGAAAACGAAAACAAAAAACCCTAGCGCGAAGGCAAGGGTTCAAAAAATTTTTCTGTCTCAACAAATTAAAGGTTGAGATATTTTTTTTGTTCTTCAGTCAACGTGTCAATGTCAACGCCGATTGATTGCAATTTAATTTCGGCAATTTGCGTGCTGATTTCGTTGGGGATGAGGTAAACTTTATTTGCAAGTTTTTCATGATT
The DNA here is from genome assembly GCA_017444245.1 of Selenomonadaceae bacterium. Taxonomy (GTDB): domain Bacteria; phylum Bacillota; class Negativicutes; order Selenomonadales; family Selenomonadaceae; genus Quinella. The sequence goes on along the minus strand of JAFSXD010000092.1, from coordinate 5,368 downwards.
GTGGAGAATGTGAGCGACACTAAAAAATTGCACGGCGAAACTTAAATCCATGATTTCCGCAGGATGACCGTCACCGGATGCAAGATTAACCAAACGCCCCTGCGCCAGCAAATAAATTTTTCGTCCGTCCTTCTGCAAAAATTCTTCGACGTTGGTGCGGACAGTTTTTCTGCCGGCTGATTGAGATTCAAGTTGAGGGATGTTAATTTCAACGTCGAAATGCCCGGCGTTCGCCAAAATTGCGCCGCTCTTCATCAGCGGGAAATGTTCGCCTGTGATAACGTCTTTGTTGCCCGTCACTGTCAAGAAAATATCTCCGACCTTCGCCGCCTCGTTCATTGGCATCACGCGGAAACCGTCGAAGACCGCCTCAATCGCTTTAATCGGATCAACTTCAGTGACGATAACGTTTGCGCCGAGACCTTTTGCACGCATTGCCGCGCCTTTGCCGCACCAACCGTAGCCGGCAATGACAACATTTTTTCCGGCAACAACAAGATTTGTCGCGCGCATAATTCCTTCCCACGTCGATTGTCCCGTACCGTAGCGATTGTCGAAAAGATATTTGCAATACGCATCATTCGCCGCGATGACGGGGAAAGAAAGTTCGCCGCGATTTTCCAAGCCGCGCAGTCTGTTGACGCCCGTCGTAGTTTCTTCGGACGCGCCCAAAATTTTTGAAATTGCCTCGCGCCGTTTCGTGTGAAGTAAGTCAACCACGTCGCCGCCGTCGTCAATTACGAGCGTCGGTTCAAAATCAATCGCCTTGTTCAAATATTTTGTGTACTCTTCGTCCGTGCAGCCGTGCGTTGCAAAAACTGTGACGCCACGTTCAACGAGTGCGGCGGCAACGTCATCTTGCGTCGAAAGCGGATTACTTCCCGTGACGACGACTTCTGCGCCCGCGTTCTTGAAAACTTCCGCCATGTACGCCGTCTTCGCTTCAAGGTGAATCGTGATAGAAAGTTTTTGTCCCGCGAAAGGTTTTGATTTTGAAAATTCCCTTTCGATTGACGAGAGCACCGGCATGAAATTTTTTACCCAATTAATTTTGTCATGTCCTGACGGTGCAAGTTTGATGTCCCTGATGATTGATTCCAAAAAAAATTCTCCTTCCGGTTTTTAGCTGGTAGCTTGTAGCTTGTAGTTTAATTCTCAATTCTTAATTTATCTGTAACGTCGCAATGCAACGGCGTGACGGAAATGTAACCTTGATTGACTGCGTAAATATCCGTGCCTTCGCCGCCGTCAACGTCCGAAATTTCCCCGCGAATTTCAAAAAAAACTTGCCCTGCGTCGTTCGTGTGACTGACAAAGGCGTTGAGATAATCGCGCCGACCGAGCCGCGCCATTTTAAATTCCGCATGCCTTTCGCCGTATTTTTTTGGAAAGTTTACGTTCAGAAAAAAATTTTTCCCCGTTGACATCTGCGCGGAAAAAAATTTTTCTGTTTCAGCGGCGGCTTGTTCAAAAGTAATTTTAGAAAATCTGTCGAGAGATACGGCAAGGGCGGGCATTTCGTGAAGGTAACCTTCCAACGCCGCGCCGACCGTCCCCGAATACAAAACGTCCGTAGCCAAATTTGCGCCGTGATTTATTCCGGAAATTACCGCGCAGATTTTTTTTTCGGTGTCAAGTGCCTCAAGATAAAATTTTACGCAATCGGTTGGCGTGCCGTCGACGATCCACGTTTCAAATTCCGAATCGTGCAGTTTCTTGTATTCCAACTTCCTGCCGATTGAAAGCGCGTGAGCCATTCCGCTCTGTTGATTCATTGGCGCGGCAATGGCAACTTCAAAATTTTTTGCAAGTGCGTGAGCCATTGCCCAAAGTCCCGCGCCGTCGATGCCGTCATCATTGCTTAGTAAAATTTTCAAAAAATCAACTCCGTTTTTGCAAATTATACCACATTGCAGAAAAAAAATAGACTCCCGCAAAAATTTTGTAGGAGTTGCGATTAAAAAAATATTTCTTAGAAACTTACTTTGAATTTTTGCGCGACGAAATTTCATCCTGCATGCCGCTGGAAAACGTACGGCTTTTATCGCGCTCAATTTGTCCCTGTCTGGCTTTTGCTCTGGAGACAAACATTTTATTTTTGGTGTTCTTCGCTTCCTTCTTCAAGTTCGCAAAACATTCCGGACAATAAGTTCCGAAAGTAATTAGCTTGCCGCACTGTTCGCATGGATATCCGAAATCTTTGTTGAGGTACAAACCTTCAAAGCGTCCTTCGTGCGCCATCTTCAACAAAATTTTTGTGGAAAGCCGCGACACGCGCGAAACTTCCAAAATTGAAACGCCCGGATGTTCGCGCAAGTAGTCAATTATCTCTGCCTCTTTGCTGCTTGAACTGTTGCGACACTTGAAACAAAAATCTTCATTCTCTTGCGGCATGAATGGGTTGCCACATCCCATACAAATTTTAGTAGAGCCGCCACCGTAATTTGCCATATCTTCCCCTCCGAAATTATCTTGGACGAATTAATTTACTCATTGCATTTGAAAACGTGCGTCGATCCCGTTGTTGTTTGTCGAAATCTCGTTGTGCCATTGCGTCAAGTTTTTCAATTATCGGCATGTCGTCACTGAAACGAATCTTCATTCTCTCGGCGGCGCGTTTTGTTTCTTGTCTTAAGCGCGTCAAACAACTGGTGCAGTATGTTCCGGTTTTTATCGGCTTGCCGCAACTGGCGCAGGGAAATGTGAAATTTTCGCCCATAGGTACATCTGCGAAGACACCTTCACGCGCCATTCGTTGTATCAATTTTTTGGATACGCCTGTGGCTTCTGAAACTTCTGTCATGGACACGCCCGGATTTTCTTTGACATAATCCACGACAATTTTTTCCAGCTCGTAAAATTTTGCTTTGCACTCCGCGCAGAGCTCCTCTCTTTCCTGCGTAAGAAAAACTTTGCCGCATTGTATGCAATTTCTAATTTTTTTCTTTGGAGCAACCGCCACAATTCCACCTCCCCTTAATTAGCTTGTAGCTTGTAGAGAAATTTTTCAAAACTATTATAGCATACGAAGGGAAAAATTTTTGCAAATGCCCTAATTTTTTTTCGCAATATCGCCCAAAAACTTTAACGCCGCATTCAATCTTTCAAGCGATTCTTTTTTTCCGAGCAAGTACAAAATTTCTATCACGCCGCCCGGCGTAACTTTTTGCCCCGAAAGCGCGATCCTCAACGCCCACATAATCGTTCCCATTTTCAAACCCGATTCAGTGACGAAGGCGGTAATTTTTTCGTGCAATTCGTCAACCGTCCAGTCAGAAATTTTTTCCAGAACTTTTATTGCGTCCGTCAAAATCCCTACAGAATTTTCCGCCGTGACTTTATTTCTTTTGTTCGTGAAAAGTTCAGCGTCAAGCGGCAACCTCTCCTGCAAAAATTTTATCTGCGCGTGAATGTCGCTAAGTTTTGAAATGCGCGGTTTCAACAAACTGCCGAGATAAATTTTCTTCGACGCAAGATTTTCATTCAGCGTGCCAAAAAATTTTTCGGCGGCTTGAGCAAAATCTTCGTCGCTCATCGCCTTGAAATATTCGCCGCTCATCCAATCCAGTTTGTTGTAGTCGAAAACGGCGGGCGATTTGCTCAACCCGTCAAGACTAAATTTTTCTATCAATTCGTCCATAGAAAAAATTTCTTGATTGGTTTTCGGACTCCAACCCAAAAGCGCAACGTAATTCGTGATGACTTCCGGCAAATATCCCATTTCAACCAAATCATTAAAACTTGTCGCGCCGTGACGTTTGCTCAATTTTGAAATTGTACCGTCGTCAGATTTTCCCATGACCGGCGCAAGATGAATGAAGGTTGGAATTTCCCAGCCAAAATTTTCGTAAAGCAAAACATGTTTGGGCGTCGACGTGATAAATTCCGTGCCGCGAATTATGTGCGTGACCCCCATTAAGTGATCGTCGATGACGTTGGCGAAATTGTACGTGGGCATGCCGTCGCTTTTCAAAAGAATTTGATCTTCCAATTCCGAATTTGAAATTGTGATGTTGCCATGCAAAACGTCGTAGAAAGTTGTTTCGCCTGTCAGCGGCATTTTTTGACGAATGACGTACGGTTTACGCGCCACTAAATTTGCCTCAATTTCTTCACGCTCAAGGTGTCTGCAGGTTCTGTCGTAGCCGCCGAATTTTTTTTCGTCGCCTTCGTTGCTGTCGTCGTCGTGATTGCAAAAACACCTGTAAGCGTAACCCAACTCAACTAATTTTTCTGCGTAGGCTTTATAAATTTCCATGCGTTCGCTTTGAACGTACGGACCGAAATTTCCGCCGTGATGAGGACCTTCGTCAGGAATAATTTTTGCCGCCGCCAAAGTTTTTTCAATGAACTCAACGGCGTCAGGCACGTAGCGGGCGCGGTCGGTGTCTTCAATTCGCAAAATAAAATCGCCGTGTTGAGATTTCGCGAAAAGGTACGCGTAAAGAGCCGTGCGCAAATTTCCAATGTGCATGTATCCCGTCGGACTGGGGGCAAAGCGTGTACGAACTTTATTCAAATTTAAAACTTCCTTTCGATTAGCTTAAAGCTTAAAGCTTGAAGCTTGAAGCTAAAAATAAATCGTTGAATCTATAAAAAAGACAACCGCAGACAATTAATCCTGCAAAAAAATATTCTTTCCACGAGCCGACTGTAAAAAGTTTTATTCCATGTTTTCTGCGCGGCGTGAAGATCGGAACTTTGCCGCAAATTCCGTCCTCCACAATGTGAAGTAACGCGCCAACCAATGCATACAAAATTAAATTCAACGCCAAAGTCAACTGCGGATTTTGAAAGTACGCTATCGCAAATTGAATCGCCGCAATTAAAGCCAAGTACAACGGCGGATAATGCGACCACGTTCTGTGATTTCTTCGCCACTTCCAATAGGCGCGACTTTCTTGCGGCGGAGTTCCTTCAACTCTATCGGGGATAACCGCGCCGACAATGCTTGACGCCACAAAAAGCGCGTCGTCCGTTGCCGCGTAAACGATAAATCCCGTAACAATCTGATGATTAATCCATTTCATCTAAGCTTTAAGCTTCAAGCTTTAAGCTTTAAGCTAATTACCTCCCAACGTTAAAAAAATTTATCAGCGATTCCGCCGCCGCACGATTCATGCTCGGCACTGTCAACAATTCTTCCAACGACGCCGCTTTAATTTTATCCAGCGTTCCAAACTTTTTGAAAAGTTCCTCACGCCGTTTTTCGCCGATTCCCGCGACGTTGTCCAATTCAGATTTCAAATTTCGTGCCCGCCGCAATTTCCTGTGATACGTTATCGCAAACCTGTGCGCCTCGTCACGTATCCTTTGCATCAAGTACAACGCTTGACTTTCGCGCGGCAATTCAATCGGCTCAAATTTT
>JAFSXD010000091.1 GCA_017444245.1 Selenomonadaceae bacterium | reverse complement strand
TTCACCATCGTTTGAAATTTGTAGCAGTAAAAAGTTTTTCCGTACATTCCAACGCGCTTGTGAGAAAAAATTATTCCGCCGCGATTTGAAATGCAAACGGCAACGGCAATTCCCAGAAGTACAGGAGAAATTAAAATTCCTCCCAAAATTGCCAACACCAAATCGAAGAGCCGTTTAAAAATTCTGTTGTAGGCGCGCGACAAATTATTTCGCAAGTTCAACATCAAAATTTTTTCGCTGAACAAAATCGACGCGTCGACGCCCGCCATTGGCGTACCAATCAAATCAGGAATGAAAGAAATATTTTTCACGCGCGGTTGAATCTCCGTGATAATTTCCTGCAAACGTTCCTTGCTGATACCGGGCGCGGCGATAATCACGGTTTGAAGTTTCAGACGCCGTATGATTCTTTTAACGTCGTTGAATCCGCCGAGCACGGGAAATTCTTTTGGCAAAATTTTTGAAACGGGATTGTCGTCAATCAAGCCGATAATGTCGTAGCGGTAACCTAAATCTTCGCGCCAAAATTTTACAAGTCGTTCGGCAGTCAAGCCCGCGCCAATTATTATTACGGGTTCGCTAAAAATATTTTTCAATTTCAAAAACTTCAAGATTGCGTAACGAATTATGCAAACGTTGCACAGCACGAGCACGCCGAAGACGACCATAAATGTGCGTGACGCTTGCTCGCCCGCTTTGAAGAAGTACACCAAAATTATTGACGCCATCCAGCCGTAAAAAACGGACAAGAAAATTTCGCGCATAGTGTCGACGACGGGTTTCATTTGCCGATACGAACGCGAATGACTTAGAAAAATTAAAAACAAAACCGGCACGCCGACGAAAATATATGCGTCAGGATAAATGTAAGTAAATCCGTTCCAAAAGTCGACGGCGTTGCGAAGGTAAAATGAAATGTATTCGGTAATTACAATGCCGATGTAATCAAACAACATAAAAAGCAGAGGCGGTAAGATTGTCGACACGAACTGAAAATTTTTGTTCGGCATCAAATCGCCTCCCTATTTTTTTTCAACGAGACTGATATTTAAGCGCAAAGGTCCGATTGAACGGGTTGCTTCACGGGCGGTTGCAGTCAAAGAAATTTTTCCGTGCACCTGCGAAATTTTTTCCATGAGCTCATAAAGTTGCGGGGCTTCCATGACGCCGACGGCATGCGTTATCGGGTCTGCTAAAATTCCCCGTTCAACGGCGGCATGATTTACTTCCGTCAAAAAGTTGTGAACAATTTCTTCTGCGTCGTCTTCGTCATTGACTTCATAGTTGCCGGCGAAAACCAACGCGCCCTGTTCGTAAACCGGATTATTCGGATAAATTGAAAGACTTGTCCTAATCGGTTCGCCGCGCACCAAATTACTTGCGGCAGAGATTCTCAAAATTACTTCTTGATTGCCTGCAGAAATTTTTTCAACGGCGTCCCTAAGTTCCGGCTCATAAATCCAAACAGAGCCGTCGAAGTCGTTTCCAAATTGATTGACGATATTTCGCGTGGCGTTGTCCGCAATTTGATGTATATCACTTTCAATTTCGCTTGAAGAACGTCCACCTTGAATGACGCCGCTTGCCAAAACTTCGCCCGCCTTCAAAATGATATCGCCTTCACGAATTGCGATTAAACCTTCGCGCAGATTTTTTGCACGCTCTTCAAGTTCGGCGTTGTCCTTTGAAAGTTTTTCATTGTCGGCAGTCAAAGTCAAATTAAATTCGCCCAATTTTTTGTTATTGCCGGCAAGTTCGGCGTTTGTCGACGAGAGATTTTTATTTTGCGTGGAGAGTTCAGAATTTGTCGACGAAAGATTTTCGTTTTGCGCAGTGAGTTCAGATTTCTCTGTTTCAAGTCGTTCATTGCCGGATTTTAAACGGTCGGATTCTTCGCGCAGTTCATTTTGTTCAACCTTGAGCGATGCAATTTCGCGCTTGGAATTTTCAAGGTCTTCGTCGGCGCGTTTAAATTCTTCTTGAGTTTCAGCCAATTCTTTTGAGACGACGCCCAAAGATTTTTCTGTAGCCGCCATTGCCGCGTTCAATTCTTCCATTCCGAAAAGTGCCGTGCGTACGTTGTCCGATATAATCGCCATTGAGCCGATTGACAGCCCCGTTATCAGTGCGCCGGTTATAACCGTGATTATCATAGACGTATGGCGCGGACGCAAACCAAAAATCGACAGACGTTTCTTTCCGATTTTCGTGCCGAGTTTGTCGCCGATGAATGCGATTGCTCCGCCCGTTATTACCATAACTATGATTAAATAAATTCCTTCCATGTACCGCCCTACTTTGCCGCTAAAGTTCAAAAAAATTTTTACTTCATTGTATCAGAAAAATTACGATAGGTACAAGAAAATTTTAGGAACAACGACGCAAACGAAATTTTTTCGGCAAAAAAAATCTCCCGCAGTAATTTTAACCGCAGGAAATTTTTTTAAGGTTTATCGAATTACTTTTTCAAATCAGATTACTTGCCCAAAGTTTTCATTATGCTGATAAGCGCGGGGAAAAGCAGCACGACGAAAATTGACGGGAAAATAAAAAATACCATTGGGAACAAAATTTTTACCGGAGCTTTCATGGCTTCGGTTTTTACGTATTGGCGGTGACGCTCGCGGATATTGTCCGCCTGCAAAGTCAAAGTTTGCGCCATGCTCGTTCCCAATTTTTCCGCCTGCAACACGGAAGTAGTGAACAAATAAATTTCTTCAATGTCACAGCGTTTTGCAAGTTGCGTCAAGGCGTATTGTTTCGTCATGCCAAATTTTATTTCGTCCTGCGCGTGTTTAAATTCCTCCGATATGTGACTTCTATACCGTTTCACAATTTTTGCAACAGCACCGTCGAAGGAAAGTCCCGCCTGAACGCTCACGCAGAGCAAGTCAAGAAATTCCGGCAGTTGACGGCGCAAAAATTTTTTTCGTTTGCTGATTTGTCGATTGAGCACAAAAAACGGCAAGTATGCCCCCGCGATTGTCCCGAACAAAATTGCCATAATTTTTTGCGTCGGAAAAAGTTCTAATCTCGTTGTCGCGAACAAGGAAATAAAAAATCCTGCCGCCGTCGTCAACGCCCATATCGCCGACAATCTTCGTAAGTTCCAAGAATTTTGTTTGCCTGCGTAAAAAATTTTGTTCTCAAGCATTTTTGTAATTGCAGAAGGCGTCAGCATTAAAATTTTTTCCTCGACTGCAAGCAACGCCGGCTTAATTACGCGCTGAAAAAACGAAGGAGTTTTATGCACGACAACTTCTTCAGCCTGTTCATTTTTTTTCTTCAGCGCAGATGCTTTTGCTCGTTCATCTTCCGCTTGCTTAATTAATGCCAACATTCTGCGGCGAACATTAGCCTGCGGGGTTTGCCGGAGGTACACGACGCCCAACATAATTGCCACCCAAATTGTTATGCACACCGCCGCGACAATCAGATAAATGTACATGATTTTTTCTCCATTAATCCATTGAAGGCATCTCCACCCCGTTCATTCGGAACTTGTCAAGGAAAGAAGGTCTCAAACCTGAAGATTCGTAATGCCCGACGGATTTTCCGTTCTCGTCAATGTAATCTTGCACGTACCTGAACAATTCTTGCAAAATAATCGTGTCACCTTCCATTCCCTGCACTTCGGTTATATGCGTGATTTTCCTGCTACCGTCACGAATGCGCGATTGTTGTAAAATTAAATCGAGAGCCGAAGAAACTTGCGTGCGAACTGCGCGGACAGGCAATTCCATTCCCGCCATTAACACCATCGTTTCAAGGCGCGACAAAACGTCACGAGGACTATTCGCGGGCGCCGTCGTCAATGATCCGTCATGCCCCGTGTTCATCGCCTGCAACATGTCCAACGCTTCGCCCGTGCGGACTTCGCCGACGATAATTCTATCGGGACGCATGCGCAGGGCATTTCTAACCAAATCGCGTATCGTTATCGCGCCTTTGCCTTCGAGATTCGCCGGGCGCGACTCCAACGTCACAACATGAGTTTGTTGCAATCGAAGTTCGGCGGCGTCTTCAATCGTGACAATTCTTTCCGTCGACGGGATAAACGAAGAGAGAACGTTCAGCGTCGTAGTTTTTCCCGACCCCGTTCCGCCGGATACCAGAATGTTCAATCGCGCCTTGACGCACGCTTCAAGAAATCTTGCCATGTTGTCATCAAGCGTTCCAAACTTCACGAGATCATTAACACTCAACGCGTTCTTTGAAAATTTTCTTATCGTGACGGCAGGTCCAACCAAAGACAGCGGCGGAATAATTATGTTGACGCGCGAACCGTCCGCAAGACGAGCATCAACCAGCGGCGACGATTCATCAACACGACGACCCAACGGTGTCAAAATTCTTTCGATTATGCTCATTAAATGCGCGTCGTCGTGAAAATATGTATCCGTCAAAAGAAGTTTTCCGCGTTGCTCAACGAAAATACTTTTCGGACCGTTAATCATTATCTCCGTTATGTTTTCATCCTTCAGCAACGGTTCTAACGGACCCAATCCCAAAAGTTCATCGCAAATATCTTCCACGAGCTGAAAACGTTCGGGGCGCGACAAACTCTGCGTATAATTTTCCGTAATTTCGCGGTCACTGTACGACAGGATTAAATTTTTTATTTGCTCTTTGGCAGATTCGCCCTGCGCAATGAGCAACTGTTCTTCGGGCGTCATCTCGTCGACAATCCGCCTGTGAATTGCCATTTTCAATTCCTGCAAACGGTTTCTTGAGGAAGATTGAAAAGTATGTTTGCCGGCAAAAGCTGACGCCTCGACGGGCTGTTCAAAACTTTTCTTTGACTGCTGGCGGCTGTTGTACGTCGGCAATTCTTGTTCTCTTGGTTGCGGTTGCGACGGTTTATCGGGCGTCACTCTGCCGAGCCGTTCAAGCAATGAGGGTGTACGTGCCATAAAAAATTTTTCTCCTTTCGTTTAGGTTTATCCGTTCTCTTGATTCTCTTGATTCTCTTGATTTTCTTGGTTTTGTTCCATACGCATTTTGTAAATTATCGGCTTTAATTCGCGCGGCAAAATCCCCAGTTCTTCCAAAGGTTGGGGCAAACTGTCACGCGTCAAGTGAATGGTAACTGAAACGTCAAGGGCTTTACTCGTGTCCTCCTCCTCTGCTCCTGTGCCGTTGAAAAATTTTACTGCATACTGCGGCGTATAAAGACTGGTTAACGGGCTGACGTACCTTTTCAACACGGTATCATTTTTTGCGTTAATTTCGGTCTGCAAATTTTTCTTTTCTTCACTTCCTGAAGTGATTGAAATATCGCGTGCCATGTCTCTGGCGGCGTTGCTGTACTGTGTATAATCCATAAATGTTATGCCAACGTATACGATGCTTAAAAATAGGAAAATCAACATTGGAACGACTAAAGCGAACTCAACGCTTGCTTGTCCCTT
>JAFSXD010000010.1 GCA_017444245.1 Selenomonadaceae bacterium | reverse complement strand
CGTGAGCGTTGTTACCATAAAATCCGAAGCGCAGTAAAGATTAATGCAGGAAATTTCACGAACAAGAAAACCTGTATATGTACCCGTACGTTAGCGGGGAATTAAAGCCTGTGGAGCGTCAAACAAACGTGAGTAGTTTCGGCAAAAACGGACGCGATGAATCAGGAATGGAACATAAAAGTTTACAATTTTTTATAAGTTTCCAGTAACGGCGTGATATGGCTGATACTTCTGTAAGTTATAAATGTCCTAATTGCGGCGCACCGCTCACGTTTATGCCCGGCAAAAAAACTATAACCTGCGAATACTGCGGCACGGAGTTTGAGGCAAGCGCGATTGAGGAAATGTTCAAAGCCAAACGAGAACTTGCCGCCCGTGCGCAGGAGGCTAGAGAATCTTCATGGGACACGCAAAACGCGGGCGAAGAGTGGACGGAAGACGAGGCGGCGGCACTCAAGGCGTTCACTTGTTCCAGTTGCGGCGCAGAAATTGTTTGCGACGAAAACACTATGGCAACCGAATGCGTTTACTGCGGCAACCCTACGATGATTCCAAAACGTTTTGACGGCGCACTAAAACCGGATTTAATTATCCCGTTCAAGAAGACAAAGCAAGACGCAGTTGCCGCACTCAAAAAATTTTACGAGGGACGTTGGCTACTTCCAAGCAACTTTACCGCCAACAACCGCGTCGAAGCCATTCAGCCTATGTACGTTCCATTTTGGCTTTTCGATTCTCAAGTTGACGCGACGGCAGAATTTCGCGCCGCAAAAATCCGCAGTTATGATTCCGGTTCAGACGTTGTGACTGAACGACAAATTTACACTTGCCAACGCGCCGGAACAATGCGCTTTATGAAAATTCCCGCCGACGGTAGCAAAAAAATGGACGATAATTTCATGGACAGTATCGAGCCGTTTGACTACAAAGAACTTGTTGATTTCACTTCGGCTTACTTGACGGGTTATCTTGCCGACAAATACGACGTGAGCGCGGACGAGTGCACAGAACGTGTCAACAAACGCATGGAGAACAGCGCGATTGAAGTCCTTAGAAGTTCCGTGCAAGGTTACGATGAATGCAATTTGGAAGACTCCGCCGTTGTGAAAAATATCGGCAAAGTTTTTTACGCAATGGTGCCCGTTTGGATTTTGACGACGCGCTACGATAATAAACCTTACACTTTCATGATGAACGGGCAGACGGGAAAAGTTGTCGGCTCTTTGCCGTACGATACATTTAAATCTTTTCTCTACCCCGCAATTCTGGCTGTGGTTTTAACTCCGGTGCTTTACCTGTTGCTGTCCATAATGACCGAGTGAGGGGGCGCACTATGTTAAAAAAATTTTTCGCCTTCTTGACATTGATTGCGTTGTTGAATTTTTCCGTAGCTTTCGCCGCGCAGAATAATTCCAACGAAGACGCGGAAAAAAATTTTGTTTCGGAAAAATCCGCGCAAAGTTCGTTGTCCAATTCCGTCGTCGACACAACCAACACTTTGACTGCCGACGAAATTAAAAATTTGCGGAATAAAATCAGGCGCGTTGAAATGGCGCACAATGTAAAAATCGGCATTGAGTTTTTGAAAAATACTCACGGACAAAGTGTCAGCGACACGGCGGCAAGTCTCCTTGAAAAAAATTTTTCCGGCGCGCCGAACGGAAGTATTCTTCTGCTAATCGTGATGGATACGCGCAAATGGCAAATCGCAACTGATTCCGTGATGATTCATGCCATTTCAAACAAGAGCACTGAAAGAATTGCGCAGGAATTTTTGCCGCACTTGAGCAACGGAGAATATTACACGGCTTGTTCAGATTTCATTGACAGCGTTGATACGTACTTGACGAATTATGAAAACGGCACGTCGAATGAGGAAAGTGAACTTGATCCTCTTGCTCTTGTTGGCGCGGTTATCCTCGCGATAGTCATTGCAATATTTTTCCGTTCGTCACTTATCAGCTCAATGAGCAACGTTGCTCCTGCGACGAGTGCAAAAGATTATCTCAACAAAAATTCTGTGAACATAAGCCAAAATCGTGATACGTATCTTTTCACGAAGGTTACGCGGCGTCGTAAAGGCGGGCGTTCCGGTGGCGGGCGTTCCGGTGGAAGTTCGGGCGGCGGCTCGGGCGGAAGTTTTTAAGTTAGATCGCTAGATCGCCAGTGAATTAGAGAATAAAATTTCTAACAGCTTAAAGCTTAAAGCTTGAAGCTTGAAGCTTGAAGGGAATGGGGAAGAAAAATTTTCCCTGTTCCCTTTTCATTTTTCCGCAAAATAAAAAGTTGCAGGAAAAAAATTACAAGCGGCGAATTTTTGGGGAGAATACCTAACAATTTTAAATGGGAGGGCGGAACGTTGAAAAGGGATAGTTTATGGGAAGCATATCTGAAACGCGGAATGAGTCGGCGCAGTTTCTTGAAAGGTTGCGTGGCGTTGACTTCCTTAATGGGTCTTAGCACAGATATGCTGTCAAAAGTCGTAGAGGCGGCGGAGAAAAAACCGTTGCCGGTTGTAATTTGGATTCATGGTCATGAATGCACGGGTTGTGATGAATCTTTCATACGTTCGGCATCGCCTTTGGCGTCGGATGTCGTGTTGACAACAATCGCGCTGGAGTATGACCACCTTTTGAGCGCGGCTTGTGGTGAACCGTTTGAAAAACATTTGGACGACACGATTAACAAGTACAACGGCAATTATATTTTGGCTGTTGAAGGCGCAGTCGCTACGAAGGAAAGCGGCATTCATTGCATGTCCGGCGGGCATACTTTTTTGCACACGTTGCAGAAGGCGGCGAAGGGCGCGGCGGCGATAATTGCTTACGGAAGTTGCGCGGCTTACGGCGGGATTCAAGCGGCGAAACCAAATCCTACGGGCTCGGCGGGAATTTCTCATTTCGTCGGCGGAAAAACCGTCGTAAATGTTCCCGGCTGTCCGCCAATTCCTGAAGTTATGACGGGCGTCGTCATGCACGTTGCGTTGTTCGGAACTTTGCCGCCGCTTGACGGTGACAACAGACCAAAACAATTTTACGGCAACAGAATTCATGATACTTGTTACCGTCGTCCCTTCTTTGATGCGGGGATGTTCGCTGAAACTTTTGACGACGCGGGCTCAAAGGCGGGCTGGTGTCTTTACAAACTTGGTTGTCGCGGTCCTGAAACTTACAATTCTTGCGGCAATTTGCGCTGGTGGCAGGGCATGAGTTATCCGATTCAATCCGGCGCGCCGTGCATTGGCTGTTCCAATAAAAATTTCTGGGACGAAGCTCCGTTTACGGATCGCCTTCCGAAGTATGGCAAGATTGGTGACGCGGACAAAATTGGTGTCGGACTTGGTGTCTTGACTGCGGCGGGCGTTGGTGCTCATGCTGTGGCGAGCATCATTCAGCGAAATAAACGCGACGACCTTACCAAAGAAGAATAGATCGCTAGATCGCTAGTTAGTCAGTAAAAATATTTTCTACAAGCTACCAGCTACAAGCTACAAGCTAAAATGAGGTGAAAATAAAAAATGGCACACGTTGTAGTAGACCCAATCACGAGAATTGAAGGGCATCTGCGCGTTGAAGTAGAGGTAAACGAACAAGGAAAAGTTACGGACGCCATTTCAAGCGGCACTGCATGGCGCGGACTTGAACTCATTATGCGCGGCAGAGACCCACGCGACGCTTGGGCGTACATTCAAAGAATTTGCGGCGTTTGCACAACAGCTCATGCTTTGGCATCCGTTCGCGCAGTGGAAGACGCGCTGGATATTTCAATCCCGAAAAATGCAAATTATATTCGCAACATCATGGCGGCGACGTTGACTGTGCAAGATCATCTTGTTCACTTTTACCACCTTCACGCGCTCGATTGGATTAGCCCCGTTGAAGCTCTTGCCGCTAATCCCGCGAAGACCGCCGAACTTCAAACCGCACTTATTCAAAATTATCGCCTTAATCTGCGCGTCCCCGACGAAGTCACTACGGAGGCTTACCCGCATGATTTTCCTGCGGCAACTTCACAATATTTCGCCGCGATTCAAGCAAAAGTTAAAGGCATCGTCGACAGCGGACAACTCGGAATTTTCGCCGCCAACTGGTGGGATCATCCGGACTATAAAATTTTGCCTGCGGAAGTTCACTTGCTCGCCGTCGCCCATTACCTTGAAATGTTGGACAAGCAACGCGAAATTGTTACGCCGCATGTAATTTTCGGCGGCAAGAATCCTCATCCGCATTACGTGGTTGGCGGCATGCCCTGCGCAATTTCACTGACGGACGGCAATGCTCCCGTTAACACCGCGCGGCTGGCGATTGTCGACCGTGCAATTAATTTTGCCCGTTCGCTCATCAATAACTATTACCTGCCTGACTTAATCGCGATAGGAAATATTTACGTTCGTGCAGGCAGAGTTGACGGCGGCGGTCTGTCCAAAAATTGCGTGCTGGCGTTCGGCGATTATCCGCTGGACGGTTACAAGGGAACTTCAAGCGGCGGTTACTTTGCAAATCTCCTCGTGCGTTCAAACGGCGTCGTCGAAGATTTCGGCAAAGGGCTCGCCAATGCAAAGTTCACTGAAATTAACGCCGATTCGCTCAAAGAAGATTTTGCCGAAGGCGTTCAACATGCATGGTACGCTTATCCCGATAACGGCGATCGTCATCCTTGGGAAGGAATTACCGAACAAAATTACACCGGACCGAAGACGGGCACTGCCACCGAATGGAAAACTTTGGACGAAAGCGGAAAATATTCGTGGCTCAAAACTCCTAAATGGCGCGGCAAACTTTGTGAAGTTGGTCCGTTGGCTCATTACATCATCATCTACACGAAAGCGCAAAAAGGTTTGCTCGGCACTCCTACTTGGGCTGAAAAAATGATGCTGGATCAAATCGCCGCCGTAAGCAAAGTTTTGGGCGTTCCCGCAGAAACATGGTTGCCCACAATGGTAGGACGTACCGCTTGCCGCGCACTCGACGCACAACTTGCGGCAGAAATTAATAAATTCTTCTTCGACAAACTCATTGAGAATTTGAAGACGGGCGACACGTCGACAATGAACAATGAAAAATGGTATCCCGATACGTGGGCTCCTGATTGTCACGGCGTCGGCTTGTACGAAGCTCCGCGCGGCGGGTTGAGCCATTGGGTTGTTATCAAGGACGGGCAAATTGATAACTATCAATGTATCGTTCCCACGACGTGGAATGCTTGCCCGCGTGACGATACGGCGGGACATGGCGCGTTTGAAATGTCAATGATTGATACTCACGTTGCCGATTCAAACAAGCCGCTTGAAATTGCCCGCGTAGTTCGTTCTTTCGATCCGTGCATGGCTTGCGCTACACACATGTACAACGCGAAAGGCGAAGAAATTTCTGTCGTTTCCACTGCCCCGCACTGGAGGTGAACGCGATGAAAGCCGTTAAAGAAGTCAAGCGGAAGGAATATTACATTTTCAGTCCGTTCCTTAGAATTTTTCATTGGATAATGGCATCACAAATCGTGATTCTGTTTATTACGGGATTGCTGATTACAAAACCAATGAACGTGTCGACGACCGAACCTTTCTTCACGATAACTTCAATGGACTTGGTGCGTGACATTCATTTTACTTCGGCGTTTATTCTCTGCGCGTCGCTGATTCTGCGCGTCTACGGATTTATCGTCAACAAGGGAGACAGACTTTTCCCGCGCGTTTGGGAAGGGCATTTTTACGAAGAGACAGTGGACGTTGCGTTGCATTACATGCTTTTGAAACCGCATCACGCATCTTTTTTGCGTAACCCGTTGGCGCGAATGTCTTACGCCGCATTGTACGTTTTGCTGGCGATTGAAATTTTAACGGGCTTTGCAATGTATTTCATGACTTCGCCGAGTACGACGGGCGGTTTGCTGTTCGGCTGGGTTAACATGATTCTCGGCAGTGAAATGATGACGCATTACGTTCATCACTACGTTGCTTGGTTCATAATTCTTTTTGCGATTGGGCACATGTACATGGTCGTTCGCGCAGAATTTATGGAAGGCGAAAGCGAAGTTTCCAGCATGTTCAGCGGCAAAAAAATTCTCGCTCACACTCCGAAGGATGCGAACGAGTTGGATTAGAGCTTTAAGCTTTAAGCTTCAAGCTTTAAGCTTTTCTGTGGTTAGTGGAAAAAATTTTTTCACTAGCCATTTTTTTTGTCCATTGCGTTAAGCAGTCTTTCAATCGGCAAAACTTTCAGCAGGACACAGCAAATTATACATTCGGGAATTATCATTGACGCGTTGACTGTCAGCGAATAAATTATCGGCGAAGTTCCTTCCGGTGCGTACGACGCGAAAAATACCACGCCGGAAATGAAATGACAAATAAATTTTCCAACGAAAACCAAAATTGCCGACGCGATAAAATTTTTCGGAAACATCGCCGCCAACCCAACAGCCATGCACGGCAGAGGATAATCGAACAAAACTTGTATCGGGTGCAAAATGAACGGGTCAATTAAAATTTCAATCAGTCCGAAAACAAATCCCGCGAACATTCCAACCGGTGCGCCGTAGCGATACGTCAACAACATCAGCGGAATCATTGAGCCGAGCGTTACAGAGCCGCCTTGAGGGAAATGGTACAGTCGAACTTCTTTTAACAAAATCGTCACGGCAATCATCAGCGAAATGTAAACCAACATTCGCGTCGAAAATTTTATGCGCCGCGCGTACATGCAAAAAAATATCAGCAACAGGACGCCGAGCAATGCAAAAGCACTGCTTGGATTTTCTATCAGCGTTTGAAAATTTTGTGTGAGTGTTTCAATCATTTTCGTTTACCAAAGTCGCAGGAAAAATTATCGGCAAATTTTTATGCAAGATGTCATAAATTTTCAGCGCAACTTCACGCATTTGCGGATGTGCCCGCGCAGAAGTTCTAAGCTTGAGGAAGTGTCGCCACTCGCGGAGATTCGCCGTCATGAAAATTTCCGTCTTCAAAGAATTTGGCAGAATTGAACGCGCCTGTTGAGGTTGTGCGCCGTTCTTTATCATCGCCAAATAATTTTTTTCGACAAGTTCAAGCGTTTCTTTCCACAGCAAAAAATTTTCGTCGTCTTCGTTCCAAAAACACGGCTTGATAAAAGTCAACTCGTTGCCGAATTTGTCGCTGGCATAATTGCAATATCTTGTACTGCTCTGCGAATAAGACGCCAAACGGTGACGAACAATTTCATGAGTAACGCCGCGATCGCAAGTAATTTTGAAAGTCAAGCTGACGTGTTCGATAACGGATTCGTGCCCCGACTTGATTATATTGGCGACAAATTTTTCGGCGGACGTATCAGAAATTTTTGATTCGCTCTTGTAACAAACGCGCCCCGCCAATTCAATGTGTTTCATGATTTTTTCCGCGTCAAGTTCGCCAATCAATTCCACCGACGCTTCAACAATTTTCAAATTCATCACTTCCCAAAAAAAAACTTTCAGCCTTAAGAATTTCAAAAAGCTGAAAGTTATTTTATCACATTGAACAAAAATTTTCCGCTACAAAATCATGGATACATTGGGGCAAAGTCAAGTGCCGTTGCCTCGTCGAAACCTGCGGCAATGTTGAAATTTTGGACAGCTTGTCCCGCCGCGCCTTTAACCAAGTTGTCAATCGCTGACAAAATTATAATTCTGCGCGTCCGCTCATCGAAATGCCATGCAATGTCGCAATAATTTGAGCCGCGAACAAATTTTGTTTCAGGATAAGCGTTGCGACCGAGCAGACGGATAAATTTTTCTTCGCCGTAGAAATTTTGAAAAGTTTCGTCCAAAAATTTTTCGTCAACGTCGGCTTTAAGTTTCGCATAACACGTCGCCAAAATTCCGCGTGACATCGGCACAAGGTGTGGCGTGAAATTTATCGTGACGTTTTCGCCGCTTAAATCGCTAAGAGCTTGCTCAATTTCCGGCGTGTGTCTGTGATGAGCGACGTTGTACGCCTTGAAGTTGTCGTAGAGTTCGGGGAAGTGGTTGCCCAACTTTGGACTGCGTCCCGCGCCGCTGACTCCGGATTTTGCGTCGACGATAATCGTATCGAATTCAACCAAATTATTTTTCACGACGGGAGCAAGGGCGAGTATCGACGCCGTCGTAAAGCAACCCGCGTTGCCGATAATTTTTGCGTCACGAATTTTTTCACGATAAATTTCCGCCAAGCCGTAAACTCTCTGCGCGTCGGTGTGAGTGTGTTCGACTTTGTACCACTGCTCATAAATTTTCACGTCGTCGAAACGATAATCCGCGCCCAAATCAATAATTCTTACGGGCAAATGTTCAAGTTTTTTTCCAACGTCCATAGCGTGACCGTGCGGCAGTGCGATGAAAATAAAATCGCTGTCCGTGCCGATTTTTTCAATATCGCGTAAACTTTCCAGCGTCATATCGCAGATGTTGCGCAAGTGCGGATAAACTTCAGAAATTTTTTTGCCTGTGTGACTTTCTGAAGTGATGTGCCGAATTTCAACTTGCGGATGACGTTGAAGGATTGAAAGGAGTTCCGCGCCTGCGTAACCTGTTGCGCCGATTATTCCAACTTTTGCTAAAATTTTTTTCATCAATCAAAATCCTTAAACTCTTCGCCGTAACCGTACTTCTCAATAACGTAATCAACGTCCTTGTCGCCGCGCCCGCTCAAGTTCACGAGAATTGATCCGACGTCGCCAACTTTCGCACGACGCATCGCATAAGCCAACGCATGGGAACTTTCCAGCGCGGGAATAATTCCTTCGTAGCGGCTAAGTTTGAAGAAAGCGTCGACAGCGTCACGATCACTCGCCACGTCATATTTCACGCGTCCGACTTCGCGCAGAAAAGCATGTTCAGGACCGACACTTTGATAATCCAAACCGCTGGCGATTGAATAAACGGGAGCAGGTTCACCATTTTCATCTTTCAACATAATGCTGTTGAAGCCATGCATTACGCCTTCTTCGCCGTAAGTCATTGACGCCGCATTATCTCCAAGTTTTTCACCGCGCCCCATTGGTTCAACGCCGACAATTTCAACGGGATCATTCAGGAACGGAACGAAGAGTCCGATTGAATTTGAGCCGCCGCCAACGCAAGCCGTCACTACGTCCGGCAAAAATCCCATCATTTCTTGGAACTGTTCGCGCGCCTCTTCGCCAACGACCATTTGAAAATCTCTAACCATCATGGGAAAAGGATGAGGACCGACAACAGAGCCAATACAATAAATTGTTTCCTTGTAATTTTCAACGTAATCGGCAAAGGCGGCGTCGACTGCTTCTTTCAAAGTTTTCTGTCCGTCTTCGACGCTTACGACGTTAGTTCCCAAAATTTTCATGCGTGCAACGTTCGGAGCTTGTTTCGCAACGTCAACCGCGCCCATGTAAATCGTGCATTCCAGTCCGAAAAATGCCGCCGCCGTCGCCAAAGCTACGCCATGTTGTCCCGCGCCGGTCTCCGCAATGATACGTTTCTTGCCCAAAAATTTTGCAAGCAAGCCTTCGCCCATGCAGTGATTGAGTTTGTGCGCACCGGTATGATTAAGGTCTTCACGTTTCAAATAAATTTGGCAACGTCCGTCACCGATTTTGCGGCTAAGTTTTTCGCAATGATAAACGGGCGTAGGTCTGCCTTGAAATTCTTTTCGGATGCGGCGGAGTTCGCTGACGAATTGCGAAGAATGGCAGATTGTCAAGTAGGCGTTATTAATTTCTTCCATCGCCGCCATAAGGTAATCCGGCAAGTACGCGCCGCCGAATCGTCCAAAGCGTCCGTCCTTCGAGGGATAATTTTTCAAATAGGTTGAGTAATCCATGAGGATACCTCCATAAAAAATTTTGCTTAAATTTGAAGTAGCTAAGTATACGTTTTTAATCATACTCCTCTTTTGTACGAACGTCAAGAATTATAAATTTGTTGAAGTTGAGAAAGTTTTAATTAACCTTCGGCTTTCACTTCAGAATTATTTTCCTTGTTGTCTTCGCTGTTTTCTTCGTCCGAATTTTTGTCCTTGTCCTCCGAATCGGCGTTATCCGAATTAGTGTTGTCTGAATTTGTGTTGTCTGAATTTGTGTTGTCCGAATTGACGCTGTCCGAATCAGATTTTGGCGAATTGTTTTCTGTAGATTCCTTTGAAGTGTCAATGGACGACAAAGTTTCCCCGCTGATTTCGGTTGAGGAATTTTCGTCGGTTGGCGATTCTGATTCCGAAATTGGCGTTAATTCCATTTTGCCGGTAACAATGTTTCTGTTGGACGCCTCTTCAAATTCTTTCGGCACAGAGTCAACGTCTTTTATGGTTTCGTCAGAATTTGTCGTCTCAATCAGAATATGATCCTGCGAATCGAGATCGATATAATCGCCCTTCTCCTCCGGAAATTCCTCAATGTGAGAACTTCTAAGATCGTAGTCGTGATCCTCCGTAGTTTCATCCGGCGGCGTTGGATTCGATTCAGGAGTTGAAGGAGTTGAAGGAGTTGTTGAAGGTGTCGTCGGGGTTGATTCAGGAACTTCAGGAGTTGAAGGTGTTGTTGGCGTTGTTGAAGGCGTCACCGGTGTTGATTCAGGAACTTCAGGAGTTGAAGGTGTTGTTGGCGTTGTTGAAGGCGTCACCGGTGTTGATTCAGGAACTTCAGGAGTTGAAGGCGTTGTTGAAGGCGTTGAAGGCGTTGTTGAAGG
>JAFSXD010000090.1 GCA_017444245.1 Selenomonadaceae bacterium | reverse complement strand
TCTCGTCATCTATTTCAATGACTGCAGCGACATCTTATGAACTACTAGGTGAAGCACCGACCTCATAACCGATTAATAAGGCTTTATTTTTATCACCTTCTTGTAACTTATTATAATTTTTCTTCGGCTGTTAGTTAGCCTTCACTCCCGATTAACTTTTTTTCTTCGGCGAAACAACAACATAACGGTACGGTTCTTCGCCGACGCTTTGCGTTTCGACGCGCCTGTTGTCCTGCAACGTCGTATGAATAATTCGGCGTTCGTGTCGGCTCATCACTTCCATTTTAACTTCTTGCCGAGTATGTACAGCACGTTCTGCGGCACTTCGCGCCATTTTCTTCAAAATTTCTTCGCGGCGTTCACGATAATTTTCAACGTCGAGAATGAAACGAACTTTTTCTTCCGACGCACGATTAGCCGCCAAATTCGTTAAATATTGCAAGGCGTCGAGGGTTTGTCCGTGAGTGCCGATAAGAAACGCGGAATTTTTTTCTGACAAGTCGATAATTACATTTGAATCGACTTCACGCAACGACATGGTTACATCAACTTTCATTGCGGAAAAAACGTCGGACAAAAATTTTCTTGCGGCGTCAATAACTTTTTTTCTGTCGAATGGTTCAAGCACAACAACGGTGGGCGCAATTTCCGTGACAGTTTCGGATTCGATTTCTTCATCGTCGTCAACCTTAGGCAGTGTGCTAAGCTCCTGAACGAATTGAAAGCTGACTATGGTGGCGGGTGCGCCGGTATTTTTTTCCGGAGACGGCGCGTCAACTTCCTTGAGTGAAACTTTTATCCGCGCAGGTTTAGTGCCGAAAATTCCGAAGATGCCCTTTGACGGAGATTCCAAAACTTCAACGTCGACATCGTCTTTGCCGACGCCGAGTTCCAAAAGTGCTTCGTTTAGAGCATCCTCAACAGATTTCCCCGTTTTCTCAATGGTTCTAGCCATTCGCTCAGCCTCCCTTACTCGATTGTTCCCCTTTGTCGCGGTACACCCAGAATTGCTGTACCATTTGCACGACGTTCATCGTTATCCAGTACAGGACAAGTCCTGCAGGAAAATTTAAACTTATCCAGCCAATAAAAAGTGGCATGACTATCAAGAAAATTTTTGATTGAGTGTTCGACGGACCGGACGCGGCGGACACCATAGAAATTTTTTGCAACACGAAAGTTGACAGCGCAGACAGCAACGGCAAAATGTACGTCGGGTCTTGTTGCGATAAATTCGGCAACCACAAGAACGAGGGCGTTACGTTGCCGTAGTCGAAATTGAAAAGCGTGTAGTACATTGCCATGAGTATTGGCATCTGCGCGAGTATCGGCAAGCAACCCGCCATCGGATTGACGCCGGATTCTTGATAAAGTTTCATTAATTTTTGTTGCATCAGCTGGGGATTGTCCTTGTACTTTCCTTGAAGGCGTTGCATTTTCGGTTGAATTTCCTGCATTGCCTTCATTGATTTTAATTGTTTCAGCGTCAACGGATACAAAATAATTTTCATCAGTACAGTTAAAAGTATAATTGCAATTCCGTAACTGCCGAATCCCGCGACTTCCGTTAAATTGTAAAGTGCGTTCAGTATTGCAGTCAACAGATATTCTATTGGTGAAAAAATCGTACTAAGAATTCCCGGTTCTTCCAAAACTTCACTTCCTTTTTATGTGTTAGCTTTTAGCTTAGAAAATTTTTTCTACAAGCTACCAGCTACAAGCTACAATCTTTCACGGGACGGGATCGTAGCCGCCCTTGCAAAATGGATTGCAACGCAAAATTCTCCACGCCGTCAAAATTATTCCGCGTCGCCAGCCGTATTTTTCAAAAGCTTCAATCGCGTACGCCGAACACGTCGGCACGAAACGACAACAAGGCGGTTTCAACGGCGAAAGATATTTTCTGTAAAATTTGATGACGGATATAAAAATTTTTGTCATGTTAATCCTTAAACAGTTTAGCTTTTTTGCAAATTTCGATAAACGATTCTATTGCCGCGTCAACTTTTGCGTCGACTAAATTTTTTCTTCCGAGAATGACAAGTGCACAGTCACTGCGGAGATTTTTTTTGCAAAGTCTGTAAGTTTCTCTCAAGAGTCGTTTGACGCGATTGCGCACAACCGCACTGCCAAGCTTTTTTCCGGCGGCGAATCCTACTTTTCCGTTGTAGCGTTCATCATGCAAAACATGAATCACTAAATTTTTGTTCACGTAAGATTTTCCTTTGGAATAGACTTCGTTAAATTCGCGATTATCGCGCAGAATTTCTTCTTTGCTAAGTTGGAACATAAAACCCCCGCAGTTAAACGAAAAAAGGTCACTCCAAACGGTGACCTGTGCGCTTATTTAAGCTGTCAGCACTTTTCTGCCGCGTTGACGACGCCTCTTTATCACGAGTCGCCCGCCCTTTGTCTTCATGCGCTCACGAAAACCGTGCGTCTTTTTGCGCCAACGGGTATTTGGCTGGAAAGTCCTCTTCAAACGAAACACCTCCCGTCAATGCTTCTGTTAATCTGAATCTCCCTAAAGGCACTCCAACGCATTATAGACGAGCCCGCCTTCACTGTCAAGCGAAAACTTTTTGGATCGATAGATCGATAGATCGATGGATCGATAGTTAGTTGTTCCTTAAAAATTCAAAGACGCGCTCAAAATATTTTTCCGAATTGGAACGTTTTGCGTCGGCATGTCCTGCGCCCGCTACGGTGAATTTTTCTTTAACCGGTGAAGTTGCCGCGTCGAAAAGTCTGTTCATCATTTCGTAGGGAACGAGCCCGTCCGCGTCGCCATGAATGAAAAGTATCGGCACGGAAATTTTTTCGACGCTTTCAATCGGCGCGGCTTCGGAAATCGCTACGCCCGTTTTGATTTTGCTGACCACGTCGACAATCGGCATCAAGGGATATTCCGGCAACCCAAAAATTTTTTCAAGTTGCGCCGTGAACATTTCGTAGGCACTCGTATAGCCGCAATCTTCTACGACGGCAACTAAATTTTCCGGCTCAAGTGCCGCCGCAATCATTACCGTTGCCGCGCCCATTGACACGCCATGAAAAATTATTTTTGCCTGCGAATCGTATTCAGAAATTTTTTCCGCCCAAAGTTTCACGTCTTGCCCTTCCAACGCGCCCATTGTCAAAAAAATTCCTTCGCTCTTGCCGCAAGCTCGCAAATCCGGCGTCAAAACGTTGTAGCCGCGTTTCAAATACTCTTCTGCGTAGTCGTTGGCGAAAGTTTGATCCCGCCCGTAGCCGTGAACTAAAATTGCCCAGTCGTGACTTTCACGCGAAGGTTTATAAAAAGTTGCGTGCAAAGTAAATCCGTCAGTTGAAGTCAACGTCCAATCTTCGTGTGGAAAATTCGGCGTGGGCGGTGCTTTCAAATTTGGATCTGCAATGTTGGCTGTGGCGGGCGGCGGTGCTTTCAAGGCGAAGTTCACGAAATAATTTCCTGCGAAGTATGCCGCGCCCAAAAAAATTATCAGCAATGCCACGAGTGCAATTAAAAATTTTTTCAAGACTTTTCCTCCCAAAAACAAAAAAACTCCATTCTTGGAGCATGAGATTTCAGAAAGGCATTAGAGGAGAAAACTCCTCAAAACAAAATGGTCGGGATGACAGGACTTGAACCTGCGACCTCATCGTCCCGAACGATGCGCGCTACCAAACTGTGCTACATCCCGAAATTACGGCGGTCATTGTATCACACAAATTTTAGAATTGCAAGCTTTTTTTAGCTTGTAGCTGGTAGCTTGTAGCTTACAGAAAATTTTTTCTTAACTCCTAACCATGCATTTCTACAAATTCTTCGACACGGTTAAAATATTTGAAGTTGTCATGAATTTTATCAATGTCCCAATCCCACCATTTGATTCGCAACAAACCTTCAATAATTTTTTCGTCGAAACGATACTTTATAATCTGCGCGGGATTGCCTCCGACAATCGCGTAAGGCGGAACATTTTTCACAACGACGCTGTCCGACGCGATAACCGCCCCGTCGCCGATCACAAGCGGCTTTTCAGGATTCGTCGCCTTCAAAATACTGCCGCGCCCAATCCATACGTCATTGCCAATTTCAATTTTGCAACGTCTGCCAACTTTAAAAAATTCGCGTGGTGCACGCCAATCTAACCAATTCAAATCAAAAGAACTTGTGTAGTCCAAGTTGTGAGCATTATTTAATCCCAATTCAAAAACAATTCGTTGAGAAATTCCACAAAAATTTTTTATGGACAAATCTCCTTCGCCGTCAATGTACGAAAACGAAGCAATGTAACTTTTCTTCCCGACAAAAATAATCGACCTGTTATTTTTAATTCGGAATATTTGAGGATAATTCACGCAAGTCATGGAAGTTCGTACATTAGCCGCATCGTCCATAACTCCGTAAGCAACGCCTTCAGCCAGCAAACGCCGAAAATCTAGATTAGGCACTTTGAAAACTCTGCCGTCTATGATTTTATTTCGCGGGACTCCGTTACTTTCCAAAATTTTCATGCGTTCGTAAAAATTTTGGTTAGACGAAATTATTGCTATTTCGAAACCGCTAGGGTTTCCGCCCCCCCCCCGTTTGCGGGGAATACGCTGATTTTGCCTTGCTCAATCACTGCGAAAGCAACGGGTGCAATTTCGCCGCGTTGAACTGCCAATTCGTAAAACGGACGCAATTCGTTGAACAAATCGTCGACGCCGAAAAATAATGCTTTAATTGCCATGAAATTTTACACTCCTCTAATTGAATTTATTGCGGCGAAAATATTTTCCGCGCCGTAAACAGCCGAGCCCGCCACCAAAATATTTGCGCCCGCGTCACGTACCAACTTTGAAGTCTCCGCATTTATGCCGCCGTCAACTTCAATGTCACAGTTCAAATTCTGTTCGTCAATTATTTTTTTCAGTTGAGAAATTTTTTTCAGCGTCGACGAAATAAATTTTTGTCCGCCGAAACCGGGATTAACCGTCATGATTAAAACCATGTCAACATCGCCGAGCAATTCTTCAACCGCAGAAAGTGAAGTCGCCGGATTCAACGCCACGCCCGCCTTGCAACCCGCCGCGTGAATTTCTTGTACGATTCTGTGCGCGTGCTTTGCCGCCTCCACGTGAAAAGTTATTATATCCGCGCCCGCGTCAGCGAAAGATTTTATTTGCGTCTCCGGATGCTCAACCATTAAATGAACGTCGAAAGTTGCACTTGAACAACGCCGCAAACTTTTCACGACGGGCGAGCCAATCGTTATGTTCGGTACAAAAGTTCCGTCCATTACGTCAATGTGAACGAACTCCGCGCCCGCGTCAGTAATTTTTTTTACTTCGTCGGCAAGATTAGCAAAGTCCGCTGATAAAATCGACGGCGCAATTTTTATTTCCATTTAAGCTTCGCCCCTAATCTTTGAAATGCGTCTAAGGTGTCGTTCGTCATTTGAAAAATCTGTCGTTATCCATGCGCGTACGATTTCCGCCGCCGGACCAAATCCGATTACGCGCCCGCCCATTGCCAAAACGTTGGCGTTGTTGTGTTCGCGTGACATTTTTGCGGAGAAAACGTCGTGACACAGAGCACAACGTATTCCGTGAAATTTATTTGCCGCGATTGAAATTCCTATTCCCGTACCGCACATTAAAATTCCTCGTTCAGAATTTCCGCTTGTAATTTCCGCACAAACTTTTTCCGCAATGTCAGGATAATCGACGGCGTCACTGCCGAAAGTGCCAACGTCATGGACTTCAACGTTTTCAAACTCGTCCAAAACTTTTTTGACGGCGTCTTTAAGTTCAACCGCGCCGTGATCGCAACCAATGCTAATTCGCAAACTCTTCACCTCAAAAATTTTTTTCATTCTACCATGACGCAAATTCACTTTCAAGTTGAGGAGCAGAGAACTCTTTCACAAAAAAATTTTCTTAAGATTCTCAATCTGAACACGTACATAATTTAAACGGGGAACTTTTTTGTACGGATTAAATTTTTACTTAAGATTGCCGATATTTCTTGAAGTAGAAATGGGGAAGTGTTAAACTTTTGTAAAGAAAATTTGGGCGAAGGGTGAAGGACATGGCAGATACAGAAAAAAATAAAACGGAAGTTGACAAAAAAACTTCCAACAATCAAATTGACAAATCAAATTCAATCGATAATATCGACGTTTCAAGTGACACAACAATTTCAGGCACGGACGACTACACCATTAACGGCGGCGGCAATTATGAAATTGCGGCAGGTTATTCAGGGACAATTACTATCAACACTCCCTACAGCGTCACTCTTGACGGTTCAAACGCCGGAGAACTTCGCAACGTCGCAATAAAAGTTTCGTCCTCGAATGCAGTTTTAAATCTTAGTAATGTCAGAATTACCAATTCAACGACAAACGTAATTGATTTTGGAACGACGACGGGCGGCACTCTAAACGTCTTGACTTCGACGACAAATAATTTGTCAACCAGCGGAACTTACGCCGCAATAAACGTCGGCAACGGTTTGACAATCGGCGGCACGGGAACGTTAGCCGTCTCGACAACCGGCACGGGCGCGGCTATCGGAACAAACGCAAGCGAAAACAGCACGGCAACCATCGCCATTTCCAACAACACGACGATTAACGCCACCTCAACCAACGGCGCGGCTATCGGTTCAGGAGAAAACGGATCTATCGGCGCAATAAATATTTCCAGCGGTCAAATTAATGCGCAGTCATCAAATTTCGGCGCAGGTATCGGCTCAGGTTACGGCGGCAGTGTCGGTTCAATCACGATTAACGGGCAAGCAAACGTTACTGCTTATTCCAATCAAGGCGCAGGTATCGGCTCGGGCGTCAACGCTTCAATCAGCTCAATCACGATTAACGGACAATCAACAGTTGCGGCAACCAGCCAACAATACGGCGCGGGCATTGGCGCGGGTTACTCCGTCAACAGTGCAAGTTCAGTTGGAAATATTGACATTGGCGGCGACGCGCAGGTTACGGCGACTTCAAGCAGCAACGGCGTCGGCATCGGCGCGGGCGCGGGAACAAATTCTTCTGTCGGTTACATCAGTTTGAAATCGGACACGGCGACAACCACACAATCTGTCGTCAACGTCAACAACTCTGATACAACTCGTTCAATCAACATCGACGGAACAATTTACACGGGCGCAACTTCCCTCACATTTGAAGACGGCTATTGGAACAGCCAAGTTGCAACAAAATCCGTGACGATAAATTCGGGCGGCACTTACAGCATTCCTCAACAGTTCAGCGGCGAAATTATCATCAACACGACGGAAAATGTAATCATCGACGGCACGGACGCGGGCAATCTCACGGGCATGAAAATTTCCGCCTCCTCCGACGTTGAAAACATCGACTTGACGATTAAAAATTTAACCGTTGACAATGACACGGCGGGAATTTCTTCGGAAGGCATCATAACTTTTGGCACGGGCACGGAAAATAAATTGACGTTCACCGGAACAAATACTTTGTCTTCGACGAGTGAAACGGCGGCGGCAATCAACGTAAACGGCGGCTTGACAATCGACAGCGATTCGGACGCAACTTTAGCCGTGTCGACGACAGGCAACGGCGCACCAATCGGAACTGCGTCAAGTTATCCGTCAGCAAGTTCAAGTGACACCGGCGCGACAATTACGATCAACGGTAGCGGCGAACTCACGGCGACGGCAAAAGGCAATGACGCGGCGGCTATCGTTTCAGGTTCAGGCGCAAAAATCGGCGATATCGTAATTAACACGACAGGAAAAATTACAACCAGTTCCAAACAAGGCGCGGGCATAGGTTCAGGCTACGCCGGCAGTGCGGACGATATAACCGTTACAAGCGGAACAATTTCAACGACATCAATCGAAGGCGCGGGCATAGGTTCAGGTCGTACAAACGCGGTGGTTGGGAAAATTACAATCTCCGGCACAAAAAATGTTACGACGGGAACAAGCAACGTTAACATCACGTCGATAGCATCGGCGGGCGCGGCTATCGGTTCAGGTACTGAAAATTCCAAGACGGACGATATTTCCATAACCAACGCAGAAATTAACGTGACGAACGAAGAAGGCGCGGGCATCGGCGCAGGTGAAAAAGGTGTTGCTAACGCAATTTCGATTGACTCTTCCACAGTCACGGCGACTGTAAATAAACAAGGCGCGGCTATCGGTTCAGGTAACGACACAAGCTCCGTAGGAGATATTTCAATCAAGGATTCAACCGTTACTGCGACTTCCAATCAAGGCGCGGCTATCGGTTCAGGCTCTTCGTCTTCAGCCGGCGACATTTCTGTTACGGGCTCGTCAATAGTCAACGCGACTTCAGAAAATAGTGGCGCGGCTATCGGCTCGGGTATCAACGGCTCGGTAGAAAATATTTCTGTGTCCGGCTCTTCAAAAGTTACGGCGTTGGCGACGTTGGCTACAAATGATTCGGCGACGAACGGCGCGGCGGCTATCGGTTCAGGTTATGCCGGCAGTGCGGGCAACATTGACGTTTACGATTCGGCAACGGTAATTGCAACTGCTTCAGCTAACGGCGCAGGTATCGGCTCCGGTTATGGCGCAAGCGTCGGCACAATTACAATCGCCGATTCAACCTCCGTGACGGCGACTTCAAGCGGATTTGGCGGCGGTATCGGCGCGGCTGACGGCACAACGGCACTCGGCGACATCACAATAACCAGCGACGCAACGGTTACCGCTACATCAACTTACGGCATCGGTCTCAATGCAAATTACGCTGTCGGCTCATCATCAGGCAAGACAGCGGCGATTAATTTGGGATCGTATCCTTTC
>JAFSXD010000089.1 GCA_017444245.1 Selenomonadaceae bacterium | reverse complement strand
CATACTTATGATCTATTACATCACGAAGTTTTACTACTTCGTCGTCCGTGAGGTCTTTCGTTCTCGTGTCGGGATTGATTCCTGTTTCCGCCAAAATTTTCTGCGACGAAGGAAGTCCAATGCCGAAAATGTACGTCAATGCGTATTCGATTCTTTTATCACGGGGCAAATCTACACCGGCTATACGTGCCATTAATTTTTCACCTCCTCAAAAAAATTTTTTATCCCTGACGCTGTTTGTGCTTGGGATTTTCGCAAATAACCATAACGCGACCTTTGCGCTTAATAATTTTGCACTTGTCGCACATCTTTTTTACTGAAGGTCTGACTTTCAAATTAGTCCCTCCTCAACAAGCCGCTAATTTACCACTTTTTCTTTTAATTGTCTACAAAAAATTTTCGCCAATATTTTTATCGGCGAAACAACATCTTAAAAAATTATCCCTGTTTTTTTGCTAAAGTTCAACAGATTGCAAGTTTACTCAAAAGATTTACTCAAAAAATTTACTTGAAACGGTAAGTGATTCTTCCGCGCGAAAGATCGTAGGGCGTGAGCTCAATCGTGACTTTGTCGCCCGG
Source organism: Selenomonadaceae bacterium (assembly GCA_017444245.1). GTDB lineage: Bacteria > Bacillota > Negativicutes > Selenomonadales > Selenomonadaceae > Quinella. The sequence goes on along the minus strand of JAFSXD010000089.1, from coordinate 13,239 downwards.
CAAAATGCGAATGAAATTCATGCGGATTTTCCCTGAAACGTGCGCCAAAACCGTGTGCCCGTTTTCCAGCTGAACTTGAAACATAGCATTGGGCAAAGCCTCAAGAACTTTACCTTCAACTTCAATTACGTCTTGCTTTGACATTTTTGTTACCTCGATTCAGTTTTTCACCGAGTACAAGACGTTGACAAGTTCTTCGGTGACATTTTCGATTGGTTGCCTGCCATCAATTTCTGCGTACACGCCGACTTTTTTGTAATAATCAATCAGCGGGCGCGTCGATTCCTCGTAAACGCTAAGCCGCTTTTTCATGGTCTCTTCGTTGTCATCTGCGCGCTGATAGAGTTGCCCGCCGCAATTATCGCAAACTTTATCGGATTTCGGGGGATTGAATTTTACGTGGTAAGTTGCTCCGCAAGTTTTGCAAATGCGCCGTCCGACTGCGCGTTCAATCAGATGTTCAGCCGGCACGTGAATGTTTAAAACTTTCGTGAGCGACATTCCAAGTTCTTCCAAAATTTTTTGCAATTCTTCAGCCTGTTCAACCGTGCGCGGGAATCCGTCGAGAATGAAACCGTTTTTGCAATCTTCCTTAGCCAATCTTTCGCGAACGATGCCGACCGTCACTTCATCCGGCACGAGAGTACCGGCTTCCATGCAAGCCTTAGCTTTCTTACCGAGCTCCGTACCTTCCTTGACGGCGGCGCGGAACATGTCACCGGTTGAGATTTGTGGGATTGAAAATTTTTCTACCAGTTTGACCGCCTGCGTACCTTTTCCGGCGCCGGGAGGTCCCATTAATAAAATTTGCATTTCGTTCCTCCGTTTTTAGATCGCTAGATCGCCAGATCACTAGATCACTAGAAATATTTCTTGGCTAAAATTTGTTTACTAGCACTCTAGCGATCTTACTTACTAGCGATCTTTCATTTCATAAAGCCTTCGTAGTGCCGCATAACGACCATTGCTTCAATCTGTTTCATTGTGTGAAGTGCAACGCTGACGACAATCAAAAGTGCCGTCCCGCCAAAGTACACGCCTTGAATGTGTGTCGCCCCGCCTATCAAAGTCGGCAACACCGCGATGAACGCCAAGAAGATTGAACCTGCAAGTGTCAACCTCGTCAACACGCGATCTATATAATCTGCTGTGGGTTGACCCGGTCTGATGCCCGGAACAAATCCGCCGTACTTTTTCAGATTGTCTGCCATGTCGGGAATTTTTACAGTAACTGCCGTGTAAAAATACGTGAAGAAAATTATCAGCAACACGTAGATTGTAGTTTGCAACGGTGTTCCCCATTGCAAGTACGCCGCGATTTTTTGTACTTCAGGTATGTCGATGAATTGTACAACGGTTATTGGGAACATCAGCACCGACGACGCAAAAATTATCGGAATAACGCCTGCTTGATTCACTTTCAGCGGAATGTGGCTTGAGTGTCCGCCAACCGCCCGCGCGCCCACAACTCTTTTTGCGTAGGTAATCGGAATCCTTCTGTACGCCGCCTCAACGTAGATGACGAAGACGATCATTGCGACGGCGATAACGGCGAAGAGCAAAACGCTGAAATAATTTATCGTGCCGGCTTGCAAGTAGCTGTAAATCATTCCAATATTTTTTGGCAACGCCGCGACAATTCCCGCGAAGATGATTAGCGAAATTCCGTTGCCGACGCCTTGAGCCGTTATCTGTTCACCGATCCACATCAGCAAAGTTGTGCCCGCCGTCAAAGTAATTGCGATGATGAGAATGTTGACGGGGTTGGGATTCAGTATCGCCGCTTTAAGCCCGATTGACATTCCAACGGCTTGAAGAAAGGCGAGGACGACAGTCAATTTTCGTGTCACTCTCGTAGTTTTCTTGTGCCCTTCCGCGCCTTCCTTAGACCATTGCTCCAGCGTCGGGATAACCACCGTCAACAACTGCATGATAATTGCCGCGTTGATGTACGGCGTTATACTCATTGCGAAGATAGAGAATTTGCTAAACGCGCCGCCGGAAAATAAATCCAGCAGTCCGAACAAACTTCCGTTGTTGAAAAGTTGCTCAATCGCCGTAGGATCAACGCCCGGCACAGGAATGTGCGTCCCCATGCGAAAGACGGCGAACATTATCAGCGTGAAAACTATTCTCTGACGAAGTTCAGGAATTTTGAAGATGTTTGACAGTGCATCAAGCACGTTCTTCTACCTCTACCGCACCGCCGGTAAGTTCCGCTTTTCCGCCGGCAGACTCAATTTTTTCCTTCGCAGATTTTGTGAACGCCTGCGCCTTAACCGTCAATTTCTTTGTAAGTTCGCCTTTGCCGAGAATTTTCACGCCGTCAAGTACGTTTTTCAAAATTCCATATTCGACGAGAGCAACTGCATCAACTTCCGCGCCGTCATCAAAACGATTGAGAGTTTCGACGTTGACTTCAGCAAATTTTTTCGCCCAAACATTTTTGAAACCGCGTTTTGGCAAACGACGGTAAATTGGCATCTGCCCGCCTTCAAATCCCGGACGTACTCCGCCACCGGAGCGCGCCTTTTGTCCTTTGTGCCCGCGTCCGCAGGTTTTGCCGGAGCCTGAACCTATGCCGCGACCAACGCGAACTTCTTTTTTGCGTGCGCCGTCGGTAGGTTTAAGTTCATGTAAATTCATTCTCAAGCATCCTCCGATTTTTTCGCATCAACAATTTTTTCCGCGATTGCCGGCGATTTTTTCACCGCGTCAACAATTTTCTGTGCCTTAGCCGCAATTTTTTCTTTGTCCACCGTTTCAGCTTTCGTTTCAACTTCAACTTTAGTTTCAACTTCAGCCGCTTTAACTTCAGCCGTTGCAACTTTAGCCTTAGGTTCAGCTTTTTTCTCAAGCTTTACGGATTTTTTAGCCAACTTCGCCGCGTCTTCGTCAGAAATTTCTTCGACTGCAACCAAGTGTTTGACTTTGAAAATTTGTCCGCGAATCGTGGGAACGTCAGGAAGAATTGAAAATGAATTGAGTTTACGAAGTCCGAGCGAACGGACAGTTTTCCTTTGCGTTTCGGGACGACTTATAAGGCTTCTTTTCAGCGTAACTTTCAACATAGCCATTGCGACGCCTCCTTACACAAAAAGTTCCTTAACCGATTTTCCGCGCAATCCCGCGACGACTTCGGCACGTTTCAACATTTTCAAACCTTCAAGCGTTGCACGAACCATGTTGTTTGGATTTGACGAGCCCAGCGACTTCGTGAGAATGTCATGAACTCCGGCAAGTTCCAATACGGCACGCGCAGGACCGCCGGCAATGACGCCTGTACCTTTTGACGCGGGGCGCAACATCACGCGACCTGCACCAAAAATTCCAACGACGCCATGCGGGATTGAACGATCCTTCAGCGCAACTTCGATAAGATTTTTCTTCGCGTCGTCAACGCCTTTACGAATCGCTTCAGGAACTTCAGCCGCCTTGCCGAGACCTACGCCGACTTTCCCGTTTTTGTTGCCGACAACGACCAGCGCACTGAATGAGAAACGACGACCGCCTTTAACAACTTTAGCGACACGATTTATAAATACAACTTTCTCCTCAAATTCCGGAGTTTCGTTGTCATTTCTGTCATTTCTTGTCAAAATTCAAACCTCCTTTTTATCTTGTAGCTTGTAGCTTATAGCTTGTAGCTTTTAGAAAAGATTTCTCTATTGATCTAACGATCTGGCGATCTAAAACTTCAATCCGCCTTCGCGAGCCGCTTCAGCAAGTGCCGCAATGCGCCCGTGATAGATATAGCCGCCACGATCGAATACGACTTCCGTAATTCCTTTTTCCAAAGCTTTTTTCGCGATAGCTGCGCCAACTTTTTTTGCGCCCGCGATATTGCCGCCGCTACCTTCAAAATCTTTTTCTACGGAGCTTGCCGCGACCAAAGTAATGCCTTTTTCATCGTCAATGACCTGCGCGTAAATGTGCGCAAGGCTACGGAAAACATTCAAGCGCGGACGCTCGGCAGTTCCCGAAAGATGAGCTCTAACGCGCAAATGCCTTTTCGTGCGCGTTTTATTTTTATCCACTTTATGAAGCATTTTTCGACCCCCTTTAGTTTCCAGATAACCGGTTAAGCAGACCGCCGGTCAGCTAGCGGAAAATCTCTAGCGATCTAGCGATCTAATCACCAGCGATCTATTTCTTACCTCCAGCCTTGCCTTCCTTGCGGCGAATGTGTTCACCGGCGTACTTAATGCCTTTGCCCTTGTAGGGTTCAGGTTCACGCCAGCCGCGAATATTTGCCGCAACCGCGCCGACAAGTTCCTTATCGATTCCGTGAACAGTAATCGTGTTTTGAGTAGGAGCGTCGAGGGTAATTCCTGCGGGCGGCTCAATCACAACCGGATGCGAATAGCCGAGCGCAAGAGAAAGATTTTTTCCTTGCTTCGTTGCACGATAGCCGACGCCGTTAATTTCAAGGTTTTTCGTGAAACCCTGCGTGACGCCCACGACCATGTTGTTGATGAGCGTGCGGCTGAGTCCGTGCAAACTTCTGTGGGTTTTATCATCTGAAGGACGCGTCACATGCAAGACGCCGTCTTCGATGGTTATTTTCATATCCTTGTTGATCTTACGGGAGAGTTCTCCTTTCGGACCTTTAACGTGCACCAAATTTTCCTCGTCGACGTTTATCGTTACGCCTGCGGGAATTGTAATTGGTGCTCTTCCAATTCGTGACATTCCAGCACCTCCGTTTTAGCTTTTAGCTTTCAGCTGTTAGCCTTTAGCTTTCAGCTACCAAACATAAGCGATAACTTCGCCGCCAAGTCCCAACTTCCTAGCCTCTTTGTCGCTCACAATTCCTTTGGACGTGGAAATAATTGCGATGCCGAGACCGCCCAACACGCGCGGCAAATCTTTTTTGCGCGAATATTGACGAAGACCGGGACGAGAGATGCGCTGAATGCCGGTAATAACTTTTTCACGGTTTGCACCGTACTTAAGGAACACCGTCAAGACGCCCTGCTTTGTATCCTGCGCGAACGTGTAGTCCCTAATGAAACCTTCCTGCTTGAGAACTTCCGCGATTGCCGTTTTAATTTTTGAACCGGGAATCTCAACTTTGTCATGATAGACGGAATTTGCATTGCGAATGCGTGTCAGCATATCCGCAATAGGATCAGTCATTGCCACAGCGAATCGATATCCTCCTTTCAATGTTAGCTTGTAGCTTGTAGGCAGTAGCTTGTAGGTCTTTAAATAATTGTTTACAAGCCACCGGCTGCCGGCTACCAGCTTTGATTAAATTACCAACTGGATTTTGTAATACCGGGAATTGCGCCTGCGTAACTTTGTTCACGGAAACAGATACGGCACATTTCAAATTTTCTCATGTAGGCATGCGGTCTGCCACAAATTTTGCAACGGTTATATTCACGCGTCTTGTACTTCTGCGGTTTCTTCCACTTTTCAATTAAAGCTTTCTTTGCCATTTGATAATCACCACCAGTCTAAGCTTCAAGCTTCAAGCTTCAAGCTTTAAGCTTTAAGCTCAAATTAAGCATTAGCGAACGGCATTCCCATGAGTGCCAAAAATTCGCGCGCCTCTTCGTCGGTCTTCGCCGTCGTGACAACGATAATATCCATTCCACGAATCTTGTCGATCTTATCGTACTCAATCTCCGGAAAAATCAACTGTTCCTTTATGCCGATAGCGTAGTTGCCGCGTCCGTCGAAAGAATTGCGATTCACGCCGCGAAAGTCACGAACACGCGGAAGCGCAATATTCATGAACTTATCGAGAAAATCATACATACGAGAGCCGCGCAGAGTAACCTTGCAACCAATCGCCATGCCTTTGCGCAATTTCCACGCCGCCAAAGATTTTTTTGCACGAGTGATAATCGGTTTTTGTCCCGCGATAAGTGCCAAGTCCGCCATTGCCGATTCCAACGCCTTAGGATTTCCAACTGCATCGCTAAGCGCAATGTTGATGACGACTTTTTCAAGTTTCGGAACTTGCATAACGTTCGTGTACTTAAATTTTTCCGTCAACGCGCTGACGACTTCGCTTTTATACTTTTCCAAAAGTCTGCTAGCCAAAAAAATTTTCCTCCTTCCCAAAAAATTTTATCTTGCAGAGTCTACAACTTCGCCGCATTTTTTGCAAACGCGGACGTTTTTCCCGTCAACTTTTTTATGACCAATTCGCGTAGCCTTGTTGCAAGCCGGACAAATCAACTGAACTTTGCAAACGTTCAGCGGCATTTCCTTATCGATAATGCCACCCTGCGGAACTTTCATACTGGGCTTGCTGTGACGTTTAACTTTGTTGACGTTCTCAACGATAACCATGCCTTTACGCGGCATTGCGGCAGTGATTTTGCCCTGTTTACCTTTGTCTTTGCCGGAGAGTACAACGACTGTATCTCCGGTTTTTACGTGCAACTTTGTGAGTGACAACGCGACACCTCCTTTCTTCGGAAAAAAAGATTACAGAACTTCAGGCGCGAGAGAAATTATTTTCATAAAATCTTTTTCGCGCAATTCACGTGCGACAGGTCCAAAAATACGAGTACCGCGCGGAGTTTTGTCCTCTTTGATGATGACAGCCGCGTTTTCGTCGAAACGAATATATGAACCGTCGGGACGGCTGAGCCCTTTGCGACTGCGAACGACAACTGCCTTAACAACATCGCCTTTCTTGACTTGACCGCCCGGCGAGGCAGATTTCACTGACGCTACGATAATGTCACCGATGTTGGCGTAACGACGCATTGAGCCGCCCAAAACGCGAATGCACATGATATCTTTTGCGCCGGTGTTATCAGCAACGCTAAGCATTGTTTGCTGTTGAATCACTTAAAATTTTCCTCCCTTCCTGTTAAGCTTTAAGCTTCAAGCTTTAAGTTTAAAGCTCATTAACTGACTATCGATCTATCGATCTATCGATCCAACGATCTACTTAGCCTTTTCAATGATTTCAGCGACGCGCCAACGTTTTTCTTTGGACAGCGGACGAGTCTCCATGATTAAAACTCTGTCGCCGACGTGCGCTTCGTTATTTTCGTCGTGCGCTTTGAACTTTACGGTACGTTTCACAGATTTTTTGTAAAGTTTATGCTGAATCAGTTCCTCAATCGCCACGACAACGGTCTTGTCCATTTTATCGCTGACAACTTTGCCGATACGAGTTTTGCGCTCGTTGCGTTTAATTTCTTCTGCCACAATTACCCTCCTTTCGATATTTCAACTATCGATCTAGCAACTATCGATCTAGCGATCTAAACTACTGACGGATGCCGCGCTTAGTTTCGTGCAAAACTGTTTTGATTCGCGCGATTGTTTTTTTGACTTCGCGGATACGCATGGGATTTTCCAACTGCCCTGTTGCCTGTTGAAAACGCAAATTGAAAAGTTCTTCCTTCAGTGAAGTAAGTTTTTCTTCCTGCTCTTCTGCGCTGAGACCACGAATTTTATCAGCGTTCATCTCATACGCTTTCATTTGCGTCACCGCCTTCTTGTGCCTTAGCTTCAGCTTCGTGCGCCTCTTCGACTGCCGCCGCGTGAGCCGCCTTCTTTGCATCAGCAAGCGTTTCATTCACGACAGGAACATAAACGTCGCCTTGTCCTTCGTTCTCAATGAATTTGGTTTTAATCGGTAACTTGTGACCGGCAAGACGCATTGCCTCCGCCGCGATTTCGCGAGGAACGCCCGCCATTTCAAAGAGAACACGTCCCGGCTTAACAACTGCTACCCAATATTCCGGTGAACCTTTGCCGCTACCCATACGAGTTTCAGCAGGTTTTGCCGTAACAGGTTTGTCGGGGAAAATTTTTATCCAAACTTGACCGCCACGACGAATGTAACGCGTCATTGCGATACGAGCCGCCTCAATTTGGCGATTGGTTATCCATGCAGGCTCAAGGGCTACAAGTCCGTACTGTCCATGCGCGACTTTGTTTCCGCGATTGGATTTGCCTTTCATTGTCCCGCGAAATTGTTTGCGGAACTTTGTTCTTTTAGGCATCAGCATTTCGTGTAGCACCTCCTTCAACATTTTGTTGATCCGTTTGAGTTTTTCTTTCCGGGAGAATTTCGCCTTTGAAAATCCAAACTTTAATTCCGATTCGTCCGTAGGTTGTATTCGCTTCAGCAAATCCGTAGTCAATATCCGCGCGCAGAGTGTGCAACGGAATGCTGCCTTCACGGTAGGATTCGGAACGGGCAATTTCAGCTCCGCCGAGTCTTCCGCTACAAGCAATTTTAATTCCCTTTGCACCGGCGCGGATTGTGCGACCGACGGCTTGTTTCATTGCGCGACGGAAAGCGATGCGGCGTTCCAACTGCGCGGCTATGCTTTCGGCAACAAGCGTTGCGTCCAAATCCGGCTGGCGAATTTCCATAATGTTAATATCAAGACGCTTGTCTGTCAACTTTTTAAGACTGTTTTTGATGTCCTCAATTCCCGTGCCGCCGCGACCGATAACCATACCGGGTTTGGCGGTGTGAATTGTAATTTTGAGTTTATCTTTAGGTCTCTCGGTTTCAATGCGCGAAATTCCCGCTTGAGAAAGTTGCTTTAACTTTTTCAAAGCTTTACGGATTCTGATATCTTCGTGAAGATTTTTTGCGAATTCATGATCTTTGTCGCCCGCATACCATTTGGCATCCCAAGTTTTGATGACGCCAAGTCGTATTCCATGCGGATGTACTTTTTGACCCCAACGTTAACCCTCCTTTTTCAGTGGCTGATGAAATCTTTGCTATCGATCTATTGATCTATCGATCTATCGATCTTACTCAGCCTCTTTTTCTTTTTCCGAAACGATAACGGTAATGTGCGATGTGCGTTTCAAAATGCCGAATGCTTGTCCGCGCGAACGAGGATGAATCCTTTTGATGGTAGGACCTTGATCCACGAAACATTTTGCAATGTAGAGATTTTCAGCGTCCATATCAAAATTATTTTCCGCGTTGGCAATCGCCGAGTTCAAAACTTTAGTGATGAGCACTGCGCCGCGTTTTGGTGTGAATTTCAAAATTGCAAGTGCGTCGGCAACGTCTTTGCCACGAATCAAATCCATGACGATGCGAACTTTGCGCGGGGAAATTCTCACGTATTTTGCAACGGCTCTTACTTCCTTTGCCATTCGTCAACCTCCTTTCATTGGGATCGATGGATCGATGGATCGTTAGATCGATGGAAATTTCTAACTATCGATCTATCGATCTAGCAACTATCGATCTATTTCAACTTCATCTTGCGTTCTTCGCCGGCGTGACCCTTAAACGTGCGAGTTGGGGCAAATTCGCCGAGCTTGTGTCCAACCATATCTTCGGTAATGTAAACGGGAACATGTTTTCTGCCGTCGTGTACCGCGATTGTGTGAGTGATGAACGAAGGAAGAATCGTCGAACTGCGCGACCAAGTCTTAATAACTTTCTTTTGATTCGCGGCGTTGAGTTCCTCGACTTTCTTCAAAAGTTTTTCTTGGACAAACGGTCCTTTCTTAACAGACCTTGACAAAAATTTTTCCTCCCTTCGTATTATTTCCTACGACGAACAATAAGTTTATCCGAAGCTTTTTTGCGGCGAGTCTTGGCACCCATAGCGCATTTACCCCATTTTGTGACAGGATGCTTGCGCCCAACCGGACTGTGACCTTCACCGCCGCCATGCGGGTGATCAATCGGGTTTTGTGCGACACCGCGAACGGCAGGACGACGACCGAGCCAACGAGAACGTCCGGCTTTACCAATCGTAATATTTTCGTGATCCAAATTACCAACTTGTCCGATAGTCGCGCGGCATTCGATGTGAACTTTACGAACTTCACCGCTGGGCATGCGCAACGTTGCGTAGTTGCCTTCCTTCGCCATAAGTTGAGCGGCAGTACCGGCACTGCGAACCATTTGCCCGCCTTTGCCGATTTTCATTTCGATGTTGTGAATCATTGTGCCGACAGGAATATTTTTCAGCGGTAATGCATTTCCAATTTTAATATCGGACTCCGGACCGGATTCGAGCATATCTCCAACTTTTAAACCGTTCGGCGCAAGGATGTAACGTTTCTCCCCGTCAACATAGTGAAGCAACGCGATTCTTGCACTGCGGTTAGGATCGTACTCAATCGTTGCAACTTTCGCCGGAATACCGTCTTTGTTGCGTTTGAAATCAATAATTCTGTAGCGACGTTTATGCCCGCCGCCTTGATGCCGTACCGTCATGCGTCCCTGTTGGTTGCGTCCGCCATGACTTTTAAGCGGTGCTAAAAGGGATTTTTCCGGCTTGTCAGTCGTTATCTCTTCAAAAGTCGAGACCGTCATAAACCGACGACCGGGAGAATACGGCTTGAAAGATTTAATTCCCACTCTTCAGCCTCCTTTTCTGCGCTTAATTTTCCGCTAAGCACTAAGCGTTAAAAAATTTTAGTGAAAAATCATCCACAAAATCAAAATCACTATCGCGAAACCGATTATCTCTTTGTGAAATTTTACAATCAACGCCACGACTAAAACAATAACGGTTGCTTCAACTACCGCGTCGGTTGAGCCGAAATATTCTACAAGCTTGTCCCAAAGTGCATTGCCGAAGACGAACATCAGTATAGCTTTAATCATGGTGCAATCTCAAATTTACGCGCTGAAAAATTCGATTGACTCACCTTCAGCAAGTTTCACGATAGCTTTTTTGAAATCGTTGCGCTTGCCGACGATACGTCCGCGACGTTTTACTTTGCCCTTAACGTTAATTGTGTTGACTTTTTCCACTTTGACTTGGAAAATTTCCGTGACTGCGTTGGCAATTTGAATTTTATTTGCGTTCTTGTCAACAATGAAAACGTACTTGCCTTCCGCCATTAAATCGGTGGTGTGCTCAGTAATCATCGGACGAATCAAAATATCTCTCGCGTCCATTTACGCGTACACCTCCTGAATTTTTTTGACGGCGTCTTTCGTAATGAAAAGTTTCTTGCTGTTGAGAATATCGAACACGTTCAGCTGAACTGCGCTAATCGTTTGAGCGTTCTGCAAATTATTTGAGGAACGCACGACGCTTTCAACGAGCTCTTCGGTAATGAAAAGGGATTTGCATCCGTCAACGCCGAAAGTTTTTTGAAATTCGACAAACTTTTTCGTTTTCGGCTCATCAAAGTTCAAGCTGTCCAAGATAATCAAATTATCGCCGTTAACTTTGTCAGAGAGTACGCATTTAATTGCAAGGCGACGCTGTTTTCTGGGCATGGTGAAAGAATAATCGCGGGGGTGTGGTCCGAAAATCGTACCGCCGCCACGCCAAAGAGGACTTCTGCGCGAACCGACACGAGCGCGCCCCGTGCCTTTTTGACGCCATGGCTTGCGCCCGCCGCCGCGTACCATTCCGCGTGTTTTCGTTGCATGAGTGCCAAGACGACGCGACGCAAGTTGCATAACAACCGCCTGATGAACAAGCCCTTCGTTAATCTTGACTCCGAAAATTTCTTCGCTAAGTTCAATATCTCCAACTTTCGCGTTCGTCATATCATATACAGGTAACGTTGGCATCTGTTAAAATTCTCCTCCTTTCCAAATTATTTTCTTTTACGCTTGTTAGGCTTAACAGTATTTTTCACGATGACGAGACCTTTTTTCGGTCCTGGAATTGCGCCCTTAATCAAAAGCAAATTCCTGTTCACGTCGACGCGAACGATTGTAAGGCGTTGAATTGTCGTGCGAACGCCGCCCATACGTCCAGGCAACTTTTTGCCTTTGATGACGCGTCCGCCGGGACCGGACATCATTGCGCCGGTTGAGCCGGGCTCACGATGAGATTTTGAACCATGTCCCATTGGTCCGCGTGCAAAACCGTGACGTTTGATCGTTCCCGCAAAACCTTTGCCGCGTGAAGTTCCGATAACGTCAACCAGTTCACCTTCAGCGAAAATATCGACGCCGATAACGTCGCCCGTCTTGTATTCCGATTCCGAAGTAAGACGAAGTTCACGGATAAATTTCACGGGCTTAACGTCGAGCTTTTTAAATTGTCCCATCATAGGTTTTTTTACTTTGTGTTCTTTGATATCGCCGAAACCGATTTGAACTGCAAAGTATCCGTCAGTGTCGACTGTTTTGTTGCGAAGTACGACGTTGTTTCCTGTTTCGACGACAGTCACGGGAATAACTTTACCGTCCTCCGTGAAAATTTGCGTCATACCGAGCTTGATACCCAAAAGAGCTTTTGCCAATTATCTCACCTCCTGCCTTAAAGTTTAATTTCAAGATTTACACCGGCAGGAATCTCGATTTTAACGAGCGCGTCGATAAATTTTTGCGTCGGCTGAAGAATATCAATCAGGCGTTTGTGCGTACGCATTTCAAATTGTTCACGCGAATCCTTGTTGACGTGTGGGGAACGCAAAATCGTGTAAATATTTTTTTCAGTCGGAAGCGGTACAGGTCCTGAGACCGTCAATCCGTTACGCCGTGCAATTTCCACGATTTTTGCCGCACTCTGATCAAGTGCTTTGTGGTCGTATGCCTTGAGGCGAATACGAAGTTGTTTTTGTTGTTTTTGTGGCAATTTATTTTCTCCTTTACTTCGACAGTTCCCTTGACTTCATTGCCCGTCGGTCAAGCAATCTGCCTTTTTTAGCTTGTAGCTTGTAGCTTGTAAGTTTAGTCTTTATAAGTAGTGCCGCTTACCTGTCTCGCAATGAGCTCAATTTCGTTATTCTCGGGGTCAAGTACGACGCTTGCGTATTGTCCGTCGCCGGTTTCGCGCGCGCCCTTGACTACGGTATAGCCGTCAGCTTGAAGGCGTTTCGTCATATCGTCAACGTCTTTTCTGTCGCCGACTTCCATTGCGATGTGATGATAACCGCTGCGATACTCAACTTTTGCGGGATCAGCCATAGTTGCGCGATTCATAATTTCGAGGCGCGAGCCATCTTCAAAAGTCAAAAAGTAGTTTGTAAAATCCGTGCGGAAATTGGTATATTTATTTGTAGCTTTTGCGCCAAAATACTTTACAAAAAAATCTTTCTCCGTATCAACGTCACGAACATAAATGGCAACGTGTTCGATTTTCATTACAAGCCCTCCTCAAAAATAAACCTTACTGTGCAGTCAAAGGCGGCAACCTGCATTGCAAGCTGCCACCTCAAACTTCAAAATCTAATTAGCAATTAAGCTTCGTTAATCTCGATAACGCGTCCCGAACCTACCGTGTGACCGCCTTCACGAATAGCGAAGAGCAAACCTTTTTCAATAGCAATCGGAGTGATGAGCTCAACGTCCATTTCGAT
>JAFSXD010000088.1 GCA_017444245.1 Selenomonadaceae bacterium | reverse complement strand
CTTCCTTCGTTTTGTCGCTGAATGGTCTTTGGAATTTTTCTTACGCGGAAAATTTGGCAAGCGCGCCGAAAAATTTTCAATCTCCTGACGTTGACTGCCACGATTGGAAAACAATTCGCGTGCCTGCGCATATTCAAATGGAAGGCTACGGCAAGCCGCACTACACCACCACGCCTTACGCTTGGGACGGCAACGAAGTCATCAATCCCTAAGAAATTCCGCAACGTTTCAATCCCGTTGCGTGTTACGTGAAATATTTTATGCGCCCGCCGATTGGAAAAAAATTTTCGTGAGTTTTCAAGGCGCGGAGTCTTCGCTTACTCTTTGGTTGAACGGGCATTTTGTCGGCTACAGTGAAGACAGTTTCACGCCGTCGGATTTTGATTTGACGCCGTTCATCAAGCCGGGCGAAAATAAATTGGCAGTGCAAGTCGTTCGTTTCTCAAGCGGCAGTTGGCTGGAAGATCAAGACTTTTTCAGATTCAGCGGAATTTTCCGCGAAGTTTTGTTGTACACCAAGCCGGAAGCGCACGCCGAAGATATTTTCGTTAAAGCCGCGCCTGTCAACGATTACAAAGACGGCAAGCTTGAAATTAATTTCAAATGGAACAGCGACGCCACAAAAATTTTGGACGTTGAAATTTACGACGCGGCGGGACAAAAAATTTTCCAACAGTCTCAAGAAATTTTCGGCAAGGAAAATATTTTCAGCGCGGAACTTTCAAACGCGAATCTTTGGAGTGCCGAAAGTCCGTACCTTTACCGCGCAGTTTTCACAGTGAAAGTTGGCGACGTCGTCACTGAAATTATTCCGCTCAATATCGGTTTCCGCGAATTTAAAATGGACGGCGCGGTTATGAAAATCAACGGCAAGCGCATTGTCTTCAAGGGCGTCAACCGTCACGAGTTCGACTGCTACAACGGGCGCGCATTCGATCCGTCGATGATTGAGCAGGATATTATTTCGATGAAACGCCACAACATCAACGCGCTTAGAACTTCGCATTATCCGAATCAAAGTTTTACTTACGAACTTTGCGACCGCTACGGTTTGTACGTGATTGACGAAACGAATTTGGAAACTCATGGCGCGTGGATGCGTAACGGTGCTTGTTGCCTTGACGAAAATTCTGTGCCGAATGACAATCCGAAATGGCTTGCGGCAATTCTTGACCGTGCGCAGTCCATGTTGGAGCGTGACAAAAATCATCCGTCAATTTTAATTTGGTCTTGCGGCAATGAAAGTTGCGGCGGAAAAAATATTTTTGAGATGAGCGAATACTTCCGCAAGGCTGATCCTTCGCGCCTCGTTCACTACGAAAGTATTTTTTGGGACAGAAGGTACAACGCCACTTCCGACATGGAAAGCGAAATGTACACCGTCGTCCGCGACGTGAAAAAATTTTTGAGCGAACACCGCGATAAGCCGTTTATCATGTGCGAATACACGCACTCAATGGGAAATTCCAACGGCGGCATGCACAAATACACTCAACTTGCCGAAGAAGAGGAACTTTATCAAGGCGGATTCATTTGGGATTTCGTCGACCAAGCAATTTACTCAAACGAAAAGAAAGCGTTTCTTTACGGCGGAGATTTCGGAGATCGTCCGACTGATTACAATTTCAGCGGCAACGGAATTTTCTTTTACGACAGAAAACCGACTACGAAGTTGCAAGATGTCAAGTTCAATTACCAAAACTTTACGCTGACGCCGAATGAAAATAAAGTCACGATTCAAAATAAATCTCTGTTCACGGACGCGGCGCAATACATTTTGAAATTGACTTTGCTCGTCGACGGGCGCGAAGTTTGGACGAATGAAGTTGAAGTTCCGCCGATTCAACCTGCGGAGACGAAAGACGTTGCAATTAACGTTCCGAAATTTGGCGCGGGCGAATACGCGTTGACGGCGTCACTTTGCTTGAAAGAAAATACTTTGTGGGCGACGCGCGGGCATGAAGTTGCCTTCGGACAAAGCGTTTACACGAAAACGGATGCGCCGTCAGATATTTCCGCATGGCTTAGCCGCAATGAAAGTTACGTGCCGAATGAAAAATATTCTGCGAAGAAAAATTTCCGCGTCGTGAAAAGTGACGTGAACTTGGGCGCGCAGGGCGACGGT
>JAFSXD010000087.1 GCA_017444245.1 Selenomonadaceae bacterium | reverse complement strand
GCGGCTCAACGTTCGACAGTGAAACAGAAATGTTCCCGCCAACAGAATCGTCGACAGAAACATTTAAATTGCCTGCGCGGGCGACGAGCATAATCGTAGATTTTAAATCCGCGTCGTGCACGTTCAACGTCATGGGCGCGGCATTCGCGATTGAATTAAACATAAGAAAAGCCGCCGCCGTTGACAGAAATTTTTTCAAAACGATACGCCCTTTCCACAGAAAAAATTCGCGTCTCAACCAAAAAAATTTTACCGCAAGCGTTTGAAAAAGTCCAACAAATTTTGTCGACAGAAAAATTTTTGGATGAAATTAATTTTCCTATTCACAACACATTGACAAGTAATGTATAATTCGCAAAATGAAAAAATTTTGAAGGTGAAAATTTTGTTTGAAGTTTTGAAAAAAGCTGTGTCAGTTGTTGACGTGGTAATTATTGTGGCGGCGGTTGTTCTGTTGTCACATTACGACTTCGACAATTTGACTACTGCCAACAAAATTTTTCTGGGGGCTTTTGTGCTTTGGGTCATGATGCTCTGCATTAGGGTTTACATTGTCTACAAAGATTTCAAAGGCAGTTGAGTTTAAAGCTTGAAGCTAAAAAGGAGTGGTTGAATGAGGAAATATTTTTTATTGCCGCTATTTTTGTTGATGATCATGTTTAGCGGCTGTGGAACTTCGTCGAGCGGAAATTCCAACGACGCAAATTCCAAAGAAGAGACGGCTACCGATGCCCAGTCTGAAAATACTTCTAATGCCGGCGGCAACGCGACGGCTACCAACGAGAAAATTAAATCTGATTTGAAAATTACCATGTTAAACGTCGGTCAGGGCGATTCTTTTTTGATTCAAACTTCGACGCAGAATATTTTGATAGATACTTCGGATGTTGACGAACGCTCAAAACTTGTCAGCGAATTGGACAAGGCGGGCGTCAATTCACTCGACAAAATTATTTTGACGCACCCGCACGCAGATCATATCGGCGGGCTTGAAAAACTTCTCAAGGATAAAAAATTTACCGTCAAAGAAGTTTTCGACAACGGCATTGCCTCCACGTCGAAACTTTATCTGAATTACATGACTGCGATTAAAGAAAACAACGTCAAGCATTCGACTTTGAAGGCGGGCGACACGCTCAATTTTGGCGGCAATGTCAAATTTGAAGTTCTCTTCCCCAACAAAAATTTGGTTGACGAAGTAAACGGCGGTAAACAAAAATCTGATCCCAACAATGAATCAATCGTCGGACGACTTCACTACAAAAATTTCACGATGATGTTCACGGGCGATGCCGAATTGAAAGTTGAAAGCGAAATTTGGCAGGACAACAAAGACAAGGCGTTAAAAAGTTCTATTTTGAAGGCGGGACATCATGGCAGTCACAGTTCGTCTTCAGAAAATTTTGTTCGCGTGGTAAATCCTCAATACGTTCTAATTTCTGCGGGCGAACCGACGACGAAACGCGGCGGCAACACTTACGGGCATCCACACCTTGAGCCGCTGGAAACTTATTTGAATCAGGGCATTGACAGCAAAAATATTTTGTGGTCATGGAAAAATGGTACTGTCGTTATCGAAACGGACGGAAATAATTTTTCTGTCACGCCGGAAGTGAAGGAGGATTGGGTAAAGGCATGGATCAAGGAAAAGAAATCGCAGAAGTAACGCAGACAAAATCTCTTACGAAAAATTTTGACGAGGCGGACGCTCAACCCAACGAAAAAATCTCCTGCGTCTACCTTGACAGGATTGAGGAACTTGAAGACGGCACGGCGGAAGCTGTCCTTCTCACTGATGAAGACGACCCCGCGCAGATTATTTTGCCCGCAAATTTTTTGCCGGACGACGTGAGCGACGGCGACTACTTGACGCTGAAAATTTCTTATGACGCCGAAAAAACTCAAGCCGCTCTGGAATCTGCGCGGAAACTTTTGAATGAGTGAAACAGACGAATCTAATCGGAGGGAATTTATTTGATTAGAAAACTTTTTGGATTGTTGACATTAACGCTAGCTTTTTGTTTAACGATTTTGGGGACGGCAGAGGCAAAACCTCAAGTCGAGTTGCTGAACATTTTCGCCTACAACATGGATCGGACGACAGTTAAAGTTCAAATAGATTATCGCGGAAAACTCAATCCCGCTGATGTTTCTCTGGAATCTTCCGGCAGTCTCATGACTCTTTCGATTAACGGCGCGTCGCCCGGCAGAATCAACAGGATTATCGAAAGAAACATTCAGGCAAAAAATATCATTGAAAGCGTGACGGTAAATTCCGATAAAGAAAATACGCGGCTGGATTTTTCAATGGTGATTGACTTTGAACAAGACGGCTACACTGCGAAAGTCACGACGCGCGAACATCCCAACCCCGAAAGAAAATATTCGCAGATGATTATTGAGATTGTCAAAACCGGCGAAGGCGTGCAAAGTAGCGGAACTTATCAACCGCAACAGCCGCGCAGATCCGGCGGAGAAAATATCGACGGCACTTTAAGCGGACGTGTCATAGTTTTGGACGCGGGGCATGGCGGTTCGGATCGCGGCGCAGTCGGACCGAGCGGCTTGACGGAAAAAGAAGTTACATTAGCCGTCGCGCTCAAGACGGAAGAGAGATTGCTCAATTCCGGCGCAGAAGTCATCATGACGCGCCGCACGGATAAAGACGTTGCCTCCCCCAACGCGTCAAACACCGCTGAATTGGGCGCACGTGTTGCCACTGCTCCGCGCGACGCCGAAATTTTCATCAGCATTCACTGCAACGCTTTTTCTAATCCAAATTCAAACGGCATGGAAACTTTTTATTACTCCGGCAGCTCTGCAAGCTACAGACTTGCCGCACTGTTAAACGAAGAACTTCAGTACTACGGTGGCTTGAGCAATCGCGGTATTAAATCGGCAAATTTCTATGTAATCAAGCATACGCATTGCCCTTCATCGCTTATTGAGTTGGGTTTCATCACGAATTACGAAGAAGAACGCCTTTTGGCAAGTGACGAATACCAAGAGAAACTTGCTCAAGCTATAGTCGCCGCCATTAACCGATTCTTTAACGAGTAATCTAGAGGAGGATTTAATTAACTTATGAAAAAAATTCTTTTATCGGTAATGACCGCGCTGCTACTGTTTACTGCCGGTTGCGACAAGCCAAATCCGAATGAGCCGCCCGAAAATCCCGGTCAACAAAATGTTGGCAACGAAACGAAAAATCCTTCGGACGTTAACAATCCAAATGATTCGATGAAAACCATGAAAATTACAGTTTATTATCCCGACGACGCGGGCATGAGTCTTGTCCCTGTGGAACGCGAAATAAAATTTTCCGACGACGAACAGAAATATATTTCGGCTGTAAGTTGTCTGCTTGACGCCCCCAATGAAGAAAACGTCATAAAAATTTTTCCGGACGGCGCGAAAATCAAAAGCATTACGCTGGACGGTGACACTGCCGTTGTCGATTTAGATTCGGGCATCACGAAAAATTTTGTTGGCGGCTCAACAGGCGAAGAATTTTTGATTAATTCCGTCGTGGAAACTTTGACGGAGTTCGACGAAGTAAATCAAGTTCGGTTTTTGATTGACGGGCAAGCAGTCGAAACTTTGGCGGGGCACATGGATTTAAGCGAGCCGATTAAAAGATAATTTTGACAGGAGATGATTTCATGAGTAAAGTGGTAGCTTATTTTTCTGCAAGCGGCGTGACTGCGAAAGTGGCGCACATTTTGGCGGAGGAGTCGAAGGCGGATATTTTTGAAATTAAACCCGTCGACCCTTACGACCGCGCCGACCTCGACTGGACAAATAATCGTTCGCGGACTTCGCTTGAAAAAAATGATCCGACTTGCCGCCCGAAAATTGCAAAACCTCTTGACGCTTCAAAGTACGACACGGTATTTGTCGGCTTTCCGATTTGGTGGTACACCGCGCCGCGAATCATCACTACTTTTTTTGAGACGACTGACCTTGCCGGAAAAAAAGTTTATCTCTTCGCAACGTCCGGCGGCAGTGATTTGGGCGGCACAGTCGACACGCTCAAAAAAATTTGTCCTTCGATTATCTCCGGCAAAATGCTCAATCGCAGTACCGTGAACGAAATGAAAAATTGGATTGCCGGCATTGAGTGACGACTAAAGGAAACGCGTTGCATGTAAAAAATTTTTGTCAACTTTGGCGGATTAATTCAAAAGGGGGACAATGCTAAATTTGTTCTGCACAAATTTGGCTGTTTATCATGATAATTGTAACGGGCGGCGCGGGTTTTATCGGCAGCAATATCGTGCGTGCCTTGAACCTGCGCGGCGAAACAGATATTTTAATCGTCGACAATCTCGGCAACGGCGACAAGTACAAAAATATTTGCGGCTTGAAGTTTTCGGATTTCATGAACGTCGAAGATTTTTTTCAGCGCATTCAAGACGACGATTTTTTTCTTGAAGATGAAGTCGACGCAGTTTTTCATGAGGGTGCTTGCTCGGACACAATGGAACGCGACGCCGATTACATCATGAAAGTCAATTTTCAATACTCCAAAGAGTTGTTTGATTTTTGCATTGACGAAGAGGCAAAGTTTATTTATGCGTCGAGTGCGTCGGTTTACGGCGACGGGCAAAATGGTTTTCGCGAAAATACTTCTTGCGAACATGCTTTGAATGCTTACGCTCTTTCAAAAATGATTTTCGACATGTACGTTAGAAAAACTTTGTTGGAAGTCGCGTCGGAAGATTTTTACACGCCGCCGATTATCGGCTTGAGATATTTCAACGTTTACGGCGCGCAGGAACAGCACAAAGGACGTATGGCGTCGATTGTCTACCAAATGTATAACCAAGTGAAAGACACGGGCGTTATCAAACTTTTCAAGGGTAGTGACGGCTACGAAGACGGCGAACAACGACGCGATTTTATTTCCGTTGACGACGTCGTTAAAGTAAATTTGTGGGCGTTCGACAACGAGGATATTGAAAGCGGAGTTTACAACTGCGGCACCGGTCAAGCTCACACTTTCAACGAGACCGCTCAAGCAGTTATCGCCGCAATGGGCACGGGGCGCGTTGAGTACATCGACTTTCCCGACGAACTTCAAGGCAAGTATCAAAGTTTCACTCAAGCCGACACGCGAAAACTTCTCCGCGCAGGTTACAAAGGCGGCTTTGCCGATTTTCAAAAATCCATTGCAAAGTACTGTAAATTTCTGGATACGGGCGGATATTTTCAATGAGCTAAAAGCTAACAGCTAACAGCTAAATAAAAGGGCGATAAACAAAAATGCATTCTAATTTTCAAACTGTACTCGCCGCAATCATTGCGGTAATTTTTTTTGCGTCATCGGGAACTGTTCTCGCGGCGGATAATCCTAAACCAAATGCAAAAACTGATACCAACGCAAAAACAAAAGCTGATTCAAAAGCGGATACAAAAACTGATTCAAAATCTAAATCGAAATGGCAACCGGAAATTAAAATCGGAATTTTGAACGGCGTCCAAAATGTCACGTTGCAAATGTCCGCGCCTTGCGTCATGACGGATTCTTTAACAAAAAAACCGCTACAAAATATCGTAGCGGGGGAAGAATTTACTATTGACATGGCGTCGTTGGACTCAACCGCCATAGAAATTCGCGGCGACAAAATTCCGTTGGATGAAGTTCACGTCATGATTAACGGACAAGAATATTTTGGCGGCGTAAGTATTTTGAAAAAAAGTTACGGGCTGACTGTGATAAATATTGCGCCCGTCGAAGAATATTTGCGCGGCGTCTTGCCAAAGGAAATGATTCCGTCATGGCACATAGAGGCGTTGAAGTCTCAAGCAGTCGCGGCAAGAACTTTTGTTTTGAAAAATCGCGGGCGTCACAAGGCGGACGGTTACGATCTCTGCTCAACTACTCATTGCCAAGTTTATAACGGCGTGAATACTTTTTTCGGCACGGACACGGCGGTTAAAGAAACTCGCGGACAAGTTTTGTACTACGGCGGGCGGACTGTCGACGCTCCTTTTCACGCGGACAGCGGCGGCATGACGGAGAGCGCGTCAAATGTTTGGGGCGGCAGTGTTTCTCATCTCGTCGCAGTTGCCGAAGAAGACACCCACACCCAAGCTTGGACGGTTAATTTCAGCGTCTACGATTTTTCTTCGCGAATGGGTGCCGCCTTCGGAACTTTGCAAGGTTTTGAACTTTCGCCACTGACGATTGGAAAATCTGATTCGGATCGTACGACTTCCGGAAGAGTGAAGACGTTTAAAATTATCGGCAGTAAAAAAACTGTTCAGATGAAAGGAGACGAGGCGCGCAGAAAATTTTCTTTGCCGAGTACTCTTTTCGACGTGAAAATTATCGGCAGTCAAGTTGTCTTCACGGGCTACGGCAAAGGGCATGGCGTCGGCATGTCCCAGTACGGCGCACAAGTTTACGCTCAAAAAGGTTGGCTCTATAACAAAATTTTGGAACACTACTATCACGGAGCAAAGTTGAAAAAATTGTATTGATTAGCTTGTAGCTGGTAGCTTGTAGCTGGTAGCTTGTAGCTGGTAGTTGAAAAAAAATCTAGACGCTAATGAAGTGCGTGCAAAATTCTTTCGGCGCAAATTCTCATGGCTTTATCGTTTGGATGTTTCGCAACGCCATTATGCGTGACGAGATGTTTTTTCCCGTCGTCGCCAAAAACTTC
>JAFSXD010000086.1 GCA_017444245.1 Selenomonadaceae bacterium | reverse complement strand
TCAACGCCGAACCATTGAGCGGCGGCGTCCCATGGAAATTGTAAACTGCCGCCCTTCTTCAACTTCTCCGCAAAATCGTACGTGCCGTAGTCAATGAAAATTGTATCGCCGACACAACGCGCATTGTTGAATCCGATTTTTTTTGTGCTGTCCTTGAAGTAGTAAGTTTTTATCGACGTTGTATCAAAATATTTTACAAAACTGCCGTCCTTGCGTCTGCCCAAGAGTGCGTACTCAAAAACGCCGTCGCCGTCGTATTGGTTGGCTAGAAGGTACATCGTTGAGCCGTCGTCAACGTCAATTTTAAAAATCGTGCAGGCGTACGTAACGAAGTGCGCCAAGTCAACTGTGTTATCCGAATCCCTAGAACCAAATCTAACCGTTGCATCTTTGAAATTTTTTGCCGCCGTTCCAACGTCGTAGTAAAAGTAAAGCGTTTCTTCGTCGTTGCCGAAAGTTGCCGTCCCCGAAGTGTAACGCTCTATGTCGTCGCGCTCCGTCACTTCGACGCCTTCGTTGGACGCGGCGGACACAATTTCAAATCCGTTGTCTTCCGAGTAGTGAACGACTTTTCCAATTTCAACCGGGCGGGAAAGTGTCATTGCAAAAACATTTTCCGAGATGAAAAGTCCCGCAACAAAAACTAATACCGCAACTAAAACTTTTTCGCAATTCTTCATAACCTTTCCCCCTTAGTCAGGAAACAGGGCAGGGAAAAAATTTTCTAATCCCTAGCCTATAATTCCTAAATCAGTTGCAACAAAATGAACATGACAATTCCGATAACCGATCCGACTATTGAGCCGTTCATTCTAATCCAGACAAAATCTTTTTCCGCCTTGTCATAAACCAAATTGTTGAGTTGCTCCTCCGTCAATCTTTCCAGCGCAGATTTTGCTATCGTGCCAACCAACGGCTGCGCGTACATTGCCGCCCGCGTCGTCAATTCGTGAATCACTCGTTCAACGGAATTTTTTACTTCGTTGTCGCCGCGCAGAAGTTCAACCAACCTTAAATATTCGTCGTTGAGAATTTGGACGACCAACAATCCCAAATTATTTTGGAACGGCACGAGAGCTTCTTTATCCTTCGGCGGGGCTTCTTCAATCGTCACTGAAACCATTTGATTTTCCAAATTTTTCAGCGCAAGTTCCAACGCCTCTTCCAACGGCATTTCGGACGCCAAATCAACTTGCAAGTAGCCCGCCAAATCGACAGTGTCAGTTGCCTCCGCCAATTCGGCAAATTTTATTCGGCACTCATTCAAAGTTTGTCGTTGCAACGGAGAATCGTTTAAAAGTTCGTCCAAAAGTTTCAACAGCTGAACTTGCATGATCTCCGCCGCCTCTTCAAAATTGACGAAGTTCAACATTTTTGCAAGCCCCGCCATGAACGAGGAGAACGCGCCCGCCGACTTCGTATGTTCTTCTGCGTAACCCTCCAAAACTTTTTGAAGTTTGTTTCTCGTCTCCGGTCTTGCGGCTTGACGACGAAAATACCTCATCAGCGTCAAAAAAACTTCTTTGTCCTTTTCGTTGTTGCGAACCCACGCGAAGAGTGCGTTCACCAAATTTGACGCGGGCACGTTGCAAAATTCTCTGCGGATTTTGTTGGCAATTTTTTTTGCAAGAGCCTCTTTGTCGACGGAAACGAATTTGCTTTTTAGCACTTCAAAAACTTCCGTCAACAAAAATTTTCTGGATTCGTCCTTCTCAAGGTAGCGAATCAAAAGCGGAAGGAGTTGCAACGAGTTGGCTTTTTTGAAAAGCGCACGCCGTGAAAAAAATTCTTTCTGCACCATTCTTGTTGACGCACGAACAAATTCTTCTCTCCTGCGCGGGAGTATCGCCGTGTGGAAAGGAAACCCGAACGGTTTTTTGAAAAGTGCCGTCACTGCAAACCAGTCCGCAATACCGCCGACCATCGCCGCTTCCGTCACGAACAAAAATCCTTCCGCCAAAATTGATTCAGGATAAATTATTTTGAAACCCACCGCGATCAGAAAGCAAAGCGCGGCACATAATAAAGTTGTATCTGCGTTATTCCATCTGTTCATGTTCTTTCAGCTTTCAGCTTTAAGCCTTCAGCTTGCGGCTTAGAGCTTAGAATATTTTCACGGATTAATTATCATCACGGACTATTTATTTCCGCCGAAAATCGCTTTACGTACCAAGTCGACGGGAATAATTATAAACGCCATTGCAATTACGAAAAGCCATTCTTCCGCATTCAAACCGTAGCAACGGAGAATTGCGCCGCCGAAGTAAGTCATGATAATTTGCACGACGACGATTAACGCCATGACTTTCAAAAATCCCGTGTTGCCGCCGATGTTGTCAAACAAATTCATTCTGTCCGTGCGCGCGTTGAACGCATTGAACACCGCCATGAAAATGAAGAAGGCAAAGTATCCCGTCAAAACGTAAACGCTGTCGCCGCCAAAAGTAAAATTGACTCCTTCAGGATTCACGTCGCGGAAATGTGAACGTGAAAAATCTGTCAGCAGGAAAACCAAACCGACGACGAAACTGCAAAGTGAGCCCGTTCCAATCGCGCTGAACATGTAATTGTTGACAATTTTTTCGTCGCGTTTCTTCGGCTCTTCTTCCATGTACCTGTCAAGTGCAGGTTCACCGCCGAACGCCAACGCCGCCAACGTGTCCATAACGAGGTTGACCCAGAGAATTTGAGTTATCGACAGAGGATTTTCCAAACCCAACAACGGGCAGATAAACGAAATTAAAACTGCGCCAACGTTTATTGTCAGCTGGAAAATTATAAACTTACGGATGCTGTTAAAAATTGTGCGCCCGTACAAAATCGCTTTACCGATAGATTTAAAATTGTCGTCGAGGATAACAATTTCGCTTGCTTCCTTCGCAACTTCCGTGCCGCCGCCCATTGCAAAACCGACGTCCGCTTTCTTCAGCGCAGGCGAATCGTTGACGCCGTCGCCCGTCATGCCGACGACTAAATTCAATTCTTGCGCAAGTCTAACCAATCTGCTTTTATCCGAAGGCAACGCGCGGGCAATGACGCGAAGTCTGGGGAGATTTTTCTTAACTTCTTCGTCGCTCATTTCGTTGAGTTCGGCACTCGTGATAACAATGGCGTCGTTAATTTCGATAATGCCGGCTTCCTTCGCAATCGCCTGCGCGGTTTCTTTTCTGTCGCCGGTTATCATGACAACTTGAACGCCCGCATGATGAACTTGCTCAATCGCTTTAATCGCGTCAGGACGAACGTCGTCACGAATGCCCGTCACGCCGACGAAAGTTAATCCGCTGTCAGGAATATTTCCGTCAGTAACTTCGCCGTCATAAGTCACAAGTGCAAGCGTACGAATCGCGCGGTTTGCAAGCTCATCAATCTTCGCATTAATCGCGGCGTGAGCGTTGAGCGGTTGACGTTCGCCGTTTTCGTCGTAGTAGTAGGAGCATTTGTCGAGAAGACGTTCAGGCGCGCCTTTAATCAGCCACAAATCGTAATCGCCTTTGACTTTCGCCATAGAATATTTTTTCGCGCTGTCGAAAGGCACGGTGTCGCCGACGGTTACGTTTGGCGGAGAATCTTTGCCCAAAATAAAACCGAGTAATGCTCTGTCCGTCATGTTGCCGCCGACAATTTCATTTCCGGAAATTACCGCGCCGCTGTTGAAACGAACGGACAATGAAACAAGTGATTGTACTTTACTGCTAAGCTTGTCAAAAGTTTCAGTGAAATTTGCTTTGCCGTCAAGGAAAGTTACAACTTCAAGCTGCCCCTTCGTTATCGTTCCCGTCTTGTCGCTGAAAAGAATATTTAAACTTCCCGCCGTTTCAATGCCGGAAATTTTTCTTACAAGGACGTTATCTTTCAACATCTTGCCCATATTCTGCGCGGAGACGATTGAAATCATCAGCGGCAAACCTTCCGGCACCGCCATAACGATAATGATAACGGCAAGCATAACCGCTTCAACGAGACTGTTTAAAATGTTCATCCAATCGGAGCAGTAAAGGGAAATTGCCGCCATGTCCCAACCGTTTTGAATGACGATTCTTTCAAACATGAACGCAACGGCAATCGACACGCCGCCGATGTAACCGAATTTTGAAATTTGTCCCGCAAGATCCGTGAGCTTAACTTTCAGCGGAGTGTCGCGGTCTTCGTCGATTTGCAATTCCTTAGCAATTTTGCCGTAAACCGTATCGTCGCCAAGCGTGACTGTCCTCATAACGGCACTTCCGCCGGCAACGACTGCTGCGCGAAAAACTTTGTGCGGATTCAAAAAATCTGTACTCTTCGCGGCTTCGGCGTCGGTACTTTCATCAGGCGCAGGAGTTTTGCTTTCTTCCTTCGCTTCGCCGTTCAAAATGGATTGGTCAACTTGAATTGAGCCGTCGATAATTACGCCGTCGGCAGGAATTTTGTCACCCGTCTGAAGTAAAACGCAATCGCCCATTGTAATTTCGTTAATCGGAATTTCCACGACTGCGCCGTTGCGATAAACTTTGCACTTAATCAGCGACGCTTCGCCTTGAAGTTTTCTAAACGCGCTTTCGTTGTTGTATTCAGAATAAGTTGACACAAAAGTTGCAAGCAGTACCGCCATTGCGATGCCAACGGATTCGTACCATTCGGATTTCCCCATGAATGCAAAGAAAACGTTCAGCACGAGCGCAAAAATTAAAATCTTAATAATCGGGTCGTCGAAGTTGCCCTTCAACTTATCCCAGAAACCTTCGCGAGCTTGTTCAGTTATTGAGTTGTCGCCGTACTTGGCAACGTTCTCTTTAACTTGTGCGTCGGTTAGCCCTGTTATCTTCAACTAAATTTTACCTCCTTTTAGCTGTTAGCTTGTAGCTTGTAGAAATTTTTTCTATCGATCTATCGATCCATCGATCTATCGATCTAACTAACTAAATCTTCCTAACTTTATTTCGCGAATAAGTTTTTCCGCCACAAGCAAAGAAAAATTTTGACTGTCAGCCGCCGTCGACAATTCAAATTTTTCTCCGGTTAAAGCGTTGTCCGAAATGACGCGAACTCCGATAAAAGGCACTCCCGCCGTGTAACACATCTGCGCGGCGGAATTTGTCTCCATTTCTTTGCAATTAATTCCATATTTTTCATGCAAGAAATTTATGTGGTCAACGGAATTGTCCCGACTATTCGCGCTACCGATTGTCCCGACTGTCACGTTAAAATTTTTGTCCAACGCGGCACGCTTGGCGATTTTCAAAAGTTTTTCGTCGGCGGCAAATTCCGGAACTCTTACAAATTCGTAAATCCCCGTGTAAGCAGGAATGCCGCGAAGTTTTTTCTTCGTCACGTCATATTCGCCGGCAGGCATGTAATCTTCTATGTAGGCACTGCAATTAATTGATTTTTCTCCAATAACAATGTCGTTCAAGTGCAACGTCGGAATATAACCTCCCGCCGTTCCTTGATTGATTATCGCAATCGGATTAAATTTTTCAATCGCAAGAACGGTTGACGCCGCCGCATTTTCCATGCCAATTTCCGTGCGCGAAATCACTACGGGATAATCTTTGTACGTCCCCGCCACAAAAAGGTAGTGCATGTGCCAATAGACGACGGGCTTTTCCAACGCCTTGATAAGTTCGCCGACTTCAGACGTCATCGCGCCTTGAATCAAAATCGGACGCTGACGATTTTTGTAATTGCCCGTCTTAACCGGTAATTTTTCAACGTAGCCCATAACTTGCGGGTTAATTACATCGTAAGTCCAAGCTACATTTTTTTCCGCGCCGGCAATCGGAGAAAATAAAATGCACGCGCTAAAAAATATCGCGGCAAAAATTTTGAAAAAGTTTTTTGTAATCATGTTCTACCCAAAATTTTTGAACGTTGGTTTTTATCTGAAACGTTTGCTAAGTTCAGTCAAGTTAATATCTTTCGTTCCGCTACCTATCGCGTTAAATTTCCAGACGTCATTTTTCCTGTAAACTTCGCCCGCGATTATCGAAAGCATGTCGCTGTAATCGTCGGTAAGGTTGTAATTGCAAAGTTCCTCGTCGGTTTCGCTGTCGACAATTCGGATGTAAGCATTTTTTATCATGCCGAAATGTTGTTTGCGTTCCGCCGCTTTGTAAATGTTGACGACGAAAATAATTCTGTCGTAGCGTGAAGGAAGTTTTTCAAGGTCAACGAAAATTTGTTCGTCGTCGCCTTCGCCTTCGCCCGTCAAATTGTCGCCCATGTGTTTGACGGCGTGAGAATCATGTTCCAGATGTCCGAAGTAAACCAAATCGTCCTTGTCAACGAAACGCCCGTCTTGGCACATGAAAACCGAAGCGTCGCAGTCAAAATCCGTTTTGCTGTTGAAAATTTTGGCGAAAAAACCTTTTGGCTGTTCGACTGCGTCCCAGCCGAGACCAACGCGTAATTTCGTTAAAACTCTTCCGTCGGACTTCGTTAAATTAACTTTCTGCCCTTTTTTCAAAGATACGCTCATGTTTATTCTCCTTTTCAAAATTTTTACGAACGAATCAACGAGCCATAAAGAAAAAAAGCTAGAGACATGATTCAAGGGATAGTTTTAGTTCCTAGCCCCTAACTCCAGCCCCTAGCCTCAAAATAAAACTAAGATTTTATCCAACGTTTACGCCAAAATTTCTGCCCAATGCCGCGAGTCCGCCGCTGAAACCTGAACCGATTGCGTTGAATTTCCATTCGCCGTTGTGACGATAGAGTTCGCCGACGACAACCGCAGTTTCGATTGAAAAATCTTCAGCAAGATCGTAACGAATCAATTCTTTGCCGTTCGCCGCGTCAACGACACGAATGAAAGCGTTCTCAACTTGTCCGAAATTCTGATTGCGTTGTTCCGCCTCGTAAATGGTAACCGTGAAGTCGATTTTTGAAACGTTCGCAGGAATTTGCGCAAGATTAATTTTAATTTGTTCGTCGTCGCCTTCGCCCGCGCCCGTCAAATTGTCGCCGAGATGTTCAACCGAGCCGCTGGAGTGTTTCAAGTTGCCGTAAAAAATAAATTCGCCGTCGCTGGGAACTTTTCCGTTTTCGCCAAGCATGAATGCCGCCGCGTCCAAGTCAAAATCTTTTCCGCCGTCGTAACGATTTACGTCCCAACCGAGACCGATTAAAACTTCTTTCAATCCGGGATTGGTTTTTGTCAAGTCAACTTTCTGACCTTTTTTCAAACTTACTGCCATAAAAAATACCTCCTCGAAGATTTTCAAAAAGTATTTTCAAAAACGCGCATAATTTACCATACTTTGGCTTTATTTGCAAGTGTTATTTCAATTTGCCGCCGTTTGCCTTGACGCGCACGCCATTTCAAATTAAACTGGATCGATAGATCTATGGATCGATGGAGCGATGGTTG
>JAFSXD010000085.1 GCA_017444245.1 Selenomonadaceae bacterium | reverse complement strand
TTTAACTGGTATCATTTTTCCGCCGCCGCCTATTGAAAGTTTTAGCGTCGAGTAAATTAAAGATCATCGCGCCTTCCTCGTCGTTGAAAAATCCCGTTACTCTGTAGATGTAATTTTCTAAATCCCAGCCCATCATTTTAGAGATTATTTGTTGAGTTTCGCGATTGTTATAGCGAACGCCGTTTTTCCACTTGGAAGGTTTACGGCAAAACTGGATAGCATCTTCATCGCCTTTGTTAGATTTTTGTATGGCTAATTGCTTTGTTTCTTCGTTCAAGAGAACTATTATGTATTCGGCTTTGTCCATATGAAAAACAACATTGGCGTTGAAATTAATCCCGTTATTGGTAATCGAAACAAACGAGTTTCCGGAAAGCGCAGGTAATCTTTTAAAACCTTCTAACATTTTCATCACCTCCTTATCTGATTTTCGGTTCTATTTTAAACCAATTTGAAAATTTTTACAAGTGTTACAAACTAGATTTTTTGTAATTTGTTTGCGGATAAAATTTTTAAGTTAATCGGGTAATTGAAAACAAAATAAAAGTCCTGACCAAAGTCAAGACTTTGAAGTTTTTCGTTGCAATATTTTTTGTCGAAGGTTTTACAAATTTTTCAGCTGTTCGATTCGAGATTCGACGGAAGAAATTTTTTCCTGCGCGGCGGACAATTTTTCACGTTCAGCTTGCACGACTTCGGCGGGGGCTTTCGACAAAAATTTTTCGTTGTTGAATTTGCCCTCCGTCATTGCAATTCCTTTGCGCAACTTCTCAAGTTCTTTCGTGAGGCGCGCAATTTCTTTTTCGGTGTCAATCAAACCTTTCAGCGGCAAATAAATTTCGACGCCTTCGACGACGCCCGCCAATGCATGCTGCGGTTTCTCCTGCGAAAAAGTTATCGGCTCAACGGCGGCAAGTTCAGAGATATAATTTTCGTCTGACTTCAAAATTTTTTTTGCGTCGACGTTGGACGGTTTCAAAATTACTTCGGACTTCTTCCGCACTTCGACGCCGACTTCACTTTTCAAGTTGCGGACAACTTTAATCACGTCAATTATCAAATTCATTTTGTCTTCGGATTTTTCGTCGACCGCGCCGCCTTCAAACCAATCTGCCAACATGATACTTCCTTCGACGTTGGGCAATTTTTGACGAATAATTTCCGTAAGGAACGGCATAAACGGATGCAAAAGCCGCAAAGATTTTTCTAACACGTCGCAAAGAACAAACAAAGCTGTCGACTTAGACTTTAAATCTTCTCCGTACAATCTCGCCTTAGTCAATTCAATGTACCAATCGCAAAATTCTGACCAAATAAATTCGTACATCAGCCGCGCCGCTTCGCCAAGTTCAAACTTGTCAAGATTTTCCGTCACCAATTTTGCCGTGCGGTTAAGTCTTGAAATTATCCACTTGTCCGCCAACGTTAAATCTTCGTCCGCCGGTTTGAAATTCGCGTCAAAATTTTCAAGATTCATTAACAGAAATCTTGACGCATTCCAAATTTTATTTGCGAAATTCCGCGCAGATTCAACACGACTCCAAGAAAATCTTAAATCGTTGCCCGGCGTGTTACCCGTAACCAACATGAAACGCAACGAGTCCGCGCCGTATTTTTCGATGACTTCAACGGGATCAATTCCATTGCCCAACGACTTCGACATTTTGCGCCCAAGTTCGTCACGTACAAGACCGTGAATGAAAACCGTTCTGAAAGGAACGTCGCCTTGAAATTTCAAACCCATCATTACCATGCGCGAAACCCAGAAAAAAATTATATCGTAGCCGGTGACGAGCGTCGTCGTCGGATAAAATTTTTCAAGTTCAGGAGTTTTTTCAGGATAGCCCATTGTTGAGAAAGGCCATAACGCCGAACTGAACCACGTATCTAAAACGTCTTCGTCTTGCCGCAAATTTTTTCCGTGACAATGAGCGCACTCGTCAACATTTTCTGCAACAGTCATTTTCCCGCAATCGTCGCAGTACCAAGCGGGGATTCTGTGTCCCCACCAAAGTTGACGACTAATGCACCAGTCACGAATATTTTCCAGCCAGTTGACATAAATTTTTGTGAAACGTTCGGGAACAAATTTTAAGCGTCCGCTCTTAACGGCGTCAATCGCGGGTTTGGCAAGACTTTCCATTTTCACAAACCATTGATCGCTTACGAGCGGTTCAATCGTCGTGTTGCAACGTGAACAATGACCGACGGCGTGTTCATGGTTTTCTGTCGACACAAGGTAGCCCGCCGCTTTTAAATCCTCCACGAGAATTTTTCTGCACTCATAACGATCCAAGCCGGAGTACTTTCCTAAACCGTCAGCCATTGTGCCGTTGTTGTTGATAACTTTCACTTGCGGGAGATTGTGACGCAAGCCCATTTCAAAATCGTTGGGATCATGAGCGGGAGTAACTTTCACTGCGCCCGTGCCAAAATTTTTGTCAACGTATTCATCAGCGAAGAGAGGAATTTCACGGTTGACAATCGGCAAAATTAAAGTTCGTCCGACAAATTTTTTGTAGCGTTCGTCGTCGGGATGAACGGCAACGCCCGTGTCGCCCAACATAGTTTCGGGGCGCGTCGTCGCAACTTCAACGTAATCGTCGCTGTCTTTGAATTTGTAGCGAATGTGCCAAAGGTGACCTTGTTCCGTGACGTGTTCAACTTCAATATCGGAAATGGCGGTGTTGCAGTTCGGACACCAATTCGTAATTCTGTTGCCGCGATAAATTAAGCCTTCGTTGTAAAGTGAAACGAAAACTTTTTTGACGGCGGCGGAGCAACCTTCGTCCATTGTAAAACGTTCGCGTTCCCAATCGCAACTTGCGCCGAGTGTACGAAGTTGGTACATGATTCTACTGCCGTATTTTTCTTTCCATTGCCAGACGCGTTGCAAAAATTTTTCGCGTCCAAGTTCGTAGCGGTTCGTTCCTTCGCCGCGCAGAGATTCTTCAACCTTCGCCTGCGTCGCAATGCCAGCGTGATCACAGCCGGGCATCCAAAGTGTATTGTAACCTTTCATTCGGTGGTAACGAATCAAAATATCTTGTAAAGTTTCGTCCAACGCATGCCCCATGTGAAGTTGCCCCG
>JAFSXD010000084.1 GCA_017444245.1 Selenomonadaceae bacterium | reverse complement strand
TCAGACCGTTACATTTCGGATAGATTTTTGCCTGATAAAGCGATTGACCTTGTTGACGAGGCAGCGGCTAAACTTCGCACGGAAATTGAATCACTGCCCGCGCCCATTGATGAAATTCGCCGTAAGATTATGCAACTTGAAATCGAACTTCAAGCGCTGAAAAAGGAAAATGATTCTGCGTCGAAGGAAAAAGTTGACGACATCACCGAAGAAATTGCAAAACTTCAAACGCAGGAAAAAACTTTGCGCGACAAGTGGGAATCTGAAAAACAATCGATTTTACGTGTTCGCGCCATTAAAAAGGAAATTGACGACGTTAATAAGGAAATGGCGGACGCTGAGCGCGCATACGACCTTCAAAAACTTTCCGAGTTGAAATACGGCAAACTTCCCGAATTGCAAAAAACTTTGAAAACCGTTGAGGATGAAATTGCCGCGCAGGCTCAAGGTGAACGCCTTTTGAAAGAGGAAGTCGGCGAAGAAGATATTGCAAAAGTCGTCAGCCGTTGGACGGGTATTCCCGTAACCAAAATGATGACGGGCGAACGTGAAAAACTTTTGCACCTTGAAGATACGTTGCACGAAAGAGTTGTCGGGCAAGACGAGGCGGTTAAGGTTGTCAGTGAAGCAATTTTAAGAGCGCGCGCAGGTATCAAAGATCCCAATCGTCCAATCGGTTCATTTATCTTTCTCGGACCTACGGGCGTCGGCAAAACTGAGCTTGCGAAAACTCTTGCGGAGGCGCTGTTCGACGACGAACGCAGTATCATTCGCGTTGATATGTCCGAATTTATGGAGAAACACACCGTCGCACGTTTAATCGGAGCTCCTCCCGGTTACGTCGGTTATGACGAAGGCGGACAACTTACCGAAGCCGTAAGACGCAGACCGTACAGCGTAATTTTGCTTGACGAAATTGAAAAAGCTCATCGCGATATTTTCAACGTCTTACTTCAAATTTTGGACGACGGCAGATTAACGGACGGCAAAGGGCGCGTCGTCAATTTCAAAAATACCGTCGTCATAATGACGAGCAACTTGGGATCGCAGGAAATTTTGAAACGCGCGAAGATCGGTTTCATCACGAACAAAGATTTTGCGGAGGCTGAAGGCGTCATCAAGGACATGCTGAAGGATTATTTCCGTCCGGAATTTTTGAACCGCGTCGACGATATCGTTGTATTCAAATCGCTGGCGAAAGATCAGGTTAAAGCCATTGCGGAAATTTTGTTGAAGAATTTGAGCGAACGTCTCGACAAGCAAATTAACGTGACTTTGACTTGGACGCAAAAGGCGGTTGACGCGTTGGCTGAAAAAGGTTTCGATCCCAGCTTTGGCGCAAGACCCTTACGCAGATTTTTGACGCACACCGTTGAAACGGAACTTAGCAAAAAAATTATCGCCGGCGCAGTTAAGGACGGCGACACTGTGGAAATTGACTTTGACGGAAAAAATTTTGTCTTCGCGGCGAAATCTCCCGTCAATCTTGAAAAGTAAATCCAAAAAGTAAATCAGAAAATCCAATCTGAAAATCATAGTACCACCTCCTTCCCTCCTCGTTGAGGGAATTTTTTTTGTGGAAAATTTCCTACCAGCTACAAGCTACAAGCTACCAGCTGAAACCTAAAACCTATTTGCTATGAAAAATTTTTTGTGATATAATTCCTCCCGCGAAATTTCATGCGGGGTTGATTAAAATTTATGTTTATCGGTGTTGATCCGGGAAAGGACAAATGCGGTGTGGCGGTTTTAAATTCCGCAGGCGAAGTTCACTTTAGCGAAGTGATAGCGACGAAAGATTTTGAATCCGTAGTGAAAAAAATTTCCGCGCAGTTTCAAATAGAATTGGCGATTCTCGGCGACGGAACTACTCACGCGGCGGCGGAGAAAAAAATTCGTGCGCTGAATTTGCCCGTTCAAGTGGTGGACGAAAAATTTACTACCGAATTGGCGCGACGCGAATATTGGAAAAAAAATCCGCCCAAAGGTTGGCGAAAACTTTTGCCCACGTCGTTACAAGTGCCGCCCGTGCCGGTTGACAATCTCGTTGCAGAAATTTTAGTCAAGCGTCATTTAGGACTTATCGCCGGAAGATAATGGAAGAGTTCAAAGAAAAACTTCATAAACTCCTGCATCAGGGACGACACAATTTCGGCGGCAATCATCAAGCCATTCCGACACTCGTCGACGAAATTTTAAACTTCGCCGTAAAAATTCGCGCATCGGATATTCACTTTGAGCCGATTGAAAAATTTCTGCGCGTTCGTTACAGAATCGACGGGCATTTACATGAGTTTCATGAGCCAATTCCAATGGAGTTGTCCAACGTAATAATTTCGCGGATAAAAATTTTGGCGCAAATGGATACCACGACAATATTTTTGCCGCTGGACGGCGCGATTCGCAGGGACGGAATGGACATGCGCGTTGCAATTATGCCGTCACGGGGAGCGGACAGCGTCACGATTCGACTGCTGAACACTTCGGTTGCCTTGCAAAAAATTTCTGATTTAGGTTTCACGCCAAGTAACGAAAAATTTTTTCGTCAAGAAATATCGAACACGTCGGGCATGATAATTTTAACCGGACCGATGAACTCCGGCAAATCCACGACGCTTTACGCGGCACTTAGGGAGCTCAATAAACCTTCGCGCTCGATAATGACGCTGGAAGATCCAATCGAACAAGTGATTGAAGGAATCAGCCAAGTCAGCGTGAACGAAAAACAGGGCTTGACTTTTGCGGCGGGACTGCGTGCCATGCTTAGAATGGACTGCAACTGTTTAATGGTCGGCGAAGTTCGCGACAGAGAGACGGCGCAAATTGCAGTACGTGCGGCGTTGACGGGGCATTTGGTTTTCACGACGTTGCACGCCGCCGAATCTTGCAGTGCACTTTTCCGAATGATTGAAATGGGCGTTGAACCGTACTTGTTGGCGTCAACTTTGAAATGCGTCGTGGCACAACGTTTAGTTCGTCAACTTTGTCCGCATTGCAAAGAATTGAAAGTTGCAGAAAAATTTGAACGTGAACTTATCGGCGCGGAAAAAATTTTTTATCCTGTAGGCTGTGAAAAATGTAATGGCACGGGATATTTCGGGCGGCTGGCGTTGCATGAAATTTTGCGCGTCGGCAAAGACATGCGCGATGCGATTTTGCATGAACGTGACCTTGACAAAATTCATGCTGTTGCGAAGGGCGCGGGGCTTGAGTCGTTGAAAGATGACGGCGTTGGAAAAATCCGCGCGGGGTTAACGACACTTGAGGAAGTTCGTAGCGTCTTGGGCGAAGAATTTTTTTTATAGCAGGAGAAATCATGCGAGAAGTCGATTTGAAAAATAAAACAGTGGACGTTGCCAAGCTGGAACAATTTGGTTTTGTGAAAACGGCGGACGGTTATCATTACGAAAAAAGAATTTGTGACGAGCAACTTTTACTTTCGCTGGATTTTATTGACGGGAAATTTTTTTCAAACGTCGCTGATTCGTTCGGCGAAGAATATAATTTGCACTTGGTTGAAAGTTCCGTCGGTGCTTACGTCGGTGCTGTTCGTGAAGAGTACGAAAAAATTTTGGCGGCGTTCGTTGAAAATTGTTGCAAGGAAAATATTTTTCAAGCGGAGATTATAAAAAATTTGGTTGAGTATGTCCGCGAAAAGTACGGCGACGAATTGGAATTTTTGTGGGAAAAATTTCCGAAAGCCGCAATTTTGCGAAGGAAAGATACGAAGAAATGGTATGCGGTGATTATTAACGTCAACGAAAAAAAATTGGGATTGGACGCCGACAACGAAGTTGAAGTGATTGACCTGCGCGGGAATCCTGAAGAGTTGAAAGAGTTGGTGGACGGCGTGAATTATTTTGCCGGCTACCATATGAATAAAAGAAGTTGGTTTACGATTCGCCTTGACGGTTCAGTTTCCTTAGAAAAAATTTGTGAGTACGTAGATAAAAGTTACACTCTGGCGATAAAGTAGGAGTTAGATCGATAGATCGATAGATCGATGGATCGATGGATCGTTAGAAACCTAGCAGCTACAAGCTACAAGCTACAAGCTAACAGCTAATATGGAGGGTTAACGTTGAAAGTTGCATTGGCAAAACAAATGCACGAGATTGACGACACGGTAATAAAAGATTTCGGCTTGCCGGAACTTTCGCTTATGGAAAGCGCGGGGCACAGAGTTGCGCAATTCGTTGAAAAAATTTTGGGCGGCGTCGAAAAAAAAAGTCTCTGCATATTGGCGGGGAGCGGCAATAACGGCGGTGACGCTCTCGTTGCGGCGAGGTATCTTGCAAATCGTGGCGCGAAACTGAAAATTTTTTTGACTGGCAACAAAGATCATCGCACGGATTCACTGAACGTACAAATTGCAATAATGCGTGCAATGGGCGCGGAAATTCAGCAACTCGATAACGACAGAGCATGGGAGCGACTGCAAGTCAACCTGCGATTTGCTGACGCAATCCTTGACGGAATTTTGGGCACGGGTTTCACCGGCGAACTTCGTCCAAACGCGTTGAAATTAATTCGTATTGCCAATGCGACGAACAAGCCGATAATTTCAATAGACATTCCCTCCGGCGTTGAGGCGGACACAGGAATTGTGGGCGATACGGCAATCAAGGCGGCAGGCACTGTTGCGCTTGGTCTTCCGAAAGTCGCCCATTATCTTTGTCCCGGCGCGTCGTACGTCGGCGAATTGTTCGTTGACGATATCGGCATACCGCAAAAACTTTTAAACGAAAACATTCATCAAACTTTGTTGGACAGTGAACTTGCCGTGACTTTGTTACCTGCGCGGAATCCTGACGTGCACAAAGGAACTTGCGGCAAGATTTTAGTTATCGCCGGTTCACGCGGAATGACGGGCGCGGCATGTTTGGCGTCGATGTCTGCGCTGAAAATCGGCGCGGGAATTGTCACGCTGGCTGCTCCGGAAAGTTTACATGATTTGTATGAAGTGAAGTTGACAGAAGTCATGACAACGCCGCTTGCCGAATCCAAAAGCGGAATTATCGGCGGGGACGGTGCACTTGCAACTTTGCTGAACGTGGCAGAAAAATTTGACGGCGTGCTAATCGGCTCGGGACTTGGACGCGACGCCATTACGCTTGACCTCGTGCGAAATTTTGTTGCCAACGTCGACAAGCCGCTTGTCATGGACGCGGACGCAATTTTTGCTTTCAAAGATTTGGCTGACGAGTTGAAAAATTGCAAGCAAGTTCCGATTTTGACGCCGCACTTTGGCGAATTGGCAACGCTGTTAAATATTTCCGTGACGGACCTTCGCAAAAATTTGATTGAGATTGTACGACAAGCCGCGCAGGATTTTCGTGCAATAATTGTTGCGAAGAGTGAATGTACCGTCATTGCTTATCCCAATGGAGAAATTTTTATTTCGCCGCTCGGAAATTCGGCAATGGCAACGGCGGGCAGTGGCGATGTTTTGGCGGGGACGATTGCGGGCTTGATGAAGTTAACGCCGTTTGCGCCGCTTGCCGGAGTTTACTTGCACGGCACGGCGGGGGACATTGCCGCAGAAAAAAAATCTGAAGGGTTAATCGCCTCTGACATTATGGAAAATCTTCCCGCCGCCATTCTTAAACTGCGGGAATTGCAATCAAGAGTTTAAAGCTACAAGCTACAAGCTAACAGCTAAAAAGGAGATGTTCTCATGAAGAAAAAATTTTTGTCCGCCGTATTCGCGGGCTTAATGGCACTGAATCTTTTCGGCAACGTGGACAATGCTCAAGCGGCATCACGTGACGAAATTTCAAAAATTAACGTCGGGCGTTCCGCCAATTTCAAATATTGGAATGCCGATTCTCAAGCAAAGAAAAAGCTCGTCGATTACGTCAAAAACGTGACGGACAAACGCAGTAAAAATTTTATTCCCGTTGAAGACAGAATCGCCGTTTTTGACATGGACGGAACTTTCATTTGCGAAACTGCGCCGTGTTATTTTGAATGGATGCTCTACCTTGAGCGCGCTCTCAATGATCCGAATTACACGCCTTCCAAAGAAGATTATGACTACGCAAAAATGGTTGAATCCGAAATTCGCGCGGGGCACTTTATGACGGGGCAATTTCCAAAAGGAATTGACATTGGCGAGGCAAAATCTCAAGAATCCGTTTTCGCGGGAATGACGCCGAAAGAATACACCGAGTACGTACAAAAATTTATGGACAAACCCGTTGAAGGTCTGACAAATCTCAAATGGGGCGAAGCTTTTTATTTGCCAATGGTTGAAGTCATAAAATATCTGCAAGCGAATGACTTTACCGTTTACATCGTCACGGGTTCAGACCGTCCGACCACGCGAATTTTGGCAAGCGATTTGCTCAAAATTCCGACGGGACACATTATCGGCACGAATCCGCAAGTTTTCGCGACGAATCAGGGCGACACTTCCGCAGACAATTACGTTTACCGCAGAGATGATAAGTTGATTCGCGGGCAGTTGACAAATAAAAATCTCAAGATGAATAAAGTTGTTGCTATCGAAAATGAAATTGGCAAGCAACCCGTTTTGGCGTTCGGCAACAGCGGCGGCGATACCAGCATGTTGAATTACACGATTTCACGGAGCAACAAATACAGATCTGCGGCGTTTATGGTTCTCTGCGACGACACCGAACGCGAACTTGGAAGTATTTCAAAGGCGGCTGGTTGCGAAAAGCTGGCGAAAGAAAACGGCTGGAATACAATTTCCATGAAGAATGATTTTAAAACCATTTACGGTGATAAAGTAAAAAAAGCTAACAACTAAAAGCTACAAGCTACAAGCTACAAGCTAACTTAGGTGGTTTCATGAAGAAAAAAATTTTATCCGCCGTATTCGCGGGCTTAATGGCTTTAAATCTTTTCGGCAACGTGGACAATGCTCAAGCGGCGTCGCGTGAGGAAATTTCAAAAATCAGCGTCGGGCGTTCCGCCAATTTCAAATATTGGACCGCCGATTCCAAAACAAAAAAATTTCTCGTCGATTACGTGAAAGACGTGACGGACAAGCGCAGTAAAAATTTTATTCCCGTTGAAGACAGAGTCGCGGTCTTCGACATGGACGGAACTTTGGTTTGCGAAACTGCGCCGTCGTATATCGGCTGGATGTTTCCAATTACCACTGTCTTTGAAAATCCCACCGACAATGTGAACACGGAAATTCGCACGCGCACGCAAATTTGGCTTGAAGCCATTCAAAATAAAAACATTACCGATGAAGTCAGCAAGGACAGAAAAAAAATTATCGCTGAAGTTTTTGCCGGCTTGACGGAAAAAGATTATATTTCGCGTTTCAAAAAATTCATGGACAACGACGTTGAAGGGCTCACAAATTTAAAGTACGGCGAAAGTTTTTACCTGCCTATGGTCGAAATTGTTTCCTACCTCAACGCGAATGATTTTTCCGTTTACGTCGTCACCGGCAGTGAAAGAAATTTGGCGCGTACGCTGATTGACGGCGCAATAAACATTAAGAGGGATCACATTATCGGCGAAGATGTCCCCATGAATTGGAAGAGCAACGGCGGAGAAAAATATTTTGTCAAGGGCGACGAAATTTCTTTCAAAAATAAAACCATGAAGAGCACGACGCGCATTAACAAAATTTATTGCATCAATCGCGAAATTGGCAGGCAACCCGTCTTAGCATTCGGCAACTCTATGGGCGATGCCGACATGTTGAATTACACGTTGACCAACAAATATAAATCTGCCGCGTTTGTTGTCCTGTGCGACGATTACACGCGGGAGATTGGCAACAAAGATTTGGAAAATACCATGCGTGACGCCGCGAAGAAAAATAAATGGACGATAATTTCAATGAAGAATGACTTCAAAACAATTTACGGCGATAAAGTTAAATTAGATCTATAGATCGATAGATCGATGGATCGATAGTCACGAAGGGGGAAATTTTTATGGAAATTAGATTTGTGAAGGCGGACACTTTGAAGGAAAAGCCCGACGTTTCAAAAATAAAATTCGGTACGCACTTCACTGATTACATGTTTGAAATGGATTACAATCCGGCTGACGGCTGGCACGATCCGCGCATTGTTCCGTTCCGCCCGCTTACGATTAGTCCCGCGAATACGACGTTGCATTATGGGCAGGCGATTTTCGACGGATTGAAGGCGTACATGCACGGCGACAAGCCCGTAATTTTCCGCGCAACAACTCACATGCAACGCATCAACGTTTCAGCAAAAATTCTCGACATTCCCGAAGTTCCCTTCGACGTGATACTTGCCGGATTGAAAAAACTTGTCGCGCTCGAAAAAGATTGGATTCCGAAGAAAAAAGGACAGAGTCTCTACATTCGCCCGTTTATTTTTGCCAACGACGATTATCTTGGAGTGAACGTCGCGAAGACTTACAAATTTTTGATAATCCTTTCGCCGGTCGCCGCTTACTACGCAAACGGATTCGCGCCCGTGAAAATCATGGTTGAGGATTCTTACGTTCGCGCAGTTCGTGGCGGGCTCGGCGCGGCAAAAACTCCTGCCAATTACGCCGCAAGTTTGCACGCGGGACTTGTCGCACATCAGCACGGTTACGATCAAGTTCTTTGGCTGGACGGCGTCGAAAGAAAATACATTGAAGAAGTCGGCTCAATGAACATTCTCTTCAAAATTGCCGGCGAAATTGTTTCACCGTCGCCGAAAATTCAAACTTCGATTCTTGACGGCATCACGCGCCGCACCGTAAACCAGATTGCAAAAAGTTGGGGCGTTCCCGTTGCCGAAAGAAAAATTTCTATCGACGAAGTGATTAAAGCCCACGAAGACGGCACGCTTGAAGAAGTTTTCGGTTCAGGCACGGCGGCGGTAATTTCTCCCGTCGGTGTCCTTGCTTACAAAGGAAAAGAATACGTCATCAACGGCGGCAAAGTCGGCGAATTCGCGCAGAAAATGTACGATTACATTGAAGGCATTCATATCGGCGAAGTCGAAGATAAATTTGGTTTCATTGAAGTTGCTGAATAAAAAATGTTTGAGATTACAGTTAAATCGGAGTTCGAGGCGGCGCATTTCATAAAAAATTACGTCGGCAAGTGCGCAAGACTTCACGGGCATAATTGGGTTGTTGAAGCTATCGTCTGCGGCGAAACGCTGAACGAGTTGGGAATTTTGATTGACTTCAAAATTTTGAAAGACGAACTGAATAAAGTTTTGGAGATTTTCGACCATAAATATCTTAACGAACTTGAAATGTTTGCTGAAAAAAATCCTACCGCCGAGATTATCGCGAAAGAAATTTTTGACAGATTATCCGTCGCAGAAATTTTTGACGGTGCGGCGAAATTAAAAGGCGTGCGGGTTTTTGAAACTCCAAAGTCTTGCGTGACTTATTTTCCTTGAAAAACTTTTGAAAAAAAATTATGATTAGGGGGGCGCGTCCCCCTTAAATTTTAATCTGCGGGAGGAATTTTCTATGAATGATTTACTTGAGCTGATGCGCACGCGGCGAAGTGTCCGCCAATACACCGCGCAGGAAATTTCTGACGAAGACGCGAAAAAAATTTTAAGTGCCGCGTTGCTTGCGCCGTCCGGACACGCAAGTTATCCGTGTGAATTTATCGTCGTGAAAAATCGTGAGACGCTGGAAAAAATGTCGCATTGCCGTGAAGGTGTCGCGAAAATGTTGGCGGGCGCGGCGGCGGCGGTTGTCGTCATTGCGAACAAAGAAAAATCCGAAACGATTATTGAGGACTGCTCCGTTGCGATGATGAACATGCAACTTGAGGCGGCGGCACTCGGAATTGGCAGTTGCTGGATACAAGTTCGCGGGCGCAACGCTGAAGACGGCACGTCAACTGAAAATTATCTGCGCGGAATTTTAGGATTTCCTGAAAATTTTGCATGTCAATCGATTTTATCTCTTGGCTATCCCGCGAAAATGCCGCGTCAACGTGAACTTGAAAAGTTGAAGTTTGAAAAAATTCACGAAGAAAAATTTTAGCGGGGCGATTCTATTTGATTGATGTAACTTTATTGGGAACGTCGGCACTTTTGCCACTTCCTAACAGAGCATTGACGGCGGCGGTACTTTTTTGCGGCGGGCATTCGATACTTTTCGATTGCGGCGAAGGCACACAAGTTGCGGCGCGACGGGCGGGCGTCAGCTTGATGAAGACGGACATTATCGCGTTGACGCATTATCACGGGGATCACATTTTCGGATTGCTCGGACTTACGCAGACAATGCACAGCTTGGGGCGGACGGAAAC
Organism: Selenomonadaceae bacterium; assembly: GCA_017444245.1. Lineage (GTDB taxonomy): Bacteria > Bacillota > Negativicutes > Selenomonadales > Selenomonadaceae > Quinella. Next base: position 5,591 of record JAFSXD010000084.1, on the reverse strand, counting down.
TTTGTACATCACGGGACCGGAAGGATTGGAAAAAAATTTGGAGCCCGTACTCAAACTTGTTCGGTGGACGGATTACGAAATAAAATTATTTTCCCTGCCGCAAAACGGTTTGCGACTTTCCGAATTAATACACGGTTGGGCGTTTGAAGCAAAACTTTCCGCGTTCAAAACTGAACACAACGTGCCGAGTCAAGGTTACTGTTTCACGCTGGGCAGAGCAGGAAAATTCATGCCACAGCGCGCGCAAGAATTAAACGTTCCCATTACGCAATGGGGAGTTTTGCAAAAAGGCGGGAGCGTTCAAGTCGGCGACAAAATAATTTTTCCCGAACAAGTTTTGGGCGAGCCGCGAAAAGGTTTGAAATTTATTTTTACCGGCGATACGCGCAAATGTGATTCGCTGGTTGAGGCGGCTAAGGGCGCGGACTTGATGATTTGCGAAGGAACTTACGGCAAAAACGAAAAAGAGGAAGTTGCGTTAAGGCACGGGCACATGACTTTTTCGCAGGCGGCGGAAATGGCGAAACGCGCCGAAGTAAATCAGCTGTGGTTGGCGCATTATTCGCAGACAATTCGAGACCCGCGCGTTTATCTGGAGAACGCCACGAAAATTTTTCCGAACACAATTTGCGGGCGCGACGGTATGTCCACCACGCTACACTTTCAAGATTAAAAAAAATAATCTCCGATGAAAATTTCGTCGGAGATTTTTTTCAATGGTAAGTATAAATCGCAAGCGTCCCACTCGTGACGCTTATTTTTATTTCGTCGGACTCAACGCGGTTGCTGATTGCGTTGGGGAAATTTTGTCGCAACGTCGCGCCGTTCAGTTCCCAGTGAACATTTTTTATCGTCACGCCTTCGCAAAGTTCCGTAACGGGCAGAAGTGAAAGTGCCGTCGGTTTCGCGAAAAATTTTACTTCGACAGATTCGCCGCCGTTCACGAAGAAAATATTTTCGCGCTCGTCAACCAGACAAGTACGAAACTTCGACGCCGCGCAGGTAAAAACGTTGCTGAAAAGATGATCCAACCTGCCGCCGAAAATTCCCGTCAAGATTACAAAATCTCTGTCACTTGTACAACTCTTCTCCGCCAAAAAATTCAGCGCAAGTTGCATGTCAGTAAAATCTTTGTCCACAGGATGACGCTCAATCGGAATTTTATTTTTAACAGCCCAATCAACCGCCGAACTTTCCGCGCTGTCAAAATCGCCGATTAAAATTTCCGGCAAGATATTTAAATCGCGGCAAATTTCAATTCCCTTGTCGATTGCAAAAATTTTTCTGTCGCGTGCAAGTTCCAAAAAAAATTTTTCTTCGGGACGCCGTCCGCCCGCCACAAATAAAATTTCTTCGCCAATCTGCGCGGGAAAAATAATTTCGCAATTTGGTAAAGTCAAAGTGTTATTCATTGCCGGTTGAGACAAAAGCTTTTTTCGGACAAAGTTGCGAACAAACGCCGCAACCCACGCATTGAGTTGAATCGACGACGGCTTTACCGTTTTTCATGGAAATTGCGGGACAACCGATTTTCATGCAAGATTGACAGCCGATACATTTTTCAGCGTCGACACGAAGCGGCGGTTTGTGCTTGACGTACTTCAGCAATGCGCACGGACGACGCGAAATTATTACGGAAGGTTCAGGCGCGGCAAGTTCTTCTTTAATTGCGGCGTCGCACTCTTTCAAATTGTACGGATCGACGACACGCACGCGATTGATTCCCATAGCGCGGCAAAGTTCCTCCAAATTAATTTTGCCGGCGGGATCTCCTTTGATGTTGTAACCGGTCGTCGGATTTTGCTGATGCCCCGTCATGCCCGTTATCGAATTGTCCAGAATAATTACTGTCGAGTTCGATTGATTGTAAGCAACGTTGGCAAGCCCCGTCATGCCCGAATGCATGAAAGTTGAGTCGCCGATAACTGCAACGGTTTTACTTTCACTTTCAGCACCAAGCATTTTGTTGAAACCATGCGTCGCGCCAATCGATGCGCCCATGCAAAGCGTCATTTCGATTGTCGAAAGCGGCGGCACTGCGCCCAAAGTGTAACAGCCGATGTCGCCGAGCACGGTACATTTTCTTTTCTTCAGCGAATAGAAAAGCCCGCGATGAGGACAGCCCGCGCACATCACCGGCGGACGCGCAGGAATTTCGTCTTCAAGGGAAATGCCTTCAGAAATTTTTTTGCCGAAAGATTTTGCGATAAGGTTTTGGGAAAATTCGTCAATGCGCGGCAAAATATTTGAGCCTTCGACGGAAATTCCCAACGCCTTCACGTGACTTTCTATAACGTCGTCGAGTTCCTCAACCACGTACAATTTTTTCACGCGCGACGCAAAATTTTTAATCAGTTCGTCCGGCAATGGATTGACCATTCCCAATTTCAAAACGCTGGCACTTTCGCCGAAAACTTCTTTGACGTATTGATAACTTGTCGACGAAGTTATAATTCCAATTTCGTCCGTGAAAAATTCCACGCGATTAATCGGCGTCTTCTCGGCGTAAGCTTTTAAATTTTTTGTGCGCTCTTCAACGACGGGATGACGTTTTTTAGCGTTGCCGGGCATCATCACGTACTTGGGAATATTTTTTTCGTAAGATTTTTTCACGTCGACACGTTCGCCAATTTCCACAATCGATTGAGAATGAGCGACGCGCGTACACATTTTTATAATTACCGGCGTGTCGAATTGTTCGGAAATTTCGTAAGCAAGTTTTGCGAACTGCAACGCCTCCGCAGAATCGGACGGCTCAAGCATGGGAACTTTTGCGGCGATTGCGTAATGGCGGCTGTCCTGTTCATTTTGCGAAGAATGCATGCCCGCATCATCAGCCACGACGATAACGAGCCCCGCGTTGACGCCGGTGTATGACAAAGTGAACAGCGGATCTGCGGCAACATTCAAGCCGACGTGTTTTTGTCCGCAAAAAGAACGACGCCCCGCCAATGACGCGCCAAAAGCTGATTCCATTGCAACTTTTTCATTCGGTGCCCACTCACAATAAATTTCGTCGTACTTTGCAAGTTCCTCCGTGATTTCCGTCGAAGGCGTACCGGGATAGCTTGACGCGAAACAAACTCCCGCTTCGTACAAGCCGCGCGCCAACGCTTTATTTCCCAACATCAATTCTTTCAAAATTATTCGCTCTCCCGAAAAGCTTTCGGCTTTAAGCTTTAAGCTTTAAGAAAAAAATTTTTCTTCAAACTTTAAGCGACAAGCCCAAGCTAAAAATAATTATGTACAAATTATATCAAACGCGCAAAATAAACGCAAAAAAAATCGCGACGAACATTTAATTCATCGCGAAAATATTTTTCAGCCAACGATTGGCGAATTAATTTTTATTCGACAGTCGGTTCAGTGTCGAAAAGATACGCGTAACGATTCTTGAACTCTTCAGGCTCCATGCGGAATGCGTTAGCCAAGCCGGGATCTTCCAAGTCAGCTTTCTCAAGGCGCATCATGAATCCGCGCGCAATTTTGTAGTGAACTGATTCGATATTCACGCGGCGAACGTAAGTTTTTCCGGTGTTGGGGTCGCGGATGTCTTCAAAGCGAAGCGGCACAGCTTTGTTGTCTTGAATTGTGATGAGCGCACCGCTTTCACCGCGCATGAGAAATTGCATTGCCTCGTAGCCCAAGTTACGCGCGTAGTCGATGTCGTACGCAATCGGCGCAGTGCAACGAAGTTCATAGCCAATTTCTTTGTCGACGATTGAAATTTTAATTCCAATGCGTTTGACTTCCGCCAAAACTTTTTGCTTGAGAATTTCGCCGAAGTCCAATTCCGCGTAACGAATGTGACCATGCTCGTCCAAAACGACGTTACCGAGTTCCGCAAAATCTTCTTCAGCAATTTTTTCAATGACGCCTTCGGCAATGACAGCGACGCCGTAATTTTTGCCAGTAAGGTAGCGTTTCACGATTGAGCCGGTGATAATGTCAACGACTTGCTGGAGACGAATTTTCGGTTGCGGGAACTCTTCGGGAATAATCGTCAACGCCGCGCCCGCACTGCGCCCCATGCCAAGTGCCAAATGTCCGGCGGTGCGTCCCATTGCGATTGTGAAATACCAGCGATTGTTCGACGTGCGCGCATCTTCCATGAGATTTTGAATTTCCGTCGTACCGAACGCCCGCGCAGTTTCAAAACCGAAAGTCGGAATGCCTTCAGGCAACGGCAGATCGTTATCAATCGTCTTCGGAACGTGGACAACGTTAATCGTGCGTCCGAGTTTGCGCGCGTATTCGGAAACGGCAGATGAGCTGAACGCCGTATCGTCGCCGCCGATTGTCACCAAATAATTTACGCCAAGTTCCGTGAGCGTGTCAACGACGGTATGAAGGTCTGATTCTTTCTTCGTGGGATTGAAACGAGACATGCGAAGGATACAGCCGCCCGTCAAGTGAATGCGGTTGACGTTGGAAGAGTCGAGACGAATATAACTTTTTTCGCCGCGTCCGAGATGAGAAAATCCGTCGTACATTCCGAGAACGTCCCAGCCGTTACGGTTTGCCGTGTTTGTTACCGCGCTGATGACAGCGTTGATACCGGGCGCAGGTCCGCCGCCGCAGACTATTGCAACTACATTTCTTACACCAATCATTTAATTGCCTCCTTTTTAGCTTGTAGCTTGTAGCTTGTAGTTTTCAGAAAAAAATTTTCTCTAGCTTACTAGCGATCTGGCGATCTAGTTTTCTATTCACTACGCACTGACAAAATTCCTGCCGACTTAGCCGACACTTTCTTCGTCCTTGTACTGGTCAATGAGAAGTGTCAAAAGTTTCATGCTTGCTTCGGGAATATTCGTACCCGGCGCGAAAATTGCAACTGCCCCGCTCTTGTAAAGATGATCATAATCTTGCACGGGGATAACGCCGCCGATTGCAACCATGATGTCATCACGCCCGCGCTTTTTCAATTCGTCGACGAGCTCCGGCAACAAAGTATTATGCCCCGCCGCCAATGAACTGAATCCAACCATGTGTACATCGTTGTCAACGGCATCCTGCGCCGCCTCTGCCGGAGTTTGGAAGAGCGGACCAACGTCAACGTCCCAGCCCATGTCAGCGAAACTCGACGCGATAACTTTTGCGCCGCGATCGTGTCCGTCTTGTCCAATCTTCGCAACATAAATGCGCGGACGACGACCGGAAATTTTTTCAAAGTCATCAGCCATCTTGCGCGCTTTGTCCAAAGAAGTTTGGTCTTTAAATTCACTGGAATAAACGCCGCTGATTGTGTGAATCGTCGCTTGATAACGACCGGAAACTTTTTCGACGGCGTCAGAAATTTCACCGAGTGACGCACGAACTCTTGCCGCTTCAACCGTGCATTCAAGCAAGTTGCCGTTTTCGCGAGACTCTGCCGCCTTCGTGATAGCCTCCAACGCCGCGCGTACATCATCTTCATTTCTTTCTGCGCGGAGTTTGTTAAGGCGTTCAACCTGCGCGTTGCGGACGGCTGTGTTGTCTATAGCCAAAATTTCCAGCGGGTCTTCTTTGTCAAGGCGGAATTTATTCAAGCCGACAATCGTTTCACTATCAGAATCAATGCGAGCTTGACGACGTGCAGACGCTTCCTC
>JAFSXD010000083.1 GCA_017444245.1 Selenomonadaceae bacterium | reverse complement strand
ATGTTGGCTTGGTGGACTTTTAGAGATGACGCACAAGAGTTGCCGCCGATTGATACGCGATTGGAACTTGAGCATATTTACGCGGTGAAACGTCATGAATTTTCTCCGTTGTCTGACAAAAGAAGTTTGGAACTTTTAGGAAATAAAGCGTTGCTGGAGAAACGCATAAATATTCGCGCGGCTGATTATCGGTTTGAGGACAAGAAAAAATATTATCTCGGCTATTCAAAAAATGGTAGGTGGACGCCGGGCACAATAATTGATGAGTTGCGTGAACTTGCCGAAACGAAAGAAAATTTTTTGGAAGAAGATATTTTAGAGCGCAACGAAAAAATTTTATCCGCATTCGTGCAGTATTTGGCGCAAAATAATTTGCTGTTGTAATCTGCGAATTACCGAACTCTGCGCGGAAAATTTTTTGTTTGAAAGAGAAAAAAGATTGTGCTATCATAATTTAAAAATCGCAGAAAATTTTGGGGAGAATTAATTTGTACGCGGGAACTTTTGGGGCAACAACTCAAGGCGTCGACGGATTGATTATCAAAGTCGAAGTTGACAGCGCGAACGGCATGCCAAGTTTCGATATTGTCGGCTTGCCCAACGCATCAGTTCGTGAATCTAAAGAGCGCGTTCGGACGGCAATAAAAAATTCCGGCTTGCGCATGAAGTCAGAAAAAATTACGATTAACTTAGCACCTGCCGACGTAAAAAAAGAAAGTGCCGGCTTGGATTTGCCGATAGCGTTGGGAATTTTGGCGGCGCAGGGAAGAGTTTCATCAACGACTTGCAAGGAATTTTTATTCGTCGCGGAATTGTCTCTGGAAGGAAAACTTTGTCACGTCAACGGAGTTTTGCCGGTAGCCGTAACTGCGCGGGGTAACGGTTTCAAAAAAATTGTCGTGTCAAAAGAAAACGTCAATGAAGCTTTACTCGTCGACGATTTGGAAGTTTACGCACCGGAAAATTTGTTGGAGCTCGTCGACTTCTTGAACGGAGAAAAAATTTTGGACGCCGAAAAACCTTCACCGATTCAAGCGGACGAAAATTTTATAGAAGTTGCTGACGATTTTGCGGACGTGCAAGGGCAATTCATGGCAAAACGCGCGTTGGAAATTGCGGCGGCGGGCGGTCACAACGTCTTAATGGTTGGCGTGCCCGGTTCAGGAAAAACCATGTTGTCCAAGAGAATGAATTCAATCCTTCCCGAATTGACGCGCGAAGAGGCGTTGGAAGTCACGAAAATTTACAGCATTGCGGGGAAGTTGGAAAAAAATAGCGGATTGGTGCGCGTGCGCCCGTTTCAAAATCCAAATCACGATGCATCAGCGGCGGCAATAATCGGCGGCGGGGCAAATCCCAAACCGGGACAAGTCACGCTTGCACATCACGGCGTACTTTTCCTTGACGAGTTGCCGGAGTTCAAACGTTCCGTCATTGAGGCATTGCGTGAGCCGCTTGAAGAAAGAAAAATTACCGTCAGCCGAGTCAATGCAACTTTAACTTTTCCTTCCAGCGTAATTTTAATTTGCGCAATGAATCCTTGCCCTTGCGGTTGGCGCGGGGATCGGGATCACGCTTGCAAATGTTCAGAAGCTGAAATTCGTCGATACATGAGAAAACTTTCAGGTCCTCTGCTTGATAGAATTGATATTCATATCCGCGTGCCGCGCGTGAAGTACGAAGATTTAAGTTCAAAACGTCGTGCCGAACCGTCAAGCGAAATTCGCAAGCGCGTTTCTGCCGCACGACAAATTCAAATTGAACGACTTAAACAATATAATCTGTTTTGCAACGCGCAGATGAATCACGCCATGATAAAAATTCTTTGCACAATGACGGACAAGGCGGAACAACTTTTGCGCGACGTGTTCGAGACAAAAAAACTTTCTGCGCGTTCCTACGACAGAATCATAAAAGTTGGACGAACTATCGCAGATTTGGACGGTGGCGCAGAATTAATTTCAGATAAACACATTGCGGAGGCTATCAAACTTCGTAATGATTTAGATTTTGATGTTAGGAGCTAAAAAATTTTTCTAAGCTCTAATGTATACATTATGAAGGAGTTGTTTTTATGAAAATTGCAGTTGTTGCAGCAAACGGTAAAGCAGGGCGGCGCATTGTCGAAGAGGCTGTGAATCGCGGCTGGGATGTCACGGCGATCGTTCGCGGCGAAAATAAAACTGCGGCAAAAAAATTTCTCGTCAAAGACATCATGTCAATCACGAAAGACGACGTTAAAACTTTTGACGCGGTTGTTGACGCATTCGGCGCGTGGAAGACAGAGGATTTGCCCAATCACACGAAAACAAGTCAACACCTTTGCGACGTTTTGAGCGGTACGAACATTCGGCTTTTAATCGTGGGCGGCGCGGGCAGTCTCTACACGAACAAAGATCATACTGCTTGCGTGCTTGAGTCACCTGACTTCCCCGCCGATTGGAAACCTTTGGCAACTGCGCAGGCGGCGGAATTGAGCGAATTACGAAAACGCGACGACGTTAAATGGACTTTCGTTAGTCCTGCATGTGATTTTCAAGCGGACGGCGAACGCACGGGCAAGTACATTGTAGGCGGCGAAGAGTTGACGCTCAACAGCAAGGGCGAAAGCATCATCAGCTACGCGGATTTTGCCATTGCAATGATTGACGAAATTGCTACGGGGAATCATCTCAACGAAAGAATTTCCGTCGTCAGAGCGTAAAAATTTTTTATTCGCACTCCGCAAAGGTGGCGTGAATTGAAATTGAAAATAAGCCGCGAAATCGATATGCTCAACGGTTCGCTGTGGGACAAAATAATTTTGTTTGCACTGCCGCTTTCTTTTACCGGCGTCATGCAACAACTTTTCAACACGGCGGACGTTGCAGTTTTGGGACAATTCGTCGGCAAAAACGCAATCGCCGCTGTCGGTAACAATACCGCAATAGTCGGACTTCTCGTGAGTTTGCTGATGGGCTTGAGCTTGGGAGCAAACGTCGTAATCGCGCAATTTCTGGGCGCAAAAAAATTATCGCATGTTCGCGACGCGGTACGGACGGCTTTTTTGTTGTCAATAATTCTTGGCGTCGTATTCTGTGCAGTTGCCCAGATCGTCGTTAATCCGGTTTTTGAATTGCTTGCCGTTCCCGCAAGTGTCGCGCCAATGTCAGAAGTTTACCTGCGAATTTACGCGGCGGGGTTGCCTTTCATCAGCGTTTACAATTTTGAGTCGGCAATTTTCCGCAGTAAGGGCGACACTCAAACGCCGTTAATCGCTTTGGCGTTGGCAAGTTTGCTGAACATTTCGCTGAATTTACTTTTCGTTTTGCAATTTGACATGGGAATTGGCGGCGTGGCTTGGGCGACGACAATTTCCAACGCAGTCAGCGCGGCAATTTTATTTTACGAACTCTTGCATTCGTCGGGACTTGTGCGCTTGAAATTGCAAACTGCAGAAATCGATAAACCATGCTTGAAAGAAATTGTGCGAATCGGTTTGCCGGCAGGCATTCAAGGAATGGTTTTTTCTCTGTCCAACTTGATGATACAGACGGCAATCAACACGCTCGGACCGGACGCAATGGCGGCAAGTGCGGCGGCGTTCACGATTGAAATTAACGTCTTCTGCTTGACAATGGGATTTGGGCAAGCGGCGACAACTTTCGTAAGCCAAAATTACGGCGCGGGAAATTTACTCCGTTGCAAACAGGCGACGTGGACGGCGTTCAAAATCAACGCAGTATTGATGCTAATTTTATCTACGACGATACTTTATTTCGATGAAGTGCTTGTGAAACTTTTCAACGACGATCCTGAAGTTGTACGGCTCGGCGTCACGCGGCTTTGGTACATAATCGCGCCGGAACTTATCAGCGTCGTCATGGAAATTGTTTCGGGGGCGTTGCGCGGCTACGGAATTTCACTTGCGCCCGCGTTAATTACTTTGGTTTGCGTTTGCGGAATCAGAATCGTTTGGGTTTTCACTGTCTTCAGAGAAATTCCAACTTATGCGGCATTAATGGCGGTTTACGGAATCAGTTGGTTTGTCACGATGATTTTTTTGCTAATCGCCTATCGCTACTATGTCAAGCGCGTAAAAGTTATGGAGTTCAAATAAAAAAATCTCGAAGGAATTTTCCAACGAGATTTTTTTTTCTATCGATCCATCGATCCAACGATCTATCGATCTAAATGCCAAGCAACGCGTCAATCTTCGGTTTGTCGAAACCAACGACGAAATTTTTATCGTCCGCCGTGATGACGGGAACCATGTTATCGCCGGAAAGTTTGACACAAGCTTTAAAATCTTCTTCGTTCAGCTGAATGTCATGCACTTCGTACGCAACATTTTTCGACTCCAAATATTTTTTTACCTTCTGACACCAAGGGCACGCCTCGAATGAATAAACTTTAACCATAAATTTTTCCTCCTACAAACACACCAATTTATCCAATGCTTCTTTGTCATAATCCATCACAAAATTTTCGTTGTCAATCGTCGTAACAGGAACGGCGTAATCCATTCCCGTCAATTTTTTGCAAGCTTCGCGGGCGGCGGCGTCTTTTTCAATATCAAGTTCTTCAAACTCAACGTCTTTGGACTTCAAATATTTTTTTACTTTCGCGCACCAAGGGCAACTTTGAATTGTGTAGACCTTAACCATGAAAATTTCCCCCCTTCTATCGATTCAACGACCGAATAAATTTTTCTGCAAGCAACGCCGCCGTCGTGCCGTCAGATGCCGCCGTTGTGAGTTGCCGAATTTCTTTTTCGCGAACGTCGCCCGCCGCAAAAACTCCCGCAATGTTCGTGCGGCAATCTTCGCCGGCAATTATTCGCCCGTTGGGATTAAGATTAATTTCGTCGCTGAAAAGTTGCGTGTTCGGAGTGACGCCAATGTTCACGAAAATTCCGTCCACAAAAATATTTTTCTCTTCACCGGAAATTTTATCAAAGATGTCAATACTTTCAAGCCGCCCGTTGCCGTGAAGTTTTTTTATTTCCGTCTGCAACAGAACTTCGACTTTTTTATTTTGCCTCAAACGTTTTTGAGAAACTTCATCTGCGCGAAGTTCCGAACGATGAATCAAGTATAATTTTTTCGCGTACTTTGTCAAGAAATTTGCCGCGTCGACTGCCGCATTGCCGCCGCCCATAACCGCAATGATTTTGTCTTGGTACGCATGCCCGTCGCACATTTCGCAGTAGTGGACGCCGCGCCCCGCAAAAATTTTTTCTTCAGGCAAAGGAAGTTTGCGCCGATTCATGCCCGAAGCAATAATCACGGCGTCGCAGGTATAAATTTTTTCTTCCGTCTCAATAATTTTTGGCGTGGCGTTCAGCGTCACTTTAACGATAGTGTCAAACTCATCAATGACTGCGCCAAAATTTTCCGCTTGACTTTGCAACGTCGCTATCAGTTCGCCGCCGGAAATACTTTCAAAGCCGGGATAATTTTCAATGCTTACGGCGTTAGCAATTTGCCCGCCGACAAGTCCGTTTTCCAAAACCAAAGTTGAAAGATTCATCCTGCCCGCGTAAAGTGCCGCCGTTAATCCCGCCATGCCCGCGCCGATAATTACAATATCTTTGTGAAAAGCTTTCTTCTCCATAAAAATTTAGTCTCCTTCAGGAAATTTTTTTGCATTGCGAATTGTGCTAAGTCGTCGTTTAAGTTCAGCTTGAAATTTTTCTCCACCGGATTGCAAATTCACTTCGACGCAGATAACGTAAATTGGAATGCTCCATTCAGCGCGCGCAACTTCGTCAGGAATTTTCACGGCGTCTTTTTCCGTCATGACAATGAATTCTGCGCCGAGTGCGTCCGCCTGTTGCAAAACGTCCTGCATTTCGTTCATTGTGTATTCGTGATGATCGGGGTAACGCAAACTTTCCAAGACAACCGCGCCCAAATCTCTAAGTGTTCTTTCAAACGACGCGGGATTTCCAATCGCGGAGACTGCCATAATTTTTTTGCCGGCAATTTTTGAAACGTCAACGCCTTCTTGAGTCAAATCAGAAAACCATTCAGCCAACGTCAAAAATCTGCGCGGTTTGTGAATGCTTTCGATGATGTGAACATGGTCGTTGTACTTTGTAACAGTTTCACGAATGTAATCACACGCGCCCACCTCCGCTTGATCTATTTTCGTTATCAAACAGAAATCTGCTCGGCTTATGTGGGAAATTGATTCGCGCAAAGTTCCACGCGGCAAGACGTAGCCGTTGCCGAAAACATTTACCGCGTCGACAAGGAGTATATCCAAATCCCGCTCCAACTGCAAATGTTGATAGCCGTCGTCCAAAATGGCAACCTCCGCGCCAAAATTTTCAATCGCGTATTGTCCGGTAACAGACCTTTCCGTTCCGATGAGTACAGGCACGCCCGGCAAATGTTTTGCCAACATATAAGCTTCGTCGCCCGCCTCGTACTCCGTCATTAAAATTTTTTCTCCGTCAGAAACGACGCCAATTTTTCCGCTCCAATTTGCGCGGTAACCACGATTCAAAATCACGACGCGATAGCCCATGTCGCGAATGTCACGCGCCAATTTCTGCGCAGTAGGAGTTTTTCCCGTGCCGCCGACAGTGATATTTCCAAGACTTATTACGAAACAATTCAATCTGTCTTTGCCGGAAATTCCAAGCCGATATCCCCAAAGCCGAATGTTGACGAGCAAAGTGTAAACCAAAGAAAAAGCGTAAAGAAAAGCCATTGCGATATGCATGGAAATTCCATGAACTTCTTTTGTGTGAATGAATTGGCTGAAGTAAGTTTGCAAGTTCTCAACTTTTTGCGTCGTGTGCGGGCGGTGAGTGTTCTCCCACGCTTCGTATTCAGTCAACATCTTCCGAAGTAAGACCGCAGATTTTTTTGACGCGCCGCGATTTTCCAAAACAATTTTGACCGTTTCCGCCTCAAGTTTTTTTCTCAACGCGGGATTATCGAAAAGATTTTTAACCTGCTCGGCAAGTTCTTCAGGATTGTTAACGGTTACGCAGGCGTCACGATTTTTGAAAAGTGCGTGCGTGTCCTTGAAATTTTCCATGTGATGCCCGACGATAATTGCCTTGCCGTGCGCCGCCGGTTCAAGGATATTGTGTCCGCCGTGAGTGACGAGAGAGCCGCCAATATAAATTACGTCACCAATGCTGTAAATTTTTCCCAGTTCGCCGATTGTGTCCAAAACTACAATATCTTCGTTGGCGGAAGGTCTTTTCTGCAACTCCGTCCGTCGTGCAACGGAATAGCCCGCGACTTTGCAAAGACCGACAACCTCACGCGTGCGCAAAATTTCGCGCGGCGCAATTACCAATCGAACTTTCGGATGAGTTTCACGGACTGCCTTAAACGCATTTAAAATATATTCTTCTTCGCCGCGATGGGTACTGCCCGCAAGCAAAATTCCTTCGGCATTTTTCAAACCCATTTCAACTAAAATTTTTTCATGCTCTTCAGGTGTAACGTCCGTGTAAGTCTGATCAAATTTCGTGTTGCCTGTGACAGTCACTAAATTTTTCGGCGCGCCCAATTCCAAAATATAATTCGCGTCAATCTGCGACTGCATGGCAAAAAGTTTCACGGTACGAATCATGTCCGTCAAGATTGAAAACATGTACTTGTATCGACGAACGCTTTTTTCGGAAATTCTTCCGTTAACCATCATTACCGGAACATGAAGTTGACGCGCGTTTTTCAAAAAGTTTGGCCACAATTCCGTTTCGACCGGCAAAAAAACTCGCGGATGTATTCTGCGCAAAACCATTGCCGCGACGAATGGCAAATCCAGCGGAAAGTAAACTATGCTGTCGGCGTCTTTGATGATTCTGTTTGCCATTTCGTAGCCGTTCGTCGTCACGACTGAAACGAGTATCGGCGATTTTGGAAATTCATGCCGAAATTCTTTTATCAGCGGGCTCGTCGCTACAATTTCGCCAACAGACGCGGCGTGTACCCATATGCAATTTTTTTTCGCGACCGGTTGCAACGCGCCTTTCGGAAATATTCCTAAGCTCTGTCTTATCCTTTCGACAAATCCTTTTTCGCGTACAGATCGAACCAAAAAAACCGGAATGATTATTATTACGACAAAAACCGCCGCGAGATTGTACAAACTGTAGAGAACCTGCATTGCAACCCCCATAGCTCATGAAAAAATTTTTTTATCGTTTAGCCTTCAATTCATCAACAAGCGCGGGCGTCACAACTTTTGGAAAATTTTCTGCCATGTCGTTTACCCAGACGTTCCACATTCGACGCGACTTCCATTCCGCCGCAAATTGGAAATAGTACACCAGCGGAATTAATACGGGCGTCCCTATGTTGTCGACGATTCGCACTTGGTAGACGCCTTCCGAAAGTTCCTGCACCATGAAATTTGCGGTGTTTCTGTCCACCGTCACGATGTATTCGCGCCAAAAATCTTTCTTAAATTTTAACAGCACCGTACGAACTTTTTCAAGTGCATTTTCTTCCGACGCCTTTTTCAAAAAAACTCCCAAATCTTTGCTCGTTTCGCCGGTGTAATCTCTCACGCGCTCATAAACGTAGCCCGTTCCCAAATTCGTTTGGACTGTTCCAAAATATTTTGTAATCAGCAGAGAATCTTTTAAATGCTCCGCGCAGATTCTTCTGTAGCGCAATTCCTTTTCGACGTCGCGAATATTTCCGCTGTAGGCAATCTTCACGCACTTTGACGGGTCAAGCGGATGAACAAAAGTTTTTTGTCTTGCGCCCATTCCTATGAAAAGGTCGTCGCTTAAAATTATTTCTTCCATTGAGTTATCACCTGAATTAGATCGATGGATCGATGGATCGATAGATCGATGGAAATTTTTTCTACAAGCTACAAGCTACCAGCTACAAGCTAAGTTACGCTCCGCCGATTTTGTCAATCCACTGCCAAAACTTAAACTGTATCTGCGCCAAATCGTGAACTCTTTGAATAACTGCGCGGTCGTAAATGCTTGCGTTGCCCGCCACTTCTGCAGTCAAAATAAATTTTTTCGCGCCTTTCAAATCCAAAATAATTTCCTCGTCGCTCGTGAAAACTTCCGTCAAAATATTTTCGCCGTCCGCCTCCGCCCAAATCGTTACCGGCTCGTCAACATGAAAGCGGTACAAGCTCAACGGAATTTTCTCAACTTCATAAGGCAAAATCAAATTGTAAAAAAAATCTTTGCCGATACCAAGCTTGATAAACGGCGAAATATTTTTCTGCGGCTCGGCATTCGCAAAAAATTCTACGTTGTCAATGCGAAAATTTTTTCCAACTTCAAGAGGAATTATCTCCGCACGCCGCACAAAAATTTTTTTCACGTCACGAACGGCGGGCAATCCATGCGCAGGAAGTTTCAGCTTAAATTCATTGATATTATCAATGGAAAAATTATCTTTGTCAATGGTGACTGAAAAATTATCCAACTCCAGCCGCAACAAAATTTCGGCGGGCGAATCGTCCAGCATGTTGCCGTAAATCGCAATTCGTTTCACTTGAACTGCCTCTTCAAATTCAATCACGTACGGCGGCGCACGAAACGAAAACGGATTCTTCGCATGATAAACTTGATTGTCCGTCCGACGCTCAAAAAAAATTTCGTCGGAGTTTAAAATTTTCAGCGCAGAAAGTTCATGGCGACGCGATTTATACGCCAAAAGCGCGTTGGCAAGCGGATTATGTTTCAGCAAAGTTTTTCGGCAATTTTCGTTGACGGGAAAACGCACGCGATTTTTCCACGAATAATTTGCGCGGTCAATTAAATCGAAATTATAATTTGCCGTGATGCCGACTTTCGGTTTCCGCGTGGAAAAAAGATTGTACGCATAAAAATCCGGCGCGGAATTAATCGCCGTCGACAATGCAAAACGTTGATAAACTTCCGGACGATAATCCGAATTGTCAATCAAAATTTTATTTAAAGCAACTTCAAAACACGACGATAATTTTTCAAAGTCGACTGCGTAAAAAATTATATCCGGGCGCAACTCCAACAAAATTTTTTCCAAATCCGCCGTCAATTTTTTTTCGTCAAGGAAGAGAATTTTTTCACGCGGCACATTCAAAATTTTCATGGCGGCGGCAATTTCGTCATTCCACAAACCGCCATTCGAGTACGCGATAAAAATTTCAGCCTTCGCCAAAGTAAAATTCAAAATCATATTTCCCGCGACAACAATTTCATCGCCTTGACGAACAGCGAGAATCAAAATCCGCGTTCCGAAATATGCTCTGTCGAAAAAAGAATTTCCTACAGGATCAAATTCCTGTTCATACGCAACTGCGCCGGAAAGTTCAATCGTCGAGTCGATACACGCCTTTAAAATTTTTTCGCGCATCAAATTTTCACCTTGATAAATTACTTTGCTAAAATTCCAGCTGTCTCCTAACCAGCCCGCTAATTATATCAAAGTTGCTTAAAAAAAAACACCTTCGACGCGCAGTTTGACGTAGAAAGTTTTTGCAGGAAATTTTAGAATTTGGAAGAATAAGTTTCGTAACACAAAGGAGGAGAAGTTATTTTGGATAAATCAATAAACTTTAACGAAAATTTGAAGGGTGCTTGGTACGTTCTTGACATCATGGGAAGATTGGATACCGTGACGGCGTCGATCGGCGAAGAAAAAATCAAACATACTTTGGATGAGCACCTTAAGGTTGCGTTGAATTTGAGCGATCTGGACTATATTTCCAGTGCGGGGCTTCGTGTCCTCCTGCGCATCGCAAAAATCGCGTACAAAGAAAAAAAAGAAGTCGTAATTTGCGGCGCGCATGGAATGGTTCAAGAAATTCTTGACGACTTTGATATTGAAGGATTTTACACCGTCTATCAGAGTGTTGCCGATTTAGCGTAGTGAAAATAATTTTTGCGAAGGCTGCAAAATGGACACACTGATAAATTTAATAATCGGTCGGGCGAAAATGACCATCAACGAACGTATCAACCGCGTAATATTGTGCATTTGTATCGTCTTGATGGTCTCCTTTAGTTTCGTCACATTTATCGGAGTTTCCAATTCAAAAGATTATGCAAAAGATATTAGTCAATCAATCGGAAATGAAGCACTGGAAACAAGTTCCGATATTTTGCGCGAAGAGAAACAGAAGGATTTAATTTACAGCATAGAAGAACGCACGCAGTTCATTCTTTCGGAGATATCTGATTTTTACGGTGATATCAGACTTTTGGAAAGGGTAGTCAATGAAATAAATGGGCATCCCGAAAATTTCAGACCGCACCCCGCAAGGTTGGGCAGTGAATTTCAAGAAGGAGATGTCGCCGCGTTACGATATGCGCCTTTCATAAGTCTTGACGAGTTGTCGACGCCGCAACTCCGTTACGAAAATGACATGCTGGGAAATCTGCAGGATCTGTTTTACTTCTTCAGCTTGAAATATCGTAATCCGGATTTTTGGGACGCGCCGACTTTCGGAATATTAACTGAATCCGGAATAGGAATAATGGCTGATTCGGCGGTAACGCTTGAGCAGTGGCGAACTTCAAACGACAGCGCAGATTTTTGGAACAATCCTTTATACACCGAAGCGAAAAAAGCGTGGCTTGAAGGCAGAAAAAATGAGCCGATATACACCAGCACATACAGTCCCGGCATCAACAGAAATTTTGGCGTCTTCTCCTGCTCAATCCCTTATGAAGTCGACGGAAATTTTGGGGGAGTAATATTTTTTTCTATCTTGATGGATGAACTTGCTTACCTCGTTGAACCTGCAACAGCCACCAACGACGAATTTAATTTTGTGATGAATGCCGAAGGCAGAGTAATTTTGAGTTCCAAAGAAAAATCAAGCGACTTAAAAGAACTTCAATTAGTCTACGACAATCCGCCGGATATTCGCGAAAGTCAAAATGCGGCATTGGCGGAAATTGCAAAAAAAATGTCTGTCGGCGAAAAATCTATTGAGGAAATAGAACTTAACGGCAACAGTTACTATGTGGCGTATGCACCGATTAAAGAACTTCGTTGGAGTCTCGGGGTTGTCTTGCCCGCAAATGAAGTGACGGAAACCATTGAAGAAAATCGAACTATCATTCAAACTTTGACTGAAGAAAAAGTTAAGACCCTCGACCACAGGTTTTTAATGGTTATGTTTGCAATGTTTGTTATCGCGTTTGCACTTTGGGTAGCAGTGACGACGTTAATCGGCAGGAAGTTGGCGACAAAATTTGTAAAGCCGATTAAAGAACTTTCCGAAGGCGTCAGAGAAATTTCGACGGGTAATTTTAAGAAAAGGCTTGAAATTGTAAGGACCGGCGACGAAATAGAATCGCTGTCGATAACTTTCAATGCGATGACGGATGAACTTCAAAGTTACATAGAAAATTTGCGTACCGTCACAGCTGAAAAAGAACGCATTGCCGCCGAATTGGACGTTGCAAAAAATATTCAACTTAGCATGTTGCCGCGAGAGTTCCCGCCATTTCCCGACAAAACCGAATTTGAAATTTATGCGCGAATGGAAGCGGCTAAAGAAGTTGGCGGCGACTTCTACGACTTTTATTTGGCGGACGAAAATCATTTGGTCGTAACAATCGCAGACGTTTCAGGTAAAGGGATTCCTGCCGCGCTGTTCATGATGACGAGTAAAACTGTGCTGAAAAATTTTGTGTTAATGGCAAACACGGCTGATGATTTGGCGGCGGCGATGACTTGCGCAAACACCCAACTTTGCCAAAACAACGAAGAGCTTATGTTCGTGACGGTCTTCCTTGCGATGCTTGATTTAAAAACCGGAAGATTGATTTATGTCAGTGCCGCGCACAACAACCCGCTGATTTATCAAGACGGCGAATACAAATATTTGCCGAAACCGAAAAAATCTTATGCGCTGGGGATTCGTCCGCGTTCAACTTATGAGCAGGGCGAATTGCAGATGACGCCGGGCGATATTCTTTTCCTGTACACCGACGGCGTGACGGAGGCGGAGAACGTCGAACAAGAATTGTATTCCAATGATCGACTGGAAAAATTTTTGAACAGCACGGATAAAAATTTAGAGCTTGAAGAACTTTTGAGTGAAGTCCGCAAGTCGATAAAAGATTACGCGGGCGGCGCAAAATAATCTGATGATATTACGATGTTGGCGTTGCGATTCAAAGGTTAATTAGGGGCTGGTCATTAGGGGCTGGAAAAATTTCTCCCTACGCACAAAAATAAATCCCTCCGACTTTTGCCGAAGGGATTTTTTATTGCGAAAATTTTTTCTATGCGACAGCGTCGTAGCCAATCTGCAGTGCCATCATGTTTTGCGCTATGGTTTGCGGCGGCACGCGATGAGCGACGGCACGTTTGATAGCGTCGAAATTGACAAGTCCCGTGACTTTTGCGATGACGCCGAGTGCCACGATATTTGAGAAGAGCGCGCGTCCAACTTTTTCGACAGCCAACTTTGTAATCGGAACGCGGATTGTATTTTTGAATTCAGGAGCGTTGGGAACTAAATCGTCGTCAAGAATTAAAACGCCGTCTGAACTCAAATCCGTGTAATATTTGTCAGCCGCCTTCTGTGTCATTGCAAGGACGAAGTCAGGAGCTTTCACGTGGGGATGAAAAATTTTTTCGTCGTCGATGATGACTTCGGATTTTGATGCGCCGCCACGAGCTTCAGGACCGTAAGACTGGGATTGAACGGCGTTTTTCCCTTCAGAAACAGCTGCCTCTGCCAAAATGATAGCCGCCGTAATGACACCTTGTCCGCCTGAGCCCGAAAGTCTTAATTGCCTTCTCATTTTAAATTGCCTCCTGATTTTTAGATCGCCAGTTAGATAGATCGCCAGATCACTAGTGATTTGCTAATTCTCTAACGTGTTTGTAAGATTCGTTGTAAGTTTCTTCTTCGGCTTTGTAGAAAAGTCCGATTGGAAATTTTTCACCAATTTTTTTATCGTCCGTGAGTTTGTCCCACGCATTTTTCATAACGGCATTGTCGCGCATCCACGCCATCATTTTTGCGGGTTCACCAATTTTATTTCGTCGCCCGTAAGCTGTGGGACATTGCACTAACGCTTCAATGAATGAAAATCCTTTGTTGTCCATGCCGTCGGAAATCATTTTAACCAAGTGCTGAACGTGAAACGCCGTCGATCTTGCTACGTACGTTGCGCCCGCCGCTTCAGCAAGTTTGCATGCGTCAAAGGGTCTGTCGATTGATCCATACGGCGCAGTTGTTGCTTTTTTTCCGAGCGGCGTCATTGGGGACGCTTGCCCGCCCGTCATTCCGTAGATGTTGTTGTTGAAGAGAATTACCGTTAAATCAATATTTCTTCGGCAACCGTGAATGAAGTGGTTACCGCCAATCGCCGTACAATCTCCGTCGCCGGTTATGACAACGACGTTTAAATTTGGATTCGCCATTTTCACGCCCGTTGCGAAGGGAATTGCCCGCCCGTGTGCCGTGTGCAAAGTGTCGAAGTCCATGTACCCCGACGCCCGCGATGAACAACCGATTCCGCTGACAATTACGGTATTGTCCTGCGACCAACCTTTTTTTTCAATCGCTTGGACAATCGCTTTCATTGCGATTCCGTTTCCACAGCCGGGACACCACAGGTGCGGCAAACGATTTTGTCTAAAGTATGTTTCGTAACTTCTTTCAATCAAATGCCGTTCACCTCGTTTATCAATTCCTCAATCGACGCGATAATTTCTTCCGGCTCAAAAATCGTCATGTCATATTTGGCGCAAAGTTTCACGGGGCATTGACCGTTAGCCGCGCGCCGCACTTCGCCGACGAGCTGTCCGAAATTCAATTCCGCCATTACGATGCCTTTAACTTTGCCTGCCAACTCGTAAATAATTTTGTCCGCGAAGGGAAAAATTGTCACGAGACGAAGGAAACCGACTTTCAATCCTTTTTCGCGGCAAGCCTTGACTGCCTCGTAAGCCGTCCGCGCAGTTCCGCCAAAAGCTACCACTGCAAATTCCGCGTCGTCCATTAAAATTTCTTCGACTTCGATAATGTCATCAGCGAGAGAAATTTTTTCGTGAATGCGGCGAATCAAATTTTCCGTGACTTTAGGACTTCCTACAGGAAATCCCGTTTCGTCGTGAATCAATCCTGTTACGTGAATTCTGTAACCTTCGCCGAAATTCGCAACGTTCGGAACTAAATCTTCGTCCGGTTCGTAGGGTTGATAACCTTCTGCGCGGGATTTTTTTGGAGTGCGTCGCGGAAAAATTTCAAGCTCTTCAGCTGTGGGAAGTTCCACATTTTCGCGCAGGTGTCCAACAATCTCGTCCATTAACAAAATTACCGGCGTCCTGTACTTTTCAGCCAAGTTGACAGCTTTAACCGTCAAGTTGAAAGATTCGCGAACGCTCCAAGGGCTAAGGGCGATTATCGAATGATCCCCGTGCGTTCCCCAACGCGCTTGCATAACGTCGCCTTGAGACGGCGCGGTAGGTTGACCTGTGGAAGGACCAACACGTTGAACGTTGACGATAACGGCGGGAATTTCAGCTTCAGCTGCGTAGCCGATAAGCTCTTGCTTGAGAGAAATTCCGGGACCTGATGACGCGGTTAAGACTTTTTTCCCTGCAAGTGACGCGCCGAGTATGACGCCCATGCTTGCAATTTCGTCTTCCATTTGAATGAACGTACCGCCGACTTTCGGAAGGAGTTTTGCCATTGTTTCAGCAATTTCCGTTGAAGGAGTGATAGGGTAACCGCCGAAAAATCGAACGCCCGCCGCAAGTGCGCCTTCTGCAACGGCTTCATTGCCCTGCATAAGTGATGCGCTCATTTCTTCTCCTCCTTCACTTTGTCGACGAAAATTGCATAATCGGGACAGCGCAACTCGCATTGTCCGCAGGCGATACATTTTTCTTGATCTGCTACGTAAACTTTTCCTAACTTGTCCAACGCCAAAACTTGTTTGGGACAAAACGCCACGCATATGCCGCAACCTTTGCACCGCTCAAGTTTTAGTGTAAACTCCGACTTCATCAAATGCCCTCCAAAAAAATTTCTTCTAACTGTTTTGTATTATAGCATGTATAATCTTTTTTGCAAGGGAGATAAACTCAAGTATACATTATAAAATTTTCGATGCCGGCAATTTTTTTTGAAAGGTGCATGCAAAGTCTAAAGGTGTTATAATTACAAAACAAAGGAGGAGTACCATGAGAATACTTTTAGTCACATTGTCGGAATACTTGCCGTTCGCTTTGACGCAGGTATTGAATCAAGATTTGGATTACTGCGCGATTGTGGTTGACGAGCCGGAAGTTGCGAAAAAAATTTTGGCGAACGTTCCGCAACTTCGCGACAAAATTTATCCGTTCTACGAATTGAAAGAGTGCATTCAGAATTTCCATTACGATTTTCTTCTATGCGTTTATCCGTCATGGAATGAGCTGTCGAAAAAATTTAAGAAACTTGGTCTTCCGAAAAATAAATTGGTTGATTTAACCATGATTCACACACCGGACAATTTTTTGTTGGAACGTGCAATGAGATATTTTGATGAACACGCCGCCGAATTTGAAATGTTCGCAACGGGAGCAAGTCGTATACAATTTGGTTTGGACACGACGAAATTTAAGCGAAAACTTTTTAACTTCGGCAACACGTCCGAAGATTTGTATTACAATTACCAAGTTGCAAGGCATGTTCTCTCCCAAACGGGGGGGGGTGAAAAATAATCTCAAATACATTCTGATTGGATTAGGACCGTACAGTTTTCAATTTGATCAATCACGTGGTTCAAACGAAATTTTTCGATTGCTCCAGTACGTCATTGCATTCAACGATTTACATAATTTTTGGTTGCCAGTCGAGGAGTACAGAAAAATTTTTCGCGTGGAATATTTGAGCTACAAATTCCCGTACGATTCGCAAATGACTTGCGTCCGCCCGCTGCCTGCGAGGGTTAATCTCATGACGCCCGATATTCGCATTGGCGCGCGGGAACGAATTGAAATTTGGAAGGACAGACGTTTTCCCGAAACGAAGATTGAGTACACAAAAATTTTGGATGACTACTTGACGTTGTGCGAAAAAAATAATATTCGTCCGATAATGTTTTTGCCGCCGGTGACGGAAGGATACATGAAATATTTTGACAAACAATTACTTGACGAATTTTATTGTTCGGTGCACGACGCGCAGAAGAAACATCCCGCCGCAATATTTTTAGACGGCTGGAAGTTGCCGACGTTCCCTGATTCAGATTTTTGGGACACGGATCATTTGAACATAAACGGCGCGGCGAAATTCAGCGCGATGTTTAACAGCATGATTGAGAACTTTGAAAGGATGAGTTAAGAACGTTTGAAAAGAATTGCGCGAAAAAAAACTGCGCGGGCTTGAAAAATTTTTCTCACGCGGTTATAATTCATTCAATCGAACTTGAAAATTTTAGGTTTGTGGTTGGTTTTCCGAAGGTGTTTTAAGCGAAAAAAAAGAGGTCGATGTTTTCCCGTCGACCTCCTCGTGTAATTTGATGTATTAGAGACCGCTTAAGCGGAATTAGTTTCGACTTCTAACCGAAAAGGATGTTGTAGAGGGTCAAAGCCAACTCTGCCGCGCTGATTGCCGGCATAATTTTTTCACAAGTAGACATGCTATCACCCCCTCCCAAACGAGAGGAAGCCGACCACCGACCTGAAGTTCTTAGATTATAGCACGAAAAAGAATTTCGGCAACAAAAAATCTCTGATGAAGTGTTCGTCAGAGATTTTTTCATTTGCTGATTGACATAGTTTCGGTAAAAAATTTTGACGACAGCAAATTTTTTCTGAAAGGTGCATGCAAAATCTAAAGGTGTTATAATTACAAAATGAAGGAGGAGTATCATGAGAATACTTTTAGTCACATTGACGGAATTATTGCCGTTCGCTTTATCGCAGGTATTGAATCAAGATTTGGATTATCGCGCGATTGTGGTTGACGAGCCGGACATTGCAAAAGAAAATTTGGATAGTGATTCGCAACTTCATGAAAAGATTTTTCCTATCTACGAGCTGAAAGAGTGCATTCAAAATAACGATTACGACGCACTTTTATTTATGTGGGAACATCCAACCTCTTGGTATTCGCTCATTGAACAGATTAGAGAATACGGCGTCCCATATAACAAATTCATCAATATCAACTTTTCAAATGCGACAAGGGAAAAAAATTTTTTGCTTGAACGGACTCTGCGCTATTACAAAGAACATGCGGCTGAATTTGAAATGTTTTCTACGGGCGGTTGCTATGCCGCGTTGGGATTGGACAACACGAAATTTCGATACAAACTTTTTAATCTTGGTAAAGGCAGTCAAGATTTGTATTACGATTGTCAAGTTGCAAAATTTTTATTCGAACAAAATTCACGTGTTGGCGGGCGGCTAAAATATGCTTTGATTGGGCTTGCTCCGTTTACTTTTCATTATGATGCATCAAAAACTTCTTACGTATGCTCCATGCTACAATATTGCGTAGCTTTAAACGACTTACACAATTTCTGGTTGCCCATTGAGCAGTACAAAAAATTATTTTGCGAAGAGTTTTTGAGTACGCGATTGCCGCTTGAAAATATCGACTTGAACAATCCTTTCCATCAAAAAAGTTCTTCTCCAAAATTTATGACTGTTGATGCGCGAGTAAACATGCGAAAAAGAATTGATATTTGGACGAAAACTAAATCTTACCCCGAGACAGTGAAACAAAATGTTAAAAACTTAGATGAATACATTACGCTGTGCGAAAAAAATAATGTGCGCCCGATAATGTTCATGCCGCCTTTGACTGAAGCTTATATGCGATACTTCGACAAAGAAAAGTTGGACGAATGTTATTCTTTGGTCAATCAGTTGCAGAAAAAACATCCTTCGTCGGTATTCTTCGACGGCTGGAAGTTGGAAGGTTTTTCAGACGAATATTTTTCAGATGCAGATCACATGAATACAAATTACGCGGCGAAATTCAGCGCGATGTTTAACAGCATGATTGAGAATTTTGAAAAGATGAGTTAAGAACGTTTGAAAAGAATTGCGCGGAAAAAAAACTGCGCGGGCTTGAAAAATTTTTCTCACGCGGTTATAATTCACTCAATCGAACTTGAAAATTTTAGGTTTGTGGTTGGTTTTCCGAAGGT
>JAFSXD010000082.1 GCA_017444245.1 Selenomonadaceae bacterium | reverse complement strand
TATAATTTTGGACGAGGCGCAGAATACCACAAGCCCGCAAATGAAAATGTTTTTGACGCGGTTGGGTTTTGGTTCGCGAATGGCGGTCACGGGAGATTTGACGCAAATTGATTTGCCGCGTGGCGTGAAGTCCGGCTTGGCTGAAGCAGTTGAAATTTTGCGTGGGATTGACGGCGTGGGAATTTGTCAAATGGATTCAAGCGATGTTGTGCGCCATGAAGTTGTTTCGCGAATCATTGACGCTTATGAGACTAGATCGATGGATCGATAGATCGATAGATCAATGGAAGGGTTAATTATGGATGTTGCGATTAAAATTGAGCCTGACACTTTGAACGTTGAACATGAACTTGAAGAAGAAATAATTCGTGCGGCTGAACTTGTCGGCAAATTGTACGGCGTGGAAAATTCCGAACTTAGCATAACTTTGACGGATGACGAACGCATTCATGAGCTGAACAAAAAATTTCGCGACGTGGACAGACCTACGGACGTTTTGTCATTTGCATTTCGTGAAAGCGACGAGCCGGAAATTTTAAATCAGCAAG
Organism: Selenomonadaceae bacterium; assembly: GCA_017444245.1. Taxonomy (GTDB): domain Bacteria; phylum Bacillota; class Negativicutes; order Selenomonadales; family Selenomonadaceae; genus Quinella. The sequence goes on along the minus strand of JAFSXD010000082.1, from coordinate 26,300 downwards.
TTGAAATTCTCGGAGACATCATAATTTCGTTGGAGCGTGCAAAAATTCAAGCTGAAAATTTTGGGCATTCGTACCTGCGCGAAGTTATTTTTTTGACGGTGCATGGGCTTTTACATCTTCTTGGTTACGATCACATGGAGGAAGAGGAACGCTTGGAAATGGAACGCGAACAAGATTTTGTCATGTCCACGCTGGGGATTGAGAGGGATTAATTTGTATAAGTCGGGATTTATCGCAGTCATCGGGCGACCGAACGTCGGCAAGTCCACGCTGATAAATAAAGCCATTGGGCAAAAAATTGCAATCATGTCGGACAAGCCGCAGACGACGCGCAGTCGCATTCAATGTATCTTGACGCAGGACGACGCGCAAATTATTTTTTTGGACACGCCCGGAATTCACAAGCCGAAATTCAAATTGGGTGAATACATGTTGAAGGCGGCGGAAGGTACGCTGAAAGAAGTCGACGTAATTTTTTTTGTGATTGACGCGACGGAAGATTTTGGCGGCGGAGAAAAATATATTCTTGAACGCCTTGAGTCGACGCCCGCGCCCGTCATTCTCGTGATAAACAAAATTGATTTAATTGACCGCGAAAAAATTTTGCCGATTATCGCCGCTTATTCCGCACGAAAAAATTTTGCGGCGGTTGTGCCAATCAGTGCGGCGGACGGAACAAATATTGACGGGCTGATTGACGAGGCGAAAAAATTTTTGCCTGAAGGTCCGAAATATTATCCCGCCGATATGGTGACTGACCAGCCGGAGCGTTTGATTATCGCCGAATTAATTCGCGAAAAAATTTTGCAAGTGACTGAAGACGAAGTTCCGCATTCGGTTGCCGTCGACATTGAAGAAATTAAACCCAGAAAAAATTCAGTGACGTACATTCGCGCAGTCATTTACGTTGAGCGCGATTCGCAGAAAGGAATTTTAATCGGCAAGGGCGGCGAACTCTTAAAAGGTGTTGGGCAAAATTCTCGTCCTGAAATTGAAATGCTCTTAGGCAAAAAAGTTTTTTTGGACTTGTGGGTAAAAGTGAAACGCGGCTGGAGAAATTCCAACGGCGCAATTCAAAATTTCGGTCTGGGCAACGCCGATTGAAGGGGGAATTCACCTGATTAACGAGGAGAAAAAAAACAACGCCATAAGCAAATTTTTGAACGGCATTTCAGAACAATTCATGAACGGCTTGATAACGCTTGCGCCGCCCGCAATTACAATCTTTGTCGTCATGTGGATACTCAACATCACTGAAGGACAAGTCGGCATAAAAATCAAAGAAATTTTTCACGTGGATTTTCCATGCGTCGGAATAATCTCAATTTTATTTTTCATCTGGCTGGTTGGTTTCATTTTCGGGCACACTTTGCCGCAAAAAGTTTTCAAGCTGTGCGAATACATGCTGGATAAAATTCCCGTCGTTAAATTTATTTACAGTTCAGTCAAGCAAGTTTCCAAAGCAATTTTTGAATCCAACTCCGCCTTTCAGCGGGTCGTGCTCGTTCCCTACAACAATTCTATGGTAATGGGATTTTTGCTGAAAAATATTCCTGACGCAGTGAAAGAACAATTAGGCGACGATTACGTTTGCGTTTTCATGCCGTGGAGTTTGAACATGACGGCGGGAATGAATTTGTTCGTTAAACGTTCCGAATTAATTTTGCTTGACATGGATTTGGAAGACGGCTTGCAATTCGTGTTGACGGCGGGAACTTCAAACGAAAATGACTTGAGAAAAAAATAAATCCTGCGAAAAAATTTTGGCGACGAAATTTCTTTGCAGGAATTTTTTTGTTTTCGGGCGAATTGGTTAAAAATTTTACGCGCAAAACGCATTATTTGGAAGGACGAAAATTTTTTGGTCTACGCTTTAAAATTTGGAGCAAGTTGGATTTTACCGCCCGGTCTGTTCATAATTTTGTTGGCGGCGTTGGCAATTTACTTGACGAAATTCAGCGGACGTTTGTCAATCGCCGTTGGCATCGGCACGATAATTTTTTACTTGATGTGCACGGGATTTGTCGCCGAAAGATTTATGGGGCAACTTGAAAAAAAATATTCTCCGCCCGCGCAGATTGAAACTCTTGGCGCGGATTCGATAGTTTTGCTTGGCGGCGGTGCAATTCGCGACGTGCAAGACGTTGACGGTTCGGGGGTTTTGTGTTCCAGTCCGGCAAGCAGATTGTTGACGGCGGTTCGTCTCCAAAAAATTTTAAACGTGCCGATTTTGTTAAGCGGCGGGCAAGTTTACAAAGACGCTGCCAATGAGGCGTTGATCTCCGAACGAGTTTTGCTGTCCCTTGATGTGCCGAAAGAAAAAATTTTACTGGAAACTAAAAGCGTCAACACGACGCAGAATGCGATTTTTTCCGCAGAAATTTTGCGTGAAAAAAAATTAAATCGTCCTGTCTTGGTAACGTCGGCGTTTCACATGCGCCGAGCTGTGCTGAATTTTTCGCGTCAAGGATTTGAAGTCATACCATATCCTACGGACTTCACGGTTTCTCATCAACCTGAATTTCATTACACGAAACTTCGACCACAAGCTGAGGCTCTGCTACTAAATGTGACGGTGTTGCAAGAAATTTTGCGCACAGCTGTCACTGAAATATTTAATGTTTAGATCGATGGATCGATGGATCGTTGGATCGATAGATTACTATCAATCTTTAACTATCGATCTATTGATCTAGCGATCTATCGATCTATCAACTAAAAAGCGAGGTGTGTTTTGTTATGAGCAGATTGATAGTACTTGAAGGCTCTGACGGATCGGGCAAAGCGACGCAGACAACACGACTTTATGAACGTTTGCGCAACTTGGGAGTAGACGCAATGCGCGTGAGTTTTCCCAATTACGAATCAGAATCTTCTGCGTTGATAAAAATGTATCTTCGGGGAGATTTCGGCGCGACGGCTGAAGAAGTTAACCCGTACGCGGCGGCAACTTTTTATGCGGTGGATAGGTTTGCCAGTTTTCAAAAGTGGAAAAAATTTTACGAAGGCAGTGGCGTAATTCTTGCCGACAGGTACGTTGGCTCAAACATGGCGCACCAATCAGCGAAAATTCGGCGCAAGATAGAACGCGAAAAGTTTTGGAATTGGCTTGACAGTTTCGAGTACAAGAGGTTGAAACTTCCGCGCCCCGACCTTACAATTTTTTTGGACATGCCGCCGAAAATTGCCGCAATGCTCCGGCGTGAACGCGGCAGGGAAGACATTCACGAATCGGATGCCGCGTATATGCTCCGGTCTTACAACGTTTACAAAGAAATAGCCGAAAAGTTCAACTGGATAACCATTGACTGTTCGGCGGGAAATTTTGCCAAGAGTGCTATTGATATTCACGAAGAAATTTTTAGTTTGGTTGAGCCCATGCTCTTAGGGAATTAGCTTTAAGCTTCAAGCTTTAAGCTTCAAGCTTTAAGTTTCAAGCTTTAAGTTTCAAGCTTCAAGCTTTAAAATTACCGTACGAATCCAATTTCCTTTCAACTTCTTCGACAGTTCCCATCATATGCCAAAAAGCGTAGCGATTGAACTCGTAATTGTCATCAACGCGGCGCAGAAGATTCAGCGTAACCATTTCGTCAAGCAACGTCGAAAGTTCCCTGTCAGTCAACCGCTCAATCTTGTCAACAGAACACATTTCACAATTCGCCTTGATAACGTCAAGACTTACGCTAATCGGTCTGCCGTTCGCGTAATACTCCATAGCGACAGCAAGTGCCAAAATTTCATAGTAATTGTCGTCGTCCAACTCAAGAGTAATTTGGAAAAGTCGATTAATCTCTTGCTGAAATTCGCTACTGCCCAACATGTTTTTTACATATTCGTCGTCCAAAGTGTACGGCGGATTTTTTATTACATCAAAATGGTGATTGCTGTAATTGTCTCCGAGCGCGTCGACCAACATTCCGCAATAATACTGAATCAAGCCGGGATAATAATTCGTACGGCTGAAAATTGCGCTGGTCAAACTGTCATCAGAAATTCTGAAGCCGAGCCAGCTCATCGGTTTCATGAGAAGTTCCATTGCGTCCGAAGGCTTGAACGGGAAAACCGAAATGTGGCTAAGATTTCCAAAACTTGAATTTTGCTCAAAACGAATCACGCGATGCAAGCCAGCCAAAACAAATTTAAATTGCCCGCTGAATCTCCCGAGAAGTTCGCGCAATACGTTAATCGCTTTTTCAGAATCCGGTTGACTAAGAAAAACATCACTTTCGTCCATCAGCAACAAAAGTTTTTTCGGTCTTTCAACTCCGTTAATCTGCCCGTTCAACAATTTATGCATCTTCAAAGAAAATTCGTCCCAGTCTTTCACTTCGCCGATAAGTTTTGCAAGCGACAATTCGCCGACAATTCTTTGCAACGCCTGTTCGGTGTTGAGATTTTTCAAATCGATTAAGAACGCGTAACACTGTTCGGCGGGATTGTGCTCAATGCTCCGCACCTGTTTCAAAAGTGCCGACTTGCCAAGTTGTCTGCCGCCGTAAACTAAAACCGGTCCGTTCATGTCACGAATCTTGTCAAGCTCCTCCGACCGTCCGATAAACATTTCGGGGGCAACCGCGCCGCTTTTCACGTACGGCTGAACTCTGGAGAATGGCAAAACAGTTTGCAACATGCGCTTGCCCCTGTTCGCGTCGTCAAAACTTGCAAGGTACAACGCCATGACTTTATCGATAACCAAAATATTTTTCAAGTTCGGCGTCATCTTCATGATTCGCGCAAGACTGCGACGATCCGAAGATTTCAAAGAAACATCGACGAAACAAATTGTTCCGCGATCCGTCGTCATCTCCGCCAAAACGTGCGCAATGTTGTCGTGGTCACGATTGGAACCGAGATAAATTATTTCCAGCCCGTTGCTGTAAATTTCCGTGCCGAAAACTGCAAACGGATGCGGATAACTCTCACGCATTTTAATCGGTTTTTCAAAAGTAACCGTGTAAGATTTTTTGTTCAGCTCGTCAACATTTTTTGAAGAAATTTTTCCGCCGGCGTAGCCCAAATGTGAAAGGATTGAGATAATTGCATTTTCAATCGCCGCGCTTTGTCCGGAATGAATGCCCTGCCAGCCCTGCAAGAAGTCTAAAGCGTCTTGGTCTTTACGATTTGGACGCCTGCCATGCAAACGATTTTTAAACGCGCCTTCGACTGAATCGTTTGCATTTTTTATTGCCGTCAACAAAGTTTCGTAGCTGTTCAAAAAATTTTCCAGCGTCGACAAATTATATTCCGTCATGTCCGCAATTTCGACGATGGTCCTGCTGCCTTCGGTTTCAAGACGATTCATGTAATCTTCGGCAACAGTCAAATTCATCAGCTCAATTTGGCGACGAATATTTTCAATGACGGGGTAGCGTTCCTCCAGAGTTTCGCCTTCGCCCAAATTTCTTTCAAGCGTCTCCTCCAAATGTTTCAATCTTTCAGTCAACGCAATTTTCTGCGGCATGGAAGATTTAATGATTGATTCGTTGCAGGCGTCTAAAAATTTTTTGAACAAGCCCGCGTTCTTCGTCTGCATGAAATGAATTTGCGCTTCGACGGCGGCGTTGATATAAAATTCAATTTTTTCTTGATCCGTGATTCGCGAATAATTCCGCGCAAGTTCCAAGCCAGTCAAAAAATCTGAATAGATAGTGTCAATTCTCTTTTTGAAATTTTTTTCCAAGCCGCTCAACTTATTAATCAAATCTTTTTCGGCAATTCCAAGTTGCGGCATGAAAAATTTTATAATGTGTTGCAAAATTCCGTAGTCATAATTTTTCAGCGCGGTTTCGTAGGCATTGCGCAGAGCCAACGAAAAAACTTTTGAGTTCATTTCGGATTCAAAAGCCGCCTGCCGAGTGTACAGGGAAAATTCCTCCACGCCGAAGGAATTTACTGAAGGCAAGCCGTTTTCAAGTTCAATGTAGTTGGAAGTCAAAACGCATTCTTTGTAGGAAAGTTCAACGGGCGCGTCCTTCATCGTCTGTTCGAGATTTTCAATAAATTTCTTGAAGATAATTTGTCCGAGATTAAATTTTTTGTTCGAGTTCGTCAGTTGACTTTCCAACTGATTTTTCACGTCGTCCAAAATTTCAAGTGCCGCACGAACCGGCGCAACGGTTTTCAGTTCGTACGGGGCATTGTACAGATTTTTTTTCGCGCGCGCATAATCCGCAAGAGCTTCCAAAGATTTCAAGCAAACGTTTTTAAATCTCCTGCGCTTGCCAATCATGAGCCCTTCGTACTTGCCGCGCGGAATTTTCGTTTTCGGACTGTCCCAAACTTTGTCGATAAACTCTTCAAGCTTTTTATCGGAAAAAATTATTTCGCCATTCGTCGCGCCGTTTTCTTCGGCGGAGGAATTTTCGTCAGCGAATTGGCGGCAAAATTGCAGAATTTCTTCAACGGCGAAGTCGTCCACTTTGAAATATTTGCTGATAATTCCCGCGCCCTTGAAAACTTGCTGAACTAAATCTTTCATGTGCGGGTGTCCGACTTCGGAACGAACGAGTTCATCCGCATAAATTTCAGCGGTCTTGAGTTTTTTCGACGCCAATTCAAAAGCGTCTTCGGAATTGTTGCTTGCACCGTCAAGGCAATTTGCAAAAGCGTTGTGCGTGTTGGTTGTGAAATCTTTGAAGAGGCTGATTAAATTTTTTGCGGCGGGGCATGCCTTCAACGCCGAATTGGATTTATCATCGTTAATCAGTTTCCATGATTTTTGAACTTGAAAACTCGTTGGAGAAACCGGCGCGAAAAATGCTTTTATCGTCGCGGCAAGATTCAAATAGTCCACCGTGTTGCCGACGTTTGCCTTTGGAATTTCAAAAGAGTTTGTCCAGAAAATGAACGGATTTAAAATTCGCGTCTCTTGTTCAGTCAACGGGTCTTCGAGAATGAAACCAATTTCCTCCGCAAGGTACGCCGCCCAATTTTCAATTTCCGGTTCAGTCTGCTCAATAAAATCTTTCAGCGCATGCAACGCAAGCATGCCGCGTCCGATTGAGCCGTTGTCAAAAAGATTCGTCGCGTCTTTCAAACTGTCCACTTTAATCAATTCGTTGTTGACGATATCATTTTCGACGGCGGGTTCAAATACAAACTTAGGCGAAAAACTTTTTTCCGTGACATGTTCGGGAAGTTGCAACACGGCTGTTGACACGGACGTTGTTTCTTCAGAAAAAATTTTTTTGCTTGGCTCTTCGACGGTTGGAACTTCCGCAGGCTGAAAAATTTCTTCGTCGTCAACTTCTTCATCGGCAGGCGTCTCCGTTTTTTCCGAAAGTTCAGGTTCATCTGAAAGTTCGTCGTCAACTTCTTCATCGTCCTGCGCGTCTTCCAAAAATTCTTCGTCTTCGTCATCTTCTTCGTCGTCGAAAAAGTCTTCGCCCTGTTCAAAGTCGTAAGTAATTTTTTCCTCTTCGTCCTCGTCAACTTTATCGTTGTCCGCAAAAAGATTTTCGTCGTCAAAAAGCGTTCCTTCGACTTTCACGGGGAAAGATTTATTTGCGCCGATACCTTTTTTCGCGCGTCTGGAAGATTTACCAAATTTGAAAGTTGCCTTCCATTCGTCGAAAGTCAAACCGACACCGTTGGGCGCAATAATCCCTATGTTCGTGTAGAGGAAAAAATTTATTCCCTTGTTCCTAAATTTGCTCGTGTCGAAAATTCCAAGCCATGACAAATCACTTTCATTCAACGCGATAACGAAAACGGAATGAACGTCGCAACCTTCGTTAATTTCATTTTCAATCAGCAGGCGGAATTTCGCAATGCGCTCTTCCCAACCTTCGCCGAGTAAAATCAGCGATAACATAATCACAACTTGATTTTTGCTGCCGATTTTCACGGCTGCGCGGGCGAACGGAAATTCTTTCAAGTAATGAAAATTTATTTTGAAAGCGTCTCTGAAATCTGATTCAAGCCGGTGCATCAGCACGTAACGCAGGGAACGAATCAACGCCGCGTTGTCGTCTTCTCCGGATTGCGTCGAATTGCGAACGTTACGGAAAGCGCGAGAACAAATGTCACAGCCGAAATTGTTCAGGAAAAACATGGAACGTCCGCGCCATTCCACTCTGTCGACAATCCCCCAAGCGGACATTCTGCCCAAAATCGTCGGGATAATCGCGGAAAATTTTTTTGAAAGTTTTACGGTTTGGTTTATCGAAACGGCGTCGTCACTAAAGACGATTCTAAATTCAACCAAAAATTTGAACAACGCCGAAGTGTCCGCAGGTCCAACCAATTCACGCAATTTTTTCTGGAAAGATTTTACCGTAAGAGGTTTTTTCACTTGAGTTGTCGTGACTTGAAAATTTTCTTCCGTTGCAGTCAACAGGGACAAATCGGGCGTCGGTTTAATTTTCTTGAATTTGGCGACGACAGCTCCAATGGCATGGGCGGTTGGAACAAGCGATTGAACGGCGGGCGTCGGCGGTTTCGCGACAGGAAGTTCTTCCCGCTTTTCTTTCTTCTCTTCTACGGCGTAATGCAATTTTCCCTGCGCAATTATCATCAGCAAAAGTTGATTGTCGGGAAAATGTTGAGCGATCTCCATATATTTTTCTGTGGTGATTGGCGATTCGCTGGACGCAATTTCGTCAAGCAAAACAAATTTTTCCATTGACTTTGCATGATAATCCGGGTCGACTTTTGCGATTTTGCTTTTGAGATATTCCGCCTCACGTTTAACGAGTTTGACGGACTGAATCATTTTTTCATCTTGAGAATCCAAAACGAGCGCAGAAATTTTTGTCAGTAGCCTGGAAAATTCTTCACGCCGATAATTTTGCTCAAGGGTGACAAGTGCGCCGTCCACCTGTTCCAATCTCCTTGAGCTTGCCGCTCGTTTCGTATGCTCATTTTTCAAAAAATTTTCTTGCGCATCCAAAATTGTTTCCAAGAGTGCAGTGACTTCTTCTAAGTACGAATCGATAAAAATTCCTTCCTCGATTGAGGAAGTCATGTCCACCAAGATTGGACGCAATTTCGCGCGGGACTCTCCCATTTTTTTGAAAAGTTCCCGCAAATTTGTGATTAACTCCGAGTCGATGCTACTCAATCTAATTCCCTCCTTAATAGATTTTCTGAATTATATCACAAAATTTTTTCAGTGTCTTCAACTGAAAATGAAACGTGGTATAATATTCCCAAAATTTTTGAAAGGAATTTTTACATGAAAACTTTGGAAGAACTCGCTCTGTTGATTCAAGGAACAAAAATTGTCGGCGATAAGGACGTAGAAATTACCGGCATTGAACATGATTCGCGTAAAATTCAGCCGGGAAATTTATTTGTGTGCATTGAAGGCGCGCACGTCGACGGGCATAAATTTATCGGTCAAGCCATTGCCAAAGGCGCGGTTGCAATTCTAACTGCGCGAAAAGATTTTCAGTCGGAAAAAATTTCTGCCCTGCTTGTTCCGGACATGTTAAAATCTCTTGCCGTCCTCGTCCCGTATTTTTACGATTACCCGTCAAAAAATTTTCGCGTTATCGGCGTCACCGGCACGAACGGAAAGACAACTACGACTTACTTAATCCGTTAGATTTTAACCGCCGCAGGTTTCAAAGTCGGTTTAATCGGGACAATTCATATGATGATTGGCGACGAAATTTTTCCCGTCAAGAACACGACGCCAAACGTAATTGACCTTCAGCACACTTTTCAAATGATGAGCGACAGAGGCGTTGAATTTGTCGTTATGGAAGTGTCAAGCCACGCGCTGGCGGAAAATAGAATTTCAGGAATTGAATTTGACACAGCAATTTTTACGAACTTGACGCAGGATCATTTGGATTACCATAAGACAATGGAAAATTACCGCGACGCGAAGGCAAAACTTTTTGACATCGTTTCACGCAACGGCAGCAAGCAAAATAAAAACGCCGTCATCAATCTTGACGACGACGCGGGCGCGGTGATGTTGGATCATGCTCTTTGCAAAAAAATTTCTTACGGCATTGAAAAAAATTCGGATCTCCGCGCAGTCAATGTGAAAGTCGAGGCGAAGGGCACGAGTTTTGAAATTGAATCTTCACTGTTGCCGACGCCGTATTCTCTGAATCTTCACTTGACGGGAATTTTCAACGTCTACAATGTTTTGGCGGCGGTTGGCGCGGCACTTGCAGAAAAAATTTCTCCCGACGTGATTAAATCTGCGCTGGAAAATTTCAAAAGCGTTGCGGGGCGATTTGAAAAAATTTTTGCCGACGTTCCTTTCACAGTGATTGTCGATTATGCGCACACTCCCGACGGCGTGAAAAATGTTTTGGAAACTGCGCGGCAAATCGTCACGAACAAAATCATCACGGTTTTTGGTTGCGGCGGCGATCGCGATAATTCCAAACGTCCGATTATGGGGAGAATTGCCGCAGAACTTTCTGACGTTGTCATTGCGACTTCGGACAATCCGCGCACTGAAGACCCCGTGAAAATTTTACAGCAAATTAAAGTTGGCGTCGACGAAAAAATTGGCGACAAAATTTTTGAAACGATTGTCGACAGACGGCAAGCAATTTTCCGTGCGGTTGAAATGGCGCAGGCTGGCGATATAATTTTGATTCTCGGCAAGGGACATGAAAATTATCAAATCTTGAAAGACAAGACGATTCACTTTGACGACAGAGAAGTTGCACTTGAGAGCTTAAAGCTTAAAGCTTAAAACTACAAGCTACAAGCTAATCAATGGAGTTTTTAAATGGGCAGAAATATTTTTACGTTTATCGTGGCGTCGTTGCTGATGATTTTTTTTTCAACCGTCACAATTTTCGCCGCAGAAATTACTGACGTACTTCAGCTTGGCAAATCCGACGTCGACGTAAATTTTTCGCAAGAAGGCGAAGATACCGTAATGACGTGGACGCCGCTACCCTATCCATGCGTTTACACAATCGAAACGTTCAACGAGACGACGGGGTTGGTTCGCGGCGAGCCGAAATATCATCTCTTGACGACGGACGAAAGCAATTCCGCAAGTTACGTTGTGCCGCGTGCGCCGATTCCGACTTTCTACACAATTTCTGCGCGGGGTTTTTTCCGTGAACTTTTTCAGACGGAAGAAATTATCGCCAATCCGAATTTCCCAACGCCGCCTTCGCCCGTCACGATTTATCATTATCCCGAAGACGCGCCCGCAAGTTTGATGCCGTTCATCGTTTGGCATGTCGTGCCCACCGCAGTTTGCTACGAATTTGAACTTTTGGACGCGCCGCCGGAAGTTGAAGGCGGTACGGAACATTCTAAAAGTCATCATCTTTTCAGCACGACGCAAATTTTTACAAACGGCTATCAAGCGGATTTGCGCCCGTTCCAAAATCACAAGCCGCTTTATTATCGCGTCCGTGCGCTTGACTTGGATAAAAATCCTATCGGAGAATTTTGCAAGGCGGAAAAAATTTTTTTGAATTCGTCGTTACCGATGCCGAATTGTCCGCTGATAAACGATTTTGATTTCATGTCGTACGCGCGCTTGCCGATTTATCCCGTCTACGATTGGATTCCGATAAATTCTGCGTTCAAGTACGAAGTTGAGTTGTTGGATCATCCGCCGGAAGTTGAAAACGATGTGAAACCCAATCCCGTGAGTTTGTGGCGACAGACGACGTTGGACAAGTCAAGTTGCTACGACGAATACAGCCGCCCTTATGCCGGTCCGTACTATTGGCGCGTGCGTGCGCTGGACGAAAAAGATAATCCAATCGGCACGTGGTCAAATTCGGAAAAATTTGTCGTGGAGGATTTCACTCAAGGTGTTAGCGTGGCAATTTTCGGCGACAGCATTTCTCATGGCGGCGGCGCGGTAAGTTATTCTCCTCGTTCGCTGGAATACAGCTACGCAACTTTTTTGGACTTCCCCGTTTTGAATTTGAGCAGGAGCGGCGACACTTCCAAAACGACGCTTGAGCGATTTGAAAGCGACGTGTTGCCCGTTCATCCTGTAAATTTGATTGTTTCGACGGGCGAAAATTCTTTGCGTGACACTTCAATAACGGCGGAAGATATTATTTCGGATTTGACGGAAATTAACCGACTTTGTTTGCGAAATAAAATTCGCCCAATATTTTTGACGTTGACGCCGCTCAATCCGGAAAATATTTTGAAAGTTTTTCAGACGCCGACAGATCCGAATTGGTTCAGCAAAATGAAAGCAGTCAACCGATTCATCAAGCGGCAGGCTTATTACATTGACATTGAGCCGTATTTCTACGACGCGGAAAAAAATTTGGACGTGAACTTTTCAATCGACGGAATTCATCCCGATATGCGCGGCAAAATGTTAATTGCCGAAGTCATCAACCAACATCGTTATCTTTTTAAGTTAGATCGATAGATCGATGGATCGATAGATCGATAGTAGTTTGCGCCCGCAGTTGACCAAAAAAAATGAGTTTGTTATAATTCAGCCGGTAGCCGATAAAATTTCCTACAAGCTACCAGCTACCAGCTACAAGCTCACAAAGCAGGTGAAAAAATTTTGGCGTATGAAGCACTATATACGACGGTTCGCCCAAAAACTTTGGCGCAACTTTTGGGTCAAGAGCACATTTCAGAGACTTTGGCGCAGGCAATTGTAAATGACAGACTTTCGCACGCCTACTTGCTCGTCGGAACGCGCGGCACAGGAAAAACTTCTACCGCCAGAATTTTGGCGCGGGCAATGAACTGCGAAAAAGTTTTGGCGGCGCAAAAAGAAAAACGCCCCCTCAAGACTTACGAAATTCCTTGCGGCGAATGTCCCTCGTGTAAATCGATTGACTCTTCGCCGGACAATATTGAGTTTGACGCCGCGTCCAATCGTTCAGTTGACGACGTTCAACGGCTTTTGTCGACTGCTAACCTTGCGCCGTTGCAATCCCGTGTAAAAACTTTCATCATCGACGAAGTTCATATGCTTTCGTTCGAGGCAGTCAACTCAATTTTGAAATTGATTGAAGAGCCGCCGCCGCGTGTAGCTTTTTTCTTGGCGACGACGGAGTTTAACAAAGTTCCGCAGACAATTCGTTCACGTTGCCAGATTTTAAATTTTCACTTAATCCCCAATGAAACGATTGGTCCTTACTTGCGGAAATTGTCGAAGTCAAAAGATGTGGAACTTTCGCAGGAAGCCGCAAAAAAAATCGCGCGACTTGCCGCAGGCTCAATGCGTGACGCCGTGACTTATTTCGACCAGTGCTACGCGACGGGAAATAAAACTATTTCGTTGAGCGACGTGGAAAAAGTTTTGGGCTTGGTTTCCGACGCGGACTTGGACGCGATAATTACCGCAGTGAAAACCGAAAATCGAACCATGCTTGATACGGCGTTGGAGCGCGTTTTCAGGACGGGACTTTCCTCAATTTCAATAGCTGAATCTTTGCTGGTAAGACTGCGCGACGAGGAATTTAATCAGCTGAAACGGCGCAACACTTCCGAATTGAACATGCTGGAAAATTTTTCCGAAGAGGTAAGAAAAATTCTCGTGGAAATGCAGTATTCCGGCGTCCCCGATATAATTTTTGAAATGGCGTTGATGAAACTTGCCGCGCCAAAAAATTCCGATTCGGCTGACGAAATGGACGGCGACTTTGACGAATTGACAGGCGATTCTATCGACGACGTGAAAAAAATAATCAGCGGCATGGTAAGCAGTCAACGCGACAACGACAAAAATTTAATATCGGCTCTTCAAATGGCAAAGATAGTTTCATTTAACAACGGCGTGCTGGTTTTGTCCTTCGCTTCGCCGACGATTGGCGGAATGTTAAACGACGTGCGCATGGCAAAATTGGAAAATTATCTTTCGCAAAAAATGAATCGAACGATTAAAGTACAGCGGGTTCTGAATCAGAAGGACTCCGGTAGCATCAGATTATTCAATTAGTTTTTTTCAGAAAGAGAGGAATTTTAAAATGGCGCAAAATCCCGGACTTAATCTCGGAGAAATTTTTAAACAGGCACAAATGATTCAGCAAAGTTTTGAGGCGAACAAAGAAAAACTCAAGCAGGAAACGGCGACGGCAACGGTTGGCGGCGGCGTGGTTTCGGCGACAGTCGACGGAGAAAAACAAGTCAAGGAAATTAAAATTGCAAAAGAACTCGTGGACGAAGGCGATGTTTCGGCGATTGAAGATTTAGTCGTTAGCGCAGTCAACGCGGCGAACGCTGAAATTGAGAAAAAAATAAACGCCAACATGGCGGCGTTTGCAGGAAATGCTCTTGGCGGGCTCGGAGGCGCAGGTTTCGGCGACCTTGCCAATATGTTGGGCGGATTGCTCGGCGGCGGAAAAAAATAATTTCTATCGATCCATCGCCCGTTCAACTTTTGTCTGTTTGAAAGTTTTCATTTCATTCAGCGCGGAAAGTGCCGCTTCAGCAATTTCAACGCCAATGCAGGAAACTTCCCCGTCAAATCCGATTCGATGTCCCGGCATGAAATGATAATTGATTAACTTCGTGCCGTACAAAATAAACGGACGAATTTCAGGGCACATTGCCTCAAGGTAGCGGGCTATAATTTCAATCGCTCCGCAATCGATGACAATCAACGTAGAATTGTGCGCGGCGGCAATAATCGCGCCGATTATCGCACTCGTCAGGCAGCGAAATTTTTTTGGCACTGCATTCAATAAATCTTCCGGCGGTACTTTGAGATCGCCATTTTTTTTGAGCAAAGCTTTTGCAAATTTTTCGTCCAGCTTGTCCAAATTCCAATCGCTCAATTCAGTGAGTGCCATAATCGGAATTGCAAAAGAAATTTCTTCAGCCAAATTTCTGCCAAAATTAAAAGCAACTGTCGGGTCAGCTTTAGAGTCGACAATTCCCATGAAAATTTTCATGGCAAAAGTACGCGCCGTCATGCTGAAATCCATTGATACGTTTCGTCGTGCGCCCTTTTTTTGCGGGCGTAAAATTTTTTGCGCCTCCGAAGGAGTATTTTCAGAATTTGTAAAGGCAAGCGCGGCGTGACGCAAACTGTTCGTCGGCAAATCCGTATTCGTGATGCCGGCAATCTGTACCGCAATATCTTCCAAATATCCCAAACTTCTGCGCGGCTTGGTTAGTTCATCTAAATGCTCTTGGCACTTGTCCATTGCCTTGAAGTGTAACTTCGGCATAGTCTTTAAATAAAAATCAAACGTGCGATTCGTCGCCTTAATCGTCTCTTCGCCTTCACTCTTCATTGAACGAACAAGCATTGGATATGAACGCGGGATATTGAAATCCGTCACGCTGAAGGGCGGCTCAAAACTTTCAAGGCGATTGTCCGCGCTGATTTGAAAATCCAATTCGACTTCTTCAATTTGAAGTTCGTCAAAATGTTCCTCTAAATATTCTTCAAACGATTCTATGTTGTCCAAATTTGAACCGCCTATGCTGTCAAGAATTTGCGAAAAAATTTCCGCCTCATCTTCTTCATCAGCTTTGAACTCGCGCAAATCTCCTTTGAAATCGTCTTCAGGATCGCAGACGTAAATGTAAACGATTCTGTCCAAAATTCTCGACGCGATAGACGAACCGATAGCTTCGCCCAACGCAAGATTTAATTCAAACATCGGCGGCAACTCAAGATAATTCAACGCGGCAAGGTGTCCAACTTCCCTGCCGTAATGCGACGCAATTAAGTGGTTGGAAACTTCGGGATTAATCAGCGACGCAATGAGCGCGGCGGCGGCGGTATTAAATCCGTCTAAAATTACAACGCAGTTATGTTTTGCGGCGGCAAGAATCACACCCGCCATCGCGCCAAATTCAAAACCGCCGACTTTTGACAAAACGTCTATTCCGTCAGCGGGATCAGGCGAATTTACTTTCAGTGCTTGCTGAACAATTTTTATTTTCCGTCTAAAAGTTTTGTCTGAAATATTTGAGCCGCGACCGGTAACTTTTTTCACGGGAATTTCTAAAATCGCCGCCGTAATCGCCGACGCAACCGTTGTATTGGCAATTCCCATTTCGCCAATCAAAAAACAGTTGACGCCGGCTTTAATTGCTTTCTCGGCAAGCTCCGTGCCGATTTTAATTGATTTTCTTGCTTGAGCTTTCGTCATTGCATGACCTTCGGCAATATTTTTTGTGCCGTAAGCAATTTTTCTGTCGACGATATTCGGAAGGTTATCTATTTCCGCGTTAACTCCAACGTCCACGACGACAAGTTCAGAATTTGCGAATTTGGCGAACACATTAGCCGCGCCGCCTTTGTCAACAAGATAATTTTTTACCATGTCCGCCGTAGTTTTTTGCGGATAAGCACTTACATTCATTTTTGCCACGCCGTGATCTGCGCAAAAGATGAACGTGCATTTTTTTGGTTGTCCGATACTGCGATAAAGTACAGACATATCTGTAAAAGTCAATGGTCGCCACCCCTTACCAATTTTTTCACGACTTTTTCTCCCGCATTTCGCACCTTTCGCAATGGCGCGAAGTGTGTTTTTATTTTTGGCTTGATGTCTTCGGATTTTCCGAAGTCACCGCGCTTTAGGAAAGTGGATTTAATTTTATCGGGTTGAAAAAATTTTTTCAACGCACCTTCAATTTTTTCCGGTTCAATATTTGCAGTGCAAGTAAAAATATCTGCCGCAACGTAGCGCAAATCCGCGTAAACGTGCAAGGCAATGTGACCCTCCTCGAATGCGCCAATTATGGAGCAATGATGTTCACTTAATTTTTCTGAAGAAAGTTTAGGTTCTTCACCAACCGCGTTTTGCAAAATTTTTTTTATCTCTTCAACGTCCGCCAATTTTTTTTGACTGCAATTATATAAGTCCAAAGTTAGTTGTCGTGCAAAAATTTTCATGCCGTCCTCCGTAAGTTTATTTTCTCCGGCGTCACTATGATGCTGACAGGTAAATTTGATGCGCCCGGCGGAGAATATTCAAAGCGCACCCGTCCTTTGTAACTTCCCAATTCACTCAATTCAAGGTACGGCGAAAAAATTGCGCGTCCTTCTGCGCGTGCCTCGTGTGACGCGAACGGGTCTTCAACGTCCCTGTCGCCAAAATAAATTCTTCCCGAAGGCGTCAAAATCGTATCCGCCTTGCCCGCGTGATGAAATCTCATTGCGCCCGCGTAGTAGCCGCCGAGTGGGGAAAGGTAGTAACGCGCCTTCGTCTTCGTGTTAAATTCCAGCGTGTACTTTATTCCGTAGTTGCCGTAGTTTACGACTTCTTCGCCGTCCGTCGCGTCAACTCCAACTTTGAAAAAATCCGTTTCGTTGTCGCCAATCAAAAAATATCCGATGCCTTCCTTTTCCGGGTCGTACAAGCCGCGCAATCTTATATTTCGATTCATGTACTTAAACGTGCCGCGCAGTTTTTTTTCATCCTTCGGCAAAATTTCCGCTATGTCCAAAAATTTCAGCGGGTTGGCATTTTGCGGACACATCAGCACATAAATTTTCACTTCGCCGGAAGTTTTGAAATCGTACATTCCATAAATCAAATGATTTGGATTAAGCGTCACTTTGTTAAGTTCATCCAGAAAAAATTTTCGTTCGCCTTTAGCAAGCTTAACCGTGTCATGAAAATTATCTTTCATGTAAAGAATTTGAGTTGACTTGCCGATAGATAAAAAATTATCGTCGGGCAGGGAAAAGCCGCCGCGCGTAATTTCAATTTTATTTTCGGTGGCGGATTTATTTTCGACAATGACGACTAACTTTTTTTTAACTTTCGTGTCGTTGAGGTGGTAAAACAAAATTCTTGCGTCGCCGTTGACAGTGTCGGCGTATAAAATTCCGTTTCTTTGAACGTATTCGGGGCTGTCGGAAAAAATCAGCGTGCCGCCCGTGTCAACCGATTCAACGTTCAATCGATTCATTATTTCAGGTTCAAAATTTTTTTGCGCGGCGAATGTTGGCAACGAAATTGAAAGTGAAGTCAACATCGTCACAGTTGCCGCCAGAAATTTTTTCCAGATACCCAATCTTAAAACTTTCCTCTCGTCAGCTGTTAGCTGTTAGCTTTAAGCTTTAAGCTTTCAAAATTCTAGCGATCTAGCTAACTATCGATCTATCGATCTTTTCAGCTAACTCCGCCTTCAACAGACGCCATTTAAATTCCGTAATTCCAAAACGCGGGCAACGAATATGAACGCGTTTAAGCGTGTAAGGATCGCTGTCAAGAGTATTTAAGCCAACGTCGCCCGTCACCGCCGACAAATATCCTTCACTGCGCACAAACGCCGCCAATTTTGAATTGTACGCGCCATTGGGATAAGAAAAACTGAAAATCGTTTCAAGCCCGCTCCATTCCAAAAAAATTTTTGAGTTACGCACTTGATTAATTAAATTTTCTTCGTCCAACATGACAAGCGGCAAATGGTCTGCAGTGTGCGAACCAATTTCGATTCCGCGCCGTTGCATGTCCTTGACTTGTTCCAGCGTAAGGTAGCCTTCCTTACCAAGTTCGTTTGCAATGACGTAGACAACCGCTTTCATTTTGTGCGCTTCCAAAATCGGCAGCATCTCCGTGTAAATATTTTCGTAGCCGTCGTCGAAAGTCAACACGATAATTTTTTCCGGCAAAGATATTTTACCATGCTTGGCTTGCATAAATTCTTGCAAAGTTATCGTAGTATACCCTTTTTGTTGAAGATAATCAAGCTGGGCGTTAAATTCTTCGGGCGGCACGTTGTACACTTCGGATTCCGCAGGAGGGTTGTCCGTCACCATGTGATATTCCAAAATTGCAAAACCTTCAGGCGTCGGCAATGCAAGCAGGACAGAAAAAATTATTGCGCCAAATAAAAAAATTGCGCCGACAAAACGCAAAATATTACCACCTCGAATTAGAGCTTTAAGCTTTAAGCTTTAAGCTTGTCTCCGCCAAATTCAAAATTAAATCTGCAATTTCGTCCGCCGCTTGAGGTCTTCCCAGTGACAAACTCGCCGCCGCCATTTTTTTCAACTCATCAGGATTGGAAAGTAATTCGTCAATCTGCGCGGACAAAATTTCTGCCGTCAAATCTTTATTCAAAATCATTTTCGCCGCGCCAACTTTCACGAGCTCCCGCGCGTTGAACTCTTGATGATTCTCCGCCGCGTAAGGATACGGAATCAAAATCGCCGGAACTCCTCGCGCCGTCAATTCTGCAAGCCCCGTTGCGCCCGCGCGAAAAATCGCAAGGTTAGCCATCGCCATAGCTTGAGGCATGTTGTAAAGGTACGGCATGATTTTTACATTCGGCGGCAATTCGTCAGAAAAATTTTTCATGACGGATTCAAATTCGCCCTTGCCCGTCACGTGAAGAAATTGCGCGTCAAAATTTTTCGCCCGTTTCAATACGTCAATCATTGCAAGATTTATACTTCGTGCGCCGCGACTTCCTCCGGAAATTAAAATTACCGGCTTGTCCGCAGTGAAACCGAACTCTTTCAAGCCGTCTTCGCGCCGCCCCGTCAAAACTTCCGCGCGTATCGGGTTACCCGTGTAAATCGTTTTCGACGCGGGAAAATTTTTCAATGCTTGACGTGAACCGACGGCAATTTTTTTGACGAACTTCGACAAAATTTTATTCGTGATTCCCGCAACGGCGTTTTGTTCTTGAATCAGCGTAGGAATTTTTTTCAGACTGGCGGCAAGCAGAATCGGTCCGCAAACATATCCTCCCGTTCCAACAACAACGTCCGGCTGAAATTTGTCAATGATTTTTCCCGCGCGAGTGATGCTTAAAATTGCGTCCGCCGCCCGCTTAAAATTTTCCAACGTGAAATGCCGTTCCAGTCCGCCTTCCAATTTCATTGCGGCAAAATCAATTCCCGCCTTAGGGACAATATCCGCCTCCATGCCTTTTTCCGTGCCGACGTACAAAAAAATTGCGTCGGGTAATTTTTTCTTTACCGTGTCAATCAAAGTTAAGGCGGGGTAGATGTGTCCGCCCGTGCCGCCGCCTGAAAAAATTATTCGCATAAAAATTCCTTTAATCGTCCTGATTTTCTTCTGCCTTCAATTCCGCAATTCGTTTAAGTGTCTCGACAATCAAATTTACTTGCGGCGTCACTGTGTCCAAATGCAAACGTTCCCGCGTGCTGTGAATAAATTCGTTCGTCGTGCCGATTGAAATAATCTCCAACGCAGGATTTTTTCCAATGAAATGACTGCACTCAAGCCCCGCGTGAATCGTCTTAATCTGCGCGGAAAAGTTATTTTGTTCAGCAAAAATTTCTGCCGCAATTTTCCCCAACGTACTTTTCGGATTGTGAATCCACGCGGGGGAATGTTCGCCAAATTTTACGTCGAAGTTGGTAACTTTTGCAAGCGTTTTGTTGACGGTTTCAAATTCCTCTGCAAGTTCATCGATATTGAAACGTGACATGACTTTCACTGAAATTTTTTCGTCCGTACGAATCACGCCGAGATTGGCTGACGCTTGAATAAATTTTGGCGAAGTGTTCGACGTTGAAAAAATTCCGCTGTGAATTAACGTCACCAAATCGATTAAATCGTTGAAGTCGCCCACGCTGAAAATTTTTGACGGCATGTCCGTTTCATCGACGATAATTTTTAAATTGACTTCGTCGACAAAAATTTTTTTCATCCGCGCGGAAAACTCATCAGAAAAATTTTTCACGTCTTCAAAATTTAAATCCGTGACGATAACCGCTTCGGCTGAACTTGGAATGACATTTTGCACCGTGCCGCCGTCGATTTTTGACAGCCGAACATTCCCGCGCAGATTCAGTTCATGCAAAAACTTCGTCAAAATTTTTATGGCATTGGCGCGGTTGTCGTCAATTTCAATCCCCGAATGCCCGCCGCGCAGTCCGCAAATTTTTATTTTCATTGCCGCAGAATTTGACGCCGACGAAAAAATTTCCGTGTTCAAAAAATTAATTTGCCGCGTGAAATCTGCGCTCAAATGCCCCGCACTGCCGACAACGATAACGTCAAAATTTTCACTGTCGCAATTAATCATGAACTGCGCGTCGTTGAAATGTTCTTTGTTAATGTTAATCGCGCCGCCCATTCCTTGTTCTTCGTCCGAAGTGAAAATTAAAAGTATCGGACCGTGCGGAACGTTTTCAAATTTGCCATTGAAAAAATTTTTCGTGATGTACAAAATTTCAGCAATGCCCATTCCGTCGTCCGCGCCCAAACTTGTGCCTTCAGCCTCAAGAAATTTTTCAGTGCGCAAAAGTTTTATCGGACTCGTCAGCGCGTCGTAATTGTAGCCGTCCTCCGCTACGCAAACCATGTCCATGTGAGCTTGCAAAATTGTAAGCGGCGCGTCTTCCTTGCCTTCGCTTGCAGGAATTTCCGCGATAATATTTTTGTGCTGATCCTGCGTCACGTCAAAGCCCAGCGATAACAAATATTTTTGAAGGTAGCCGCTGATTTTTTCTTCGTGCTTGGACGGGCGCGGAATTTCTGCCAGCTTTTTAAATTCGTCGAGGACGCCCTCTAAAATTTCGTCATTCATTCAATCACCAACCTTTATTTGTCGTGAAGTTCAACAAGCTTTTCCACCTGATTAAAATATTGGAAGTTGTCATGAATTTTATCAATATCCCAGTCCCACCACTTGATACGGAGCAAACCTTCAATAATTTTTTCGTCGAAACGATACTTAATAATTTGCGCGGGGTTTCCTCCAACAATCGCGTAAGGCGGCACAGATTTTACCACGACGCTGTTCGACGCAATAATTGCCCCGTCGCCGATAACAAGCGGCTTTTCGGGATTCGTCGCCTTCAAAACGCAACTGTGCCCAATCCAAACGTCATTGCCGATTAAAATTTTGCAAGCGTCCGAATAAACGCGATAAAAATTTTGTGGTGCTTCCCAACCAAAAGAATGCGGCGGATACGTAGAAATTTTTTCGTAATCGTGTTGAGCATTGAGAACGAGTTCAAAACTTTCATCCCACGAGATAGAACAAAAATTCCCGACGGAAATTAATCCCTTGCCGTAGTTGGTTATTTTAACGCCGTTAATGTAACCCTTCTTGCCAATTTTCAAAGTTAAATTTCCGCTTGGCGTTTGATAAATTCTCGGATAATAACAGTCGAGCGTTTCGCCGTTTGGATTCATGTCGCTAAAAAAATTTCCTTCGGTGAAACTGAAAGCAACTTTTTCCGTCAGCAGTCTTTGAAAATCTAACCAGTTCATTTTGTTAAAAACGCATCCGTCAATAATTTTTTCGCGAGCAACTCCAAAACTTTCAAGGATTTTCATTCGCCTGTATAAATCACGTTTTGACGAAATTATTGCAATTTCAAAGTCAAGCGCGTCTTGCTGCCCCCCCCCACCTGCGGGGAAAAGCTTGATTCCGCCTTGCTCTATCGACGCATGCCCGACAATTTCCAAATCGCCGCGATAAACTGCCATGTCGTAGTACGGTTTCAGCGCGTGATAAAAATCGTCGACGCCAAAAATTAAAGCCTTGACTGCCATGAAAAAATCCTTTCGTCGATTATTTTATTATACCTTTAGCCAGCCGTTGCAGATATTGACCGTAATCATTTTTCGCGAGCGGTTCAGCCAATTTCAAAAGTTGTTCGGCGTCAATGTAATGCATGCGGTAGGCAATTTCTTCAATGCATGAAACTTTCAAACCTTGCCGCGTCTGAATCGTCTGCACGAACGACGCCGCCTGCAAAAGTGATTCGTGCGTTCCGGTGTCCAGCCACGCAAAACCGCGACGCATTTTTTCAACGCGCAAATTTCCACGCTCAAGATAAATTTTGTTCACGTCAGTAATTTCAAGTTCGCCGCGCGCAGAAGGTTTAATCGACTTGGCAACGTCAACAATATTTTTGTCGTAGAAATAAAGTCCCGTCACTGCGTAATTTGAGCGCGGATTTTTCGGTTTCTCTTCAAGAGAAATTGCTTGCCCTGTTGTTTCGTCAAATTCGACGACGCCGTAACTTTCGGGATTGTTCACGTAGTAAGCGAAGACAGTTGCGCCGTCATCATTTTTTGCGGCGTTGCGAAGAATTTTTGGGAAGTCCGCGCCGTAAAAAATATTGTCGCCGAGAACTAACGCGCAACCTTCGCCGTCGATAAATTTTTCGCCAATCAAAAACGCTTGAGCAAGTCCCTCCGGTTTCGGCTGAACTGCATAAGAAATTTTTAAACCGAGTTGTGAGCCGTCTTTCAGCAACGCTTGAAAAAGTTTTGAATCCTGCGGCGTCGTGATAACCAGCACGTCGCGAATGCCCGCAAGCATCAGTGCCGACAGCGGATAGTAAATCATCGGCTTATCAAAAATCGGCATTAGTTGTTTCGACACGACCTCCGTCAACGGATAAAGTCGCGTACCTGAGCCGCCGGCTAAAATTATTCCCTTCTTAACCATGAAAAATTCCCTCCCATAAAAATTTTTTGACTATTTCAGTGTAAACCAAATTTCATCTTTAATATTCGTTCCGGAAGTTTCATCAAAATTTTCTGCAATACGTTTTAACATTTTTAGACGAGTCGGCGTGTCCAAGTTACATTCCATGTAAACGTCATCGTCAATTTTCTCAACATCGCGCAAATTTTCAGGCGTCGTTGAAAAAATTCGTGAAACATTATCCGCCCGCGTCGCCAATCTGAAAGTATCTGCGTCCAAAGAATGCAACTGTTTCAGCACCTCGATAATTAAATCTTTCCACGACGAAATTTTCTTTTCATCGTTAAGAATGGAAATCGTCGACGGTTTTTTTCCCTTGAAAATCTCAAAATCATCATAATCTAAGCTGTACACATTTTCCAAATTTTTAAGTTGCTCATTGAATTTCTCCGGTAAAGTCCAAATTTGAACGGCAACGTTGGCAATCTTTTTTGCGCGCGCCTGGATTTGTTTTGAATTAATGCCGGCGAATTTGGCAACGTCCTTTGTGTAAAAAAATTTTGAATCGATAAAGCGAACTTTCTTTGCGTCAAATGTTTCCCATTCAATTTTTTCATCAGCGACTGTCAAGACCAAATTTCCAAGCGTCTGAACCGACAATTCATGAGTTTGCAATTCATTTTGAGCTTGAAGATAATTGCGCCAGTCTTTATTGAGCCGTTGCGGAATTATGTGTTCAACGACCGTGTTTGAATACGCGGGCAAATTATCAGAGCCATTAAATTTTTCCAACGAATACAGAAAATACTTACAAACGTCCTTTTTAAGGTTGGCGTACAAATTTTCGTTGATCAGTGCCTGCTTAAATTCTTCGTCACGCGGAAAAGCGTACTTTCCCTTACCGAAAGTCAAAACTTGCCAAAAAAAATTCTCGTCCAAAATTTCGGTTCTGTTTTTGTCTAATTTGTTAATGACATTTCCGGCGAACTGCGCAGATATTATTCCGCCGGAGGAACAGACTTTTGCGCGAAACGTCAACGATATTAAAGCCTCGACACACTTTAAGAAAGTCGACTCATCAAAATTTTTTCTTTCGTACCTGTCATAAAGGTACATCAAAATAATTGGGGCATTGGTCGCGTCCAACAAAAAAGTCAGCTCGTAAAATTTTTTTTCAAGCGGAGATAAACTTTTGAAGTCAGTACTTTCGCTGAAAATGAATCGCCGATAAATTTCAGCATAGCGGTACATGTCTTCAAGAAAATTTTCTACGTCCTCGTCTTTGGAATTTCTTTTGTAATTTTCAGCGAAATAATTTTTGAAGGAGTAATAAAGATTATTTTTTGACAAACGGGATTTTTTTTCGTCCGCAATGGAATCAGATCTGCGTTTTGTAATCAAATACTGCACCATGAAATTTTCTACGACGTCGGAAGATTTTAACAACAATTCTATCTTCAACCAATATTTTTTGTACAATCTTTCCTGCGATTCGTAATCAAGTGCCATCAGCAAATAATTTCTAATCAAGTCGGCATTTGAAAGATCCAGCCCCGTAGAATTGAGTGATTCAAAAATTTCTTGCGGATTCTCTTTGTCAAGACATATTCGTACAACTTTAAATTGACTTAAAGCCCTGTAAATTTTTTCCAAATCGTAATTTACATTGCGAAGTTCGTCCATAAAAAACTTGTAATTTACGTACAGCGCAGAACTTTTTTCCGTCGCGTTGAATTCATCAGAATTAAATTTTTCACTCGCCATTAACTTTTGAAAAACGTCAGTGTCATATTCGGAAAGTTTTAACCTAAATTGATTTTTTAACTCACCCGCCGAATGCTTGATAAAAGTTGAAACGAGGGTATCTTTAATTTCGGGGTCGCCGATAACTTCGCAAAGTACCTTTGCCAACAAAATTACGCTGGTAATGCGTTGTTGTCCGTCGATAATGATGTATTCACTAGAATACCCGTTATTGATTGCTTGATAAACGATTGTACCGAGAAAATGCGGCTTACCGTTTTTTACTATATTTTTCATGTCGTCGAACAATCTTTGACAATTACTTTTCTTCCAGTCGTAATTCCGCTGATAAACCGGAATGATAAATTTAGCTTTCTCGCCAATAAATTGGGCTAGGCTTATCTCTTCTGCCTTCATCTAATTCCTCCCGTAAAAATTTTTTTGACGCGGAAAAAGTTTTTGCTTTAAACTGAAAATGACGCCGCCGATTAAACAGCAACGCCATACATCTAAAATTTTTAGTGACGCCTAAGGGATTCGAACCCTTGAACCCGCCGTGAGAGGGCGGTGTCTTAACCACTTGACGAAGGCGCCGCGCTTACCAACAAGGGCAATGTTAGCATAGAAATTTACCCACGTCAAGAAAAAAATTTCGTGATACCCTAAGTCAGCGGGTCTTCGCCGTACTGATTCGCGCCGACTGTCCCGCGCTTGAAAATCAAGTAAAGCCCGATCAGTACACCGACAACCAAGAGAATGTTGCTCAACGTATCGTATTGGAAAAGGCTTTCAAAAATTACGACGGGAACTGCGATAACATTTAGCGCAAACCGCACAAGCGCAAGCGTATTTGATTTGCCCAAGTCGTGAAGGCGTCGCACATCCAGACAATAGACAACATAAGCATAAGCGGTGCATAAAATCAAAAACGCGATTAGGTATCCGCCAAGACTTGAGAAACTTGAAATATTTCCCGCACTGTCAGAGAAAAAATTGTCTGCCAGCGTCATCAGCAAAGAAAACACTAACCCTATAGAGAAGACCCGCTTAAAGTACCGCCAACGATTTAGTCGCCCGTCCTTTCGCAGAAATGTGTCAAAAATTTTCTGTACCATAATCAAAAGCTGCTACTTAAAACATAGTCACATATAGACAAGCGACCTTTGTGTCTATGTCAAGATGAATTGGACAGACCTCGCGGTTCTGTCTTACTGTTTCAACGTGTCCGTCTTCGCTAAAGCTACCGACGTTTGTGTAACACTCCACAGTCGTTACTTTCCGGCTAGCCACCGGTAGTCAGC
>JAFSXD010000081.1 GCA_017444245.1 Selenomonadaceae bacterium | reverse complement strand
CGAACACGCTTATTTCCGTCGGCTTGATTGAGGCAATGGCGATTATCGCGGCGGTTATCGCACTCATCATGCTTTACGCCAACCCGCTTATCGGCTAAGTTAGGAGAATGACTTTTGAAAAATAATTCATTGGAGATTGTAAGCTAATCGGGAGGTTTGCTTACAATTTCAAGCCTCCATAAAAAATTTTTTGGAGGTCAGACAATGAACAGAGAAAATAAACGCAAACTTTTTGCCAAAGAATATTACAAAAAATTTTCATGCGACGAACCGTTTAAATGTAAAAATTGCGGCAGAATCGTTGTTGAGACAGGCGCGGGAACAAATCATCGCAACCATTGCCCGTACTGTTTGACAAGTCAACACGTCGACAACGAACCGGGCGACAGACAATCAGACTGCGGCGGAATCATGGAACCCGTTGCAGTGTGGATTCGCAAAAATGGTGAATGGGCAATTATCCACCGTTGTAAAATTTGCGGCACATTTCATTCAAACAGAATCGCCGCTGATGACAATCCCTTAAAGTTAATGTCGTTGGCAATGAAGCCTTTGGCGTTTCCGCCGTTTCCGCTCGATAAAGTCGAAGAAATGACAAAATTAATGGGCGGCGACGGTGAATTGAAATTTTAAATCTGCAAAGTCTTGAAAGAGGTGAATTTGGTTGATTGAAATTAACGCAACGATAATCGCGCAGGTACTCAACTTTTTAATTCTCGTTGCGATTCTTCGCGCATTGGCTTATGAACCCGTTGCGAAAATGCTGAAACAGCGTTCCGATAAAATTCAAGACTCACTCGACAAAGCCGCCGCCGACAGAAAAGCCGCTGAACAAACTTTGGCGCAATACAAAAATCAGCTTGCCGATGCCAATAAACGCGCTCAAGAAATTGTTGACCGCGCAGAACTTACTGCCCGTCAAGAACGCGACGCACTCGTTGCCGAAACCAAACGCGAAATTGAACGCATGAAACAAAATGCGCAAGCCGAAATTCAAAACGAACGCAATCGCGCCTTTGAAGAAATGAAAGCGGAGATCGTTACGCTTAGCTTGCAGGCGGCAGAAAAAATTGTCGCGAAAAATCTTTCCTCAAAAGAAAATGACAAGCTCGTTGATGATTTTATCGCCGGACTCAATGCCAATATGTTTGAAGACGTGAAGTAAGGGGGCGGGCTAATGTTAAATATTCAGCTTGCCAACAAGTACGCGCGCGCGATTTTTGAACTTGCGCAAGAGGAAAAGCGTCTTGACGAGTACGACAAAGATTTGGCACTTGTCCGCGACGACGTTTTCAGTTTGCCGGAGGCGGTAAGTTTTTTCAAAAATCCTCTCGTGCCGCACAAGGCAAAGAAAGATTTGCTGATTAAAGCCGTTCAAGGCGAAGTTTCCAACACGGTTATGAATTTTTTGTTGTTGCTCACTGACAAAAGTCGAATTGGAATTTTCAATGAGATTTACGAAATTTTCAGCGGTTTGAAGAATGAGGCGCAGGGAATTTTAATCGCGGACGTGACGACGGCGTTTCCGCTCACTCGTGCACAAGAAACAAAGTTGGGAATGAAACTTGCCGCAGTGACGCACAAAAAAATTAAAATTCGTAAGCACGAAGATAAGTCAATTTTGGGCGGCGTCATCGTACGAATCGGCGACAAGCGCATTGACGGTTCAGCGTCCGGCAGGTTGCAATCTCTGCGTGCCACGTTGTCCGGCGATTGAGTAAGTTGGTGAAATTTTATGCTGAAGAAAATTTTTATCACGGCGTTCATGGTTACATTAATTTTTTCGCAAAACGTTTCTGCGCGGGAAATTTTTGTTTGCGCGAATGACGGCTACAGCTACTACGTCGACACTGAAACTTTCGTGAACAAGACGAAATATCGCAACGATCGCGCGTTCGACGTGACGGTAAGCGTTTATCGTGCCAACTACCATGAAAAAATTCCATATTCTTTTTGGGAAAATGACGGTTTGATTTGGTTCAGCAACGGCGAAGGCACGGGCATGCATCCTGTGGACGGTTTTAAACCTGCGAAAGAAATTTGGGAGTTCGGCTTAAAATTTCTCGACTTGGATTATGAAGTTAGTTACAAATAGGGGCTGGAGCTAGGGAAATTCTACCAGCTACAAGCTACCAGCTACAAGCTAAAGGAAGGTGAAGCCAAAAATATGAAAATAAATCCTGACGAAATTACTGCGATTATCAAAGATCAAATAAAAAATTACAACGTCGATTTGAACGTTGACGAAGTCGGTACGGTTATCGAAGTCGGCGACGGCATCGCGCACATTCACGGACTGGAAAAAGCCATGTCAGGTGAACTTTTGGACTTTGGCAACGATATTTTCGGATTGGTCTTGAATCTTGAGCAGGACAACGTCGGCGCGGTTATTCTCGGGCGTGACGAAGAAATTAAGGAAGGTACAACGGTTAAACGCACGGCAAAAATCATGCAAGTTCCCGTTGGCGAAAACATGATCGGACGCGTTGTCGACGCACTCGGCAGACCAATCGACGGCAAAGGTCCGATTCAGACGACAAGCACAAGACCGGTTGAGTTCAAAGCACCAGGCATCGCTGACAGAAAATCTGTTCATGAGCCGTTGCAAACCGGCTTGAAGGCTATCGACGCACTCGTTCCGATTGGGCGCGGGCAACGCGAATTGATTATCGGCGACAGAGGAATTGGAAAATCTGCAATCGCGATTGATACGATCATCAATCAAAAAGGACAGAATTGTATTTGCGTTTACGTGGCGATTGGACAAAAAGCGTCGACGGTTGCGCGCGTCGTGAAAACTTTGGAAGATCATGGCGCGATGGAATATTCAATCGTAGTTGCGGCGACGGCGGCTGATTCTGCTCCGTTGCAGTACCTTGCTCCGTATTCCGGCGTTGCAATGGCGGAATATTTCATGCACGAAAAGCATGGGCACTGCCTTTGCATTTACGACGACTTGACGAAACACGCGGCGGCTTATCGCGCAATGTCACTTTTGTTGCGCCGTCCGCCCGGTCGTGAAGCTTATCCCGGCGACGTTTTTTATTTGCACTCCAGACTTTTGGAACGCGCCGCCAAATTGAGCGATGAACTCGGCGCAGGATCAATTACCGCGTTGCCGATTATCGAAACTCAAGCCGGCGACGTTTCGGCGTACATTCCGACAAACGTCATTTCAATCACTGACGGACAGATTATGTTGGAGACGGACTCTTTTTATTCCGGCATACGTCCCGCTATCAGCGTTGGTCTTTCAGTTTCGCGTGTCGGCGGCTCCGCGCAGATTAAGGCAATGAAACAAGTTGCAGGAACGATGCGCCTTGACCTTGCCCAGTATCGTGAACTTGCCGCGTTTGCGCAATTCGGTTCAGACCTCGACAAAGCGACTAAAGCTCAACTTGACAGGGGCGCACGCATGGTTGAAACGTTGAAACAATCTCAATACGCGCCGCTCCCCGTTGAAGATCAAGTCTTGACGATTTTCACTGCAGTTAGAGGATTTTTGACTGACATTCCCGTTAACAAAGTTGTCACTTTCCACGCGGACTTCATTAAATTCATGCACAGCCGTCATCCGGAAATTGGAAAGAAAATCGCTGAACAGAAAAAGCTTGACGATAAACTTGAGGCGGAAATTTCAGCGGCTATCAAAGAGTTCAAGGACACAATCAATTACAAGACGGAAAGTTAGGCGGTGTGGTAAATGGCAAATTTACAAAACATTCGCCGCCGAATCAGAAGCGT
>JAFSXD010000080.1 GCA_017444245.1 Selenomonadaceae bacterium | reverse complement strand
CAATTCTTTGCAAATTTCGCGTGCCTCGTATTCGTCTTCGTACACCGGAAACAAATCTTCAGGGAAAAATTTATCAAAGTCCTTATGGTAATCCGACACGAGACAAGCATTGCTCCGCATGATGTCCAAAATTCTCCAAGGAAAACCGTAAACCGCTTGCAGGTGTCCGACGCTAATTCCAATCTTCGACGAATTGTAGGCGGCGGCATTTTCAGCGACGGTGAAAACTCGTTTGTGCGAATAGGACAGTGTCAATTTCGAACTGTGCAGGTAATGCCGCTCCCACTCATCTGAACCGTAAAGTGTGAATCCCAAATCCGCAACTGCCGACAAAACCTGAACTCTTTTTTCGACGCTAAGTTCCATAATGAAATGTGGAATGTTAAAATATTTTGCCACGAGTTCTGACGTGATAATTTTCTTCGAAATAAATTCTTGCGGTTCAACAAACGGATTCTCCTTCAAATAATCCAGCGCGTTCAAAAATTCTGCGCGTTGTTCGGCTGTCGGCTTCTCGTTCATGAAATAATTTGTTGGACTTATGGGTTTAACTCCGAATTGACCACCGATGAAAACGATATTTTGTTCGAGCGGTCTTTTCTCTGGCTGAATGATTGAGAACGGAATATAATCGGTTATGTGCGTCTCCTCCACGCCGAAATTTTTAATCAGAACTTCCGCCGTGC
Source organism: Selenomonadaceae bacterium (assembly GCA_017444245.1). Lineage (GTDB taxonomy): Bacteria > Bacillota > Negativicutes > Selenomonadales > Selenomonadaceae > Quinella. The sequence continues at coordinate 16,929 of JAFSXD010000080.1, read as the reverse complement.
TCTTGTCGACGAAGAAAAAATATCGCGACGGATTATTTTTGATAGAAGTTTTGTTGGAGAAGTACAGAATAGAATCAGCCGAAACAACCAAAATAGGACAGCTTACAATTTCGCTAATGTCGAAGAAAGCATTGTTGAAAAGTATGCACAAATCGGGGTTAAACTGTGTAAGCCGCGTTGCAATATCATGCTGTGCCCCCCCCCACTCTAGGGCTGAGATATTATGCGGGATTACAGCTAGTTCGTGCCCGCAAGCTTGCAACGCAGTAAGAAACCCTTCATAGAAAGGCGGCAAGACTGAACGGGTTACTCCATAATCTTTACCCGCGCGAAACGCCACAAAAATTTTTGACACAAACAACACTCCTTCAACTCAAATTGTTTTGTACAAATTCTCCTTAGTGATGTACTCTTCGACTACTTCGGGGACGAGGTATTTTATCGACAAGCCCGCCTTGACGCGCCGCCTAATTTCTGTGGAAGAAATTTCAATCCCGGGCGTCGTGACTTGGTGAATTTTTTGTGCGCCGCGTTTGCCGAAAAATTTTTTCAGCGACGCGAAATCCACTTCAACATTTGGGCGCGTCGTTGCAATGAAATGACATTGCTTGACAAGTTCTTTTGACTGATACCACGTCGGCAAATCACGCAAAGAATCCGCGCCGATTATGAAAAATAATTCCGTCGACGCTCCAAATTTTTTGTGCAATTCGTTGACAGTCTCAACCGTGTAGGACAATCCTTCGCGCAGAATTTCCATTGGCGACACTTGAAATTTTTCGTTGGACTTCGTAGCCAAAAAAGTCATCATCAATCTATGCAATTCCGGCGTAACATTTTTTTCCGCTTTGTGCGGCGGACGGGCGGCAGGGATAAATAAAATTTCGTCCAGCTGAAAAATTTCTCTTACCGATTCAGCCGTTGCCAAATGCCCCAAGTGTATCGGATCAAACGTGCCGCCCATTACGCCAATTTTCAAATTAACCACCTCAACGCCAAAATCAAAATCAAACTCAACGCACCAATCAGCAAGACTGCGCGGAGAAAATCTAAAATGTCATGCCGCCCCTTAGGATATCGCCAATAATTTTTCAGCGTCCGCACGTAGCCAAAAAATTTTTTCAACCGCCGTCACCGCCGCCGCCGCCGTCAAAGTCGTCATCGTCGCCGTTATTTCCGCCAAAATATTTACTGCGTTTAGGTTTACGGTAAGTATCGGAACTGCTTTTGTATTTATCGGCATTATAATTTTCGTCGCCAAATACAACCGTGTGGTCTTCACGACCGTAATCTTCGCTGTTGTATAAATCCGCCAATACCGGATCAACTTCGCCGAAATTTCCGTCGTAGCGTGGCTTTTTTTTCTTTGAACTGAACACCGAAGAAGTCGACGACTTTTTTTTCTTGGCAGATTTTTTTTGTAAAGGTTGAGTTTTTTTTGGCGGAGTGTAATCGAACGCGGGCAAATCTGCTGACGAAGGATCAAACTGCGGAAACGGCGAAGGCGAAGTATCAACTCCATATGAATCTTCCAATTTTGTTTTCGCAAAGTCATCGCCACGCGCCGCCGCCCGTTCGTACCAGTAACGCGCCCTGTCCAAATTTGTGAAAGTGCCACGTCCGAAGTAAAAACAATCGCCCAAATTTCTCATCGCCTCAACGTTGCCGTTGTGCGCCTTGAATAAATTATCCCGCAAATCAATTTTATCTTTCTTGTTCCAGAACTCTTGCATTTCCCACGACGAAACGCCGCCCGAGTGTTTAAATTCTTTTCCAATCGGCGGCAACTTCTTCAAGTCGTAAAATTCCACTTCCAGCTTAAAAATTTTTTCGTGCAACTTCGCCGCTTGCATTTCAAATTTTATTGACTCAACGTCTGCATCGCACGCCAAAAAAGTTAAATCGAAAATTTCTTGCGCAGACATTTCAGCGGACGACGTTTCTTCTAATTGCCGGAAAATTTTTTGAGCAAGCGCGTGATTTTCTTTCGCACGTGATTCTAATTCGTCCGCCTCTGTGTACATTCGATTAATTTCTGAACGTAGATCGTCTTCATTCATGTTCAGCACCCTTTGCTAGCTTGTAGCTTGTAGCTTGTAGCTTGTAGCTTGTAATTTTTAGCGCGTTTGTCCGTAGCCGTCCACCAAATATTTCATCGTCGTGAGAGCCTCAAGCCCCATAGGTCCGCGCGCGTGAAGTTTTTGAGTGCTGATACCAATTTCCGCGCCGAATCCAAATTCAAAGCCGTCAGTGAAACGCGTCGAAGTGTTGACGTAGACAGCCGCCGCATCAACCAGCGTTTGGAATTTTTTCGCCGCGTCCGCGTCTTCGGTAATAATCGCGTCTGAATGCTCCGTGTTGTACTTGTTGATGTGCGCAATCGCCTCGTCAAGGTCGTTTACAACTTTCACGGACAAAATTAAATCGTTGTACTCCGTGCACCAATCTTCTTCCGTCGCAACATTCATTTCAGGACAAATTTTTCTGCTTGTTTCGTCGCCGCGCAGTTCAACTTTATTTTCTTCCATGAGCTTGGAAATTTTCGGAAGGAAGTCCGCCGCAATATCTTTGTGAACCAGAAGAGTTTCCATAGCGTTGCAGACGGAAGGGCGGGAAATTTTTGCAGTCAACACAACGGGCAATGCAATTTCAAAATTCGCCGCCTTGTCAACGTAAATGTGGCAAACGCCCGTACCCGTTTCAATTACCGGAACGTTGGAGTGCTCAACAACGCGCGCGATTAAACCTGCGCCGCCGCGTGGGATTATCACATCAACCAATTTGCGAAGACGACACATCGCAACGACGGCGTCACGGTCGGTAATTGCGACAAATTCTATCGCGTGCTCGGGTACGCCCTTCGACGTTGCCGCGTCAATCAAAATGTCCGTCAAAACTTTGTTCGTGCGAATTGCTTCAGAGCCGCCGCGCAGAAGGCAAGCGTTGCCGGACTTCAGACAAAGTGCCGCCGCATCAACCGTCACGTTGGGGCGCGCCTCGTAAATTATTCCCACGACGCCGAAGGGAACACGTACACGACGAATTTTTAAACCGTTGGGACGCGTAACATGAAAATCTTCCACGCCAATGGGATCGGGCAACTTCACCGTCTGCCGAATGCCTTCAGCCATCGCCGCAATTCTTTCAGGATTTAATTTCAAGCGGTCAATCATATTTTTTCGCGTGCCTTTTTCCATTGCCGCTTGAACGTCTTCTTGATTTGCGTCAAGAATTTCGGCTTGACGTTTTTCGATTGCGTCAGCCATTGCCAACAAAGCGTCGTTGCGTTGTTCGGTGGAAAAGCCCGCCAATATTCTTGACGCCGACTTTGCCGCTATTGCTTGACTTGCTAAAATTTCTTTCATAAACATTTCTTCTACTCCTTTTCAGCTTTCAGCTTTAAGCTTCAAGCTTTTGAAAAAATTGTTCCGACTTGTTCGCCGTTCAATGCCCGTCGTAAGTTTCCAACTTCGCCGCCGTTGACAATCAACATGTCAATTCCGTTCGCGACGGCGATTTTTGCGGCTTGAATCTTCGTGAACATTCCGCCCGTTCCAAGTTTTGTACCGACTCCGCCCGCCATTTTTTCAATTTCCGAATTAATTTCCGTGACTTCATGAATTAATTTTGCGTTCGCGTCAACTTTAGGATTTCCGTTGTACAATCCGTCAATGTCCGTGAGAATTATCAAAACTTCCGCGCCAATCAATTCAGCGACCATCGCCGACAAATTGTCGTTGTCACCGATTCTGATTTCGTCCGTAGCGACAGCGTCATTTTCATTTATCACGGGGATAACATCCATTTTTAGGAGCGTCATCAAAGAGTTGCGGGAATTTTCTCTGGCGTGTTCGTCGAATGCAATACTTTTCGTTAAAAGTAATTGCGCCATTGTCTGCCCGTACTCGGCGAAAAATTTTTCGTAAATGTGCATCAACACGCCTTGACCAATCGCCGCCAACGCTTGATTTTCGGGAATTGTCTGCGGCTTTTCATTCAAACCCAATTTTCCGATTCCCGCCGCGATTGCTCCCGACGTTACCAAAATTATTTCTCGACCTTCGTTGTGCAAATCCGTCAATTCTCTTATCAAGTGTTCGATTCGATACAAATTCAATTTGAATTTTCCGTGTTCACCATGCGACAGCGTGCTTGTTCCAACTTTTACGACAATTCTTTTTGCAGATTTTAATTTTTCTCTTGACGTAATCAACGGAATCACTTCCTAAATTTTCTTTTCATTATAAATTCACTATGGATATTGTGCAAGTCAAAAATTTTTCATAGACAAATTTTTCGTGGACAAATTTTTCCGTCGAAGATATAATTTTTGGCATGAATCTTTCGGTTGAAAATATTTGCGTGAAGTTCGGAGAAAAAGAAATTTTGCGCGGCGTCACATGCAATTTTCCGAAAAAAAAACGCACGGCGATAATCGGACCGAACGGCGCGGGCAAGTCAACGTTGTTGAAAGTTTTGTGCTTGCTGAACGAAAATTTTTCCGGGCGCGTGACTTTGGACGGCGGAGATATTCGCGAGTTGGGGCGGAAAAAAGTTTCTCAAGTCATTGCGATTTTGCCGCAGGAGAAAGACGCGCCGCAGGATACGACTGTTCGGCAGCTGGCAAGTTTCGGCAGGTTTCCGCACAGAAAATTTTTTGGCGGCACGACGGCTGAAGATACCCGCGCAGTTGATTGGGCGTTGGATGTGACGAAGTTAAAAAATTTTGAGGACAGGCAGGTTGCGTCACTTTCCGGCGGCGAACGTCAACGGGCGTGGCTTGCTATGACGCTTGCACAACAGCCGAAAATTTTGTTGCTTGACGAGCCGACGACTTACCTTGACATTGCGCATCAGCTTGACGTTATGGAAATTATCAGCCACGTCAACAAAAATTTTGGTATGACGATTGTCATGGTGTTGCACGATATCAACCACGCGCGGATTTATTCGGACGAAGTTGTTGTTGTTAAGGGCGGAGAAATTTTTGCGACGGGCGAGCCGAAAAAAATTTTGACTGCGGCGACTGTTGAAAAAATTTTTGACGTGCGGGCGGACGTTTTTAAAAATTCGGACGGCGTTGAAATGGTTATACCGTTGAGAGCTTAAAACTTGAAGCTTAAAGCTTAAAGCTTAAAGCTTGGAATAATTTTTTCTTTTCTAATCGCGTTGACTGTGATATAATTTTTGCGAAATTTTTTTTGGGAGTGGTCATAGTGAAACACATTAAAACCGTCAACAAATCCGATTTGCAAAAAACTTTGAAGAACGGCGGTTGCGGCGAATGCCAAGCGTCATGTCAATCTGCTTGCAAGACAAGTTGCACCGTAGGCAATCAAGTTTGCGAACGCAAGGCAAAAAAATAATTCGGAAAAATTTTCTGTGAAAGTGTTGCCGCTTACGGGCGGCTTTTTTTGTCAACAAAATTTTTCTGTGCTATAATGCGTAAAAAATTTTTTGAAAGGAGTATAACCGTGCTGAACTTATACAGTTGCAAAAATTTTTTTGACGACGAAATTTTTTCTTTCTTCTCCAGCGATGATGACAGCGAAGTTGCCAAGTCAAAAGAAAATTTGCTTGAAGTGGCGGAGAATATCGGACTTGGCGGCGATCTTTTGCGCAGCTACGCGATTTATAAGTTGGCGCACGAACCGAATTTGGTTTCAAAAACGATTGAGCGTACCGGCGGAGAAATCGGCGAAAGTTTGTTGAAAGTTTTTCAGCAGGATTTAGAAAATCTGTTTTATATCTTCAATGATGAACCGTCGAAACAGTCCTTCTGGTACGACTACAAGCCGACCGTTCCGATAAAATCAGAGGCGTTTAACGAATTGCAAGGCAAACTTAAAAATCTTTCGAGCAAAGACGCGGCGACAATCGCGGAAATTTTTATCGAACATTATCGGAAGTACGGTTACGGCGACATTGCGGAGTATCGCGCGTTTCGTTTCGATGAAACAAAAAATATTCTCGTCGGCATAAAATTTTTTGAAAAGATTCGTCTTGAAGATTTAATTGGCTACCAACACCAAAAAGAATTGCTGACGAAAAACACAAACGCCTTTATCGAACGCAAGCCCGCAAATAACGTGTTGCTGGTTGGCGCGCGCGGTACGGGAAAATCTTCAAGCGTGAAAGCTCTCGTTAACGAAAATTATTCGCGCGGTCTTCGCCTTGTGCAAATTACGAAACCACAATTAAAATTTTTGCCGCAACTCATGGAAACGCTTAGAAATTTTTCCGGCAAGCGTTTTATAATTTTCTTGGACGATTTGTCTTTTGAAGAATCTGAATCGGAATATAAATATTTGAAGTCGTCGATTGAAGGCGGCGTCGAATCTTTGCCGCAAAATGTTTTGATTTACGCGACGAGCAACAGGCGGCATTTGATTCGTGAAACGTGGCGCGACAGAACGGAAGGACACGATGAACTTTACCGCGACGACAGCGTAAACGAAACAATTTCTTTGTCGGATCGTTTTGGTTTAATCGTGCATTATTATCCGCCTTCGCAAAATGAATATCTTGAAATTATTCGGAGCATGCTTGAGAAAAATGGCGTGGCACTCGACGAAGAAACTTTGCGGATTGAGGGGTTGCGTTGGGAGATGTCACATTCCGGCAGGAACGGGCGCACGGCTCAACAGTTCGTGAAAAATTATTTAGGAGCTAGGGATTAGGAGCTTTAAGCTTTAAGCTTTAAGCTTCAAGCTGAAATGGAAATACTGAAAAAATTTATTCGCGTGGAGTATCCTTGTCCGGTTGTCGCTCTTGGAATGTTCGACGGCGTTCACATCGGACACGCAAGCATAATTCGCCGCGCAGTTGAAATTGCAAAAAAAATAAACGGGACTGCAATGGTCTTAACGTTTTCAAATCATCCGTTAAGCGTCATTGCGCCCGAATCCGCGCCGCTTTCAGTTGGCAGTAAAAATTTGCGCCGAGAAATTTTTGAATCACTGGGCGTGCAACTTCTGATTGAAATTCCGTTTACTAAGGAGTTTAGCAAAAAATCTCCGGAAGAATTTTTAGAAATGCTTCACGAAAAAATTTCTCCCAAGTACGTCGTCACGGGACCGAATTACACTTTTGGACGGCTGGGCAGGGGCAACGGGCGCATGCTCATTCGTGAAGGAGAAAATTACGGATTCAAGGCGGAAATTTGTCCTGCGGTGACGGTTGGGAAAAAAACTGTCAGTAGCACAAAAATTCGCGCCTTAATCGCGGCGGGCGATCTTAGCGCGGCAAATGAATTGTTGGGGCGGGAATTTACGTACACTTCGCAAGTCGTCAACGGCGACAAGCGCGGCAGGAAACTCGGTTTTCCTACGGCGAATTTAGAAATTGATGACGCTCACTCAATGCTGCCCAACGGCGTTTATATCGTTCGCGTGAAATTGCATGAGAAAATTTTTGACGGCATCGCGAATATCGGCGACAATCCCACGTTCAAAGTTGCCAAGCGTCGGCTGGAAGTTTTTATCGACAATTTCAGCGGCGACATTTACGGCGAAAATATTTCCGTCAGTTTCGTTGAAAAAATTCGTGATGAAAAAATTTTTTCTTCAATCGACGAACTTAAAGCACAACTCCGCGCAGATTTGGAGTACCTTCACGCTAGCCAACGTAAAGAGCTCTAACGACGATATTAATCGAATGGATGATCATTCCCGTAGTGTATTCGACGGCTTCGCGAACATTATTTTGAGTTTGCTCGACAAGCGTCGGAATGTGATTGCCGTAATTCAAAACTACTTCGCAGGTAATTTGTAAACCTCTGTCGTCTTCGCCCTTGAAGAGATGATCCACCGTAATTTTTTTTACGCTCTTGATAAATTCTTTCGCGCTCACAACTTTTTTGACGACTTCGACAATAACGCTGTCGTCGATGATTAATTTTCCGTAGTAACTGAAGACGGGACGAACGATAGATTTTTCACCAAGTTTGCGCCGCCGAACTCGTGAACGCTTGAACAACGACTGCAACGGATCGATTAAGTAGCCGGAGAAATGCGGTTTCAATTCAATGGTAGGGACGGGAATTATATGTTTGCCTTCCTTGATTCGATGATAGCGCGCCAAATCAATTTCTGCACGCGAGGCGATGTCTTCAATTCGCACGATTAATTGAATCGAAGGAAGTCTAAGAGTTTGAGCGATTTTGTGAACCATGTTTTCAGAAGTGCCGATGATTAAAATTCTGTGCGGCTGAATTTTTTGAATGGCTTCGCGAACTTCTTCGGCATGTCCCGGCAAAACGAAAATTGCGCGCCGAACTGCCATGATTTTACTTTTTTCCGTCTTGGCAGATTCGCCCGCGACAATGTGTCCGTCTTTGATTAAAATTCCGTCGTCAATAATTGCATCAGCGTTATGTTCCTGCGCGACTTGCAATGCGCGATGACTTTTTCCCGTTCCGCTCGGTCCGACAAGTGCCACAACATCCATAAACATTTCCCCGTATCGAATTTTCCGATAATTATATCTTAAGTCTGTTACTTTGTCCAATTTTTTATGAAACGCCGTTGAAATGAATTTTTAGGTTGCAACCAATTACGAATAAGATTCTCTAACGAATTTGTCGAAGTCGTATACAATTTTGTGGACGGGAAGGGAAAATATCAGCTGGTAAAAAATTAGCGGCTTAAGGATCGTCTGTGCGACATGCAAAATGTAAATCGGATATCCGAGCATGTAAATGAAAATTGTCGTGACAAAAAAATAAATTGCCACCGCTATTGGCGCACTTAGCACGGGCAAAAGGAATTGATCTTTGACGACGCTTTCAGAAAATTTTCCGAAGATAAAACCGACCGTCATGTAAGCAAACGTTGTACAGCCGAAAAAATCTCCCGACGTAAAATCTTGCAGAAGTCCGACGCAAAATCCCAGTGCCACGCCAAAATAATGCCCGCGCAGAAATCCCGCCGACATAATCAACAGCAACATCAAATTTGCGCTGACGCCGTTGTAATCCAAGTAAGTCAAAAGCGAAGTCTGCGCGGCGTACATTGAAATTACGATTAGGGCAAGCATGGCGAAGACTTTCACGGCGTCTCGCCTCCCGATTGTCTTTGCAACTGCTCCTGCGCCTGCTGAAGTTGTTCCTGCTGTCGTTGCTGAACGGTTTCTTGAGCTTGTTGCAAATTTTCTTGGGCATGCTTTAATTGTTCAGCAGTTTCATGCGGATCTGTTTCCGTGCCATGAGTTTGCAAAATCGACGGCAACGGTTCGGGCGGAGCTTCACGCGATGCAACGATAACTGCAACGTCTTCAAGTTTTTCAAAATTGACGCTCGTTTCAATGACGCCGTACTTGAGCAAGCCGCCTTCGTCGTTGTGAATCTCTTTTATCTTGCCGACTACGATTCCTTTAGGATAAACGCCGCCGAATCCTGAAGTTACAACCGCGTCTTCAACTTGAACGTTTGCATCTTTCGGAATGTTAACCATTCGCGGATGAGTGGGATTATTTATATCGCCTTCGACAATTCCCGCAACTCGTGAATCTGCGCGTTGAACCAAAGTTCCGACGGAAGAGCGCGGGTCTAAAATCAGCTGGACTTTTGAAGTGTTCGCGCTTGCCTCCAACACGTGACCTACAAGCCCCATTTCCGTGACGACTGCCATGTTGTTGGCGACGCCGTCCAAAGTTCCGCGATTGATTATGATGACGCTGGACCAAGTGATAGACTCACGCCCGATGACGCCCGCCGCTACCAAGTCAAATTGAACGGACGCCTGCTTATATCCCAAAAGTGCACGCAGTCTTTGATTTTCTGACGCATATTCCGACGCCGTCAAATTTTGCGCGCGCAAAAGTTCAACTTCTTCACGCAGTTGCTTGTTTTGTTTCTGCAAATATTTAATCTCGGTTATGCCGCGTTGCAAGAAAGCAATTTGGTTTCCTGCCCATGAAAAAAAATTCTGAAATGGCGAAAGTACCACCATTACAGTTTTGTCCACGAAGGGCATTTGAATTTTTCCGCGTTCCGCCAAAAATATTGTGAAGAACATCACGGCAAAGACTGCGATAACGGCGATTATTTTTTTGGTTGACTTAGGTTTTTTCTTTTTGTACTTTTTTTCCATGTTTAGGGATTAGAGATTGGGGAATAGGGATTAGAAAAAACTATTCACTACTCACAACTAATTTCGTATTTTTTTTGAAGTCATGACGACGCGGCTAAGCAAATTTAAATCTTCAAGTGCTCTGCCCGTGCCTTCGCCGACACAACTTAAAGGATCGTCCGCAATGATAACCGGCATTCCCGTATCCTGCGAAATGAGTTTGTCCAAATTCACGAGGAGTGCGCCGCCGCCCGTCATCATAATTCCATGATCCATTACGTCAGCGGCAAGTTCAGGCGGAGTTTTCTCCAGCGTCCCTTTAACGGCGTCAACAATTTTGTAAATTGGATCTGAAAGGGCTTCGCGAATTTCACTAGCTTTAACCGTAACAGTTTTGGGCAGTCCGGTAACCAAATCACGTCCGCGAATTTCCATTGACTTATCTGTTTTTTCAGTGACCATTGCCGTACCGATGTTGATTTTAATTTCTTCTGCGGTGCGTTCGCCAATCATCAAATTGTAAATTCGTTTGATGTGCTGAACGATTGAAGAATCCATTTCGTCGCCGCCGATTCGGATTGAACGACTGGTAACGATGCCGCCCAAAGAAATTACGGCAATTTCGGTTGTGCCGCCGCCGATATCGACGACCATGTTTCCTGTAGCCTCTTCGACGGGCAATCCCGCGCCGATAGCCGCCGCCATTGGCTCTTCAATCAAGTACGCTTCACGAGCACCGGCATTTTGTGCCGCATCAATTACCGCACGCTTTTCGACTTCGGTAACTCCCGACGGAACACCAACGACTACGCGCGGTCTTGAAAATGAAGTTGACTTCGTGGATTTTTTTATGAAGTATTGCAACATTGATTGAGTAACGTCAAAATCCGCAATGACGCCGTCTTTCATCGGTCTAATCGCGACTATGTTTCCCGGCGTGCGCCCAATCATTTGTTTTGCCTCTTCGCCGACAGCGAGGACTTCGCCGCCGTCACGTTTTATTGCAACGACAGAAGGTTCACGAAGGACAATCCCTCTGCCTTTCACATGTACCAAAGTATTTGCTGTTCCAAGATCTATTCCCATATCACGCGAGCCGCCAAAAATGTTGAAAATATTAAGCCAATCAAACATTCAATAAAGTTCTCCTTTCGTTAAGGCTACGAAAATTTTTTGACGGTTACCTACAAATCCGTCTATTTTAGCGAAAGTATTTTATCACAGTTTATTCATTTTGCAACATAAAATATTGTGGCAGAGGTTGGATCGATAGATCGTTGGATCGATGGATCGTTAGTAGAAACAAATTCTAGCTGAACGTTTTGATTTATGGTAGAATGAAAAAAAAATTGAAGGTGAAAAAATTTCCATGCGAAAGGAACTTCCTTACTTCAACGTCGAAAATGATTTTGGCGGAGATCAGCACAAGCTTGACAGATATATTATGCGCAGGGGCGGTTGTGCGGCTGTCACGGCGTGCGATTGTTGCATTTATTTTGAGCTGTACAAAAATCTGCGCGGGCTTTATCCGTACGACGTGAAAAATATTTCGTACAAAAATTATCGGCAGTTCACGGAGATTATGACGCCGTACTTGCATCCGCGAATGATGGGCAACAGAACTGTTTATAAAAATCTAAACAAAGTTGCAAAAATATAAGCAAGAGTATAGATTTAAAACAGAATACCCTTTGTATCTCGAAAGAGGTGCAAACTCAACATTAATTGCTTTGAAATCCTAAAGCTCCGAAAACTACAACGTAGCCAGAAACGGCAGGCGTGAAAGTCGCGAAAGCAGAAAAAATTTCGGAGATGGCGCAAGGTTAAATGAAAGCTAATCAGTGACGGTGAAAGGCAAAGCGTGACACACCGAAAACGTTAGTCCTAAACGCTGAAGACAATGGGAGTTTAGCAGGGAAAGTCCTAAGGCGAAAGCTAAGGAAGACCTTCAACGACTATTCCCTTGAGGGGAAGTAAAACCGCAAGCTTAGGGCGGGAGAAAAATGTTGCAACCTTCGGGTTGAAGAAATAGTCTGCGCTGAATAGAAATATTCAGAAGTTCATCAGAGAACTGCGGCGACCTTGCGAATCGCCGTGAACAAGATAAACATATACAAACTTGACAGAATAGTGGATATAGTGAGGTACATTTTATTTGCTAATTTTATCCTTGTGATTTTCTAAAAATTCATCAATAGCCGTAGTTACAAGTTTAGCAAGGCTAAGTCCGTGTGTCTTTGCGGCTTGTTTATATTTTTCACGTAATCCTTTTTTGATACGTATAGCTAAACGGTCATATGTTTTATCGTTATAACGATTGGTAGCGGCAATTTTTGAATTAACTTTAATCATAATAACCAACTCCTTCATTTAATTATACTGACAGCATTATAAATAGTCAATAAATACTTGACGAATTAAATTGCTAGCATTATAATTAATAGCAGGAGGTGATGAAGATGTTGAGAGCAGTGAAAATCAGGTTGTTGCCGACGGTTGAGCAAGAAGTTTTGTTCAGAAAATCGGTAGGATCAGCAAGGTGGGCGTACAATTATTTTTTATCGGAAAATCGGAGAGTGTATCAAGAATTTCTCAATGGCAAGAGTGAAACTAAATCCATAAGCGAAGGGAAAATTCGCAAGTACATAAACAACGTTTTGAAGAGGACAACGCATAAATGGCTGAGCGAAGTTTCAAGTAACGTAATGAAGCAAGCAGTGAAGGATGCCGCTAAAGCGAGTGATGAATTTTTCGAAGGCAAAAAAGGCTATCCAAAATTTAAATCGCGTCACAAAAGTAAATGGAGTTTTTACGTGAATTACGAATCATTGAAACGAAAAGCGAATGGATTTCAAGGCGAGAAACTCGGCTATGTGAAAACATCAGAGCCATTGCCGAAAATCAAAGGACATTACTCAAATCCGCGAATCAGTTACGACGGCAAGCATTGGTTTTTGTCGGTCGGTTACGAAGTTAAACCTGAAAAGGCGGAATTGACGGATGAGAGTATCGGAATAGATTTAGGCGTGAAAGAATTGGCAGTCGTTTCAACAGGCAGGGTTTACGGAAACATCAACAAAACGCGCCGAGTGAAACAGCTGAAAAAGCGGTTACGTCGACAGCAACGTAAACTTTCACGGCGACTTGAAGGAAACATTGAAAAACGCGATTCATCAAATCGTCCGCAATGGAAGAGACCGCTCAAGGAATGCAAAAACATTGAACGCCAAAATGCCTTGATTCGTTTGACACACAAAAAATTAACCGATATAAGAAATAATTATCTTCATCAAGTGACAACCGAGATAGTGAAAACTAAGCCGTTTCGGATAGTGATGGAGAATTTAAACGTGCGCGGGATGATGAAAAATCGACATTTATCAAGAGCAATATCAGAGCAAAAATTTTATGAATTCAAAAGGCAGATTAAATACAAGTGCGAATTTTACGGAATAAAATTTGTAGAAGTCGGCAGGTTTTATGCCAGTAGCAAAACTTGTTCGCACTGTGGTCATGTCAAAACGGATTTGAAATTATCGGACAGAATTTATATTTGCGCTGAGTGTGGCTTGAGAATAGACAGAGATTTGAACGCCGCGAAAAATTTGGCAAATTATAAAACCTGAAGAAAGTCACGAAGAAGAAACTTCAGATATGTACCTATCGCTACTAGGGAATTTAAGCCTGTGGAGCGTATATCAAACGAGAGTAGCTACGGCAAAATCGGACGCGGTGAAACAGGAAGATGTATCGCGAGAACATCACTGTATAAATTTGTACCACTTCTTTCAAGAATGTATATATTTATCGTAGCGGAATTGACAAATTGCAAACGTACATTGACGGATTCAAAAAATTTCTGTCAAAGTGCAACGTCGAATTAAACTTTGTGCCGATTGAAGGCACGGAAAATTTTTCTGTAGCGTGGGAAAAAGTTTTGGCGCAAATTAATGACGGCTGGCTAATTCCTTGCTTGACGTTGGAGCACAAAAATCCTGAATTGAAAACTTACGTCTGGCATTGGTTTTTGTTGACGGGTTGTGATGAAGAAAATTTTCAAGTGAAAGTGACGACGTACGGCAGTTTTCGCTGGATAAATTTTGCGGAGCTGTGGGACACCGGCTTTGAACGTAAAGGCGGAATTGTTTTGATTCAAAAAAACTTAAAGCTTAAAGCTTGAAGCTTGAAGCTGACAAAAATATTTCGGCGGCACGGTTTCTGTCAACCACACGCCATTTTTTGATTGATAAAATTTGTAGCCGTCGTCATGCATGGCTTGAGCAAAAATTTTGTAGATAATCGGTTTGCCTTTGCGGCGGGCGGCGACTTTCTGCGCAGTTTCAACGTCGGCGGACAAGTGAACGTACAGCCGCGAACCTTTGATGAGCCCTTGAATTGCGATAGAATTTGCGTTGCGCTCAATCGTGCCGTGATACAAAAATTTTGGCGGAACTTTTTCCTCAAGCTCAACGTCAACTTTGACGGAGTGTCCTTGATTGGCGCGAATTTTTGTTTTGTCCTCGTTGAAAGAAAATCTCTGCTTGTCGTTCTCGCGAACAATTTTTTCCAGCGTCGCAAAATTAATTGAACGCCCGCTTGAATTTATGCCTTTCAGAAGTTCCGCCACGTCCGCCCAACCGTTGCCGTCCAATTTAATCCCAACGGTTTCCGGTTTGTGCCGCAGAATCAGCGAAAGGAATTTGCTAAAACTTTTATCATTCATAATCGGATTATAAATCGTGAAAAAATTTTTTTCAAGGCGGAGAAGTTTATAGAACTTCGACAAAAATTTTTTTAGCAAGTCGAATGAACATTTTTTATCGGAACTATAACTTGAAAGTTAATTTCTAAAGTGCTATCATGTTGCGGTAAAAATTTTTACGCAAAAAATTTTTGGAGGAATTTTTTGATGGCGAAAACTTATTACGATCAAGATGTTAATTGGGAAGTCATGAACGGAAAAACCGTCGCGATTATCGGTTACGGCAGTCAAGGACACGCGCACGCGCTCAATCTCAAGGAAAGCGGCGTTAACGTCGTCGTCGGTCTCTACGAAGGCTCTAAGTCAAAACCCGTCGCGGAAAAAGCCGGCTTGAAAGTCTTGTCCGTCGCTGATGCGGTTAAAGTTGCCGATATTACGATGATTTTAATTCCCGACGAAAAGCAAGCTGACGTTTACAAAAATGAAATCGCGCCCAATCTCAAAGACGGTTCTGCGCTTGCCTTCGCTCACGGATTTAACATTCACTTCAAACAAATTATTCCGCCCGCAAATGTTGACGTGTTCATGGTTGCGCCGAAAGGTCCCGGTCATCTCGTCCGCAGAACTTTCGTTGAAGGCGGCGGCGTTCCTGACGTTTTCGCAGTTGAACAAGACGCTACCGGCAAATGTTTTGACATTGCCCTTGCGTACGCTCGCGGCATTGGCGGCACTCGTGCAGGCGTCATTCAAACGACGTTCAAAGAAGAAACTGAAACTGATTTGTTCGGCGAACAGGCGGTACTTTGCGGCGGCGTGACACATCTGATTCAAAACGGTTTTGAAGTTTTGGTCGCGGCGGGCTATCAACCTGAAATTGCTTACTTTGAATGTTTCCACGAAATGAAATTAATCGTCGACTTGATGTATGAAGGCGGCATGGCAAAAATGCGCAAGTCAATCAGCGATACGGCGGAATTCGGCGATTATACGACAGGTCCGAAGATTATCACGCCCGAAGTCAAGAAGGCTATGGAAAAGGCTCTTACTGAAATTCAAGACGGCACTTTTGCCAACAAATGGCTTGTGGAAAATCGTGCGGCAGGTCGCGCAAACTTCCTTGCACAACGCAGACTTCACGCAGAACATCCCATTGAAAAAGTTGGCGAGAAACTGCGCGGAATGATGTCGTGGTTGAAAGACGGCGGAGATTTGTCCAAAGATTAATCGCGCTAAAAAACTACGAGCGTAAAGGCGACTTGTCGATAAATTTTCGGCAAGTCGTTTTCTTTTTGCTCTATCGATCTAGCGATCTAGCGATCTATCGATCTAATGGAAGGTGATTGATTGGATATTCGTATAGCGGGCATTGTGCCTGAATCAATCGTGGACGGCGACGGTATCCGCTACGCAATTTTTATGCAAGGCTGTAATCGCCATTGTCCCGGTTGCCAAAATCCCGCCACTCATGCCCTTGACGGCGGCAAAATTTTTGACACGGCAGAAATTATTGACGATATAAAAAAAAATCCGTTGCTTTCCGGAATTACTTTGACGGGCGGCGAACCACTTTTGCAAATCCCGCCCGCTATCGAAATTGCGAGAGCGACGAAAGAAATGGGCTTGAACGTCTGGTGTTACACGGGATTTAAATTTGAAGAAGTTCCGCCCGCCGCCCATGAGTTATTGAAATTCGTTGACGTGTTGGTTGACGGAGAATTTATTTTGGCACTTAGAGATTTA
Source organism: Selenomonadaceae bacterium (assembly GCA_017444245.1). Classification (GTDB taxonomy): domain Bacteria; phylum Bacillota; class Negativicutes; order Selenomonadales; family Selenomonadaceae; genus Quinella. The sequence goes on along the minus strand of JAFSXD010000080.1, from coordinate 417 downwards.
GAGTTGGATTTTCGCGGCTCAAGCAATCAACGAATCATAAATCTCAACGAGTGGAGAAAATCTCATGGCTGAAAAAAAATCTTTAGGGACGTTGCAAAATCTCCGCAAACAAATTCGCGATGACATAAGCCTTTCAAAAAATCCTTACGAAATTTTGTTGGACGTTGCAAAGACCGTTGGAGAAATTTCCGGCGAAGAAAATTTTTATCAAGAAATTCGTGAATTAATCGTAGCTATTTACGGGGACGTTTTTCAAAAAAAGCCCGTGCTTGAAATTGAACTTGCTGAAGTTTCTGCGCGAAGGGAAAAAATTCAAGCCGCGCTTTCAAAAGAAGAGTTCAGCGACGACGACAAACGGCGTATCAAGTCCGCGCTGATTCGTCACGACAAAGAAATTGAAAGGCTCAAGAAAATTTT
>JAFSXD010000079.1 GCA_017444245.1 Selenomonadaceae bacterium | reverse complement strand
TGACAATCGTTAAAATGTCGCCGACGTTACGCGCCTTTTTGTCCGCAAAAATGCTGTGACTTCTGTCGCGCCAAAGGGATTTTGCCTCGCCCGCAGAAAACGCCGTCAAAATAAAAGTTGCCGTCAACAATGCGGCAAAAATTTTTTTCCACATAGAATCACCACCATGTTAGCGTTTAGCTTTTAGCTTTTAGGAAACAACTTCAACCGTTTGGGCGTCGATAATCCGCGCAGATAAAATTTTTTGTGAAGTTTCATTTCTGACTTTGATAATCTGCCCGATTCTTCCGCGCATCATCGCAACGCCTTTTGCCGCAACCTGCAAGCCGTTTTGCCGAAAAATTATTTTAACAATGCTTCCGCTGTCGACAGCCATAGGTTGCTGAAAATAATTTATCGTGACGGGCGAACCTGCGCGAATAAATCTGTGCGGCACAAGTCCGACGACTTCGGCAGGGTCTTTGAGATATTCCGTTCGACCGTCCACAGCAATTTCATCAAGCCTGAAATCTGCAGCAGTGACAGGTATTTCAATTCGCAAATCGTGAGTTGCAACCAATGCCAAGTCAAAAATTTTTATCGACGCCATGAAGGTTACGTCGCGATATGGCTTGCCGTTTATGAAAATTCGCGCCTTAATCGGAGTGCCGCCGGAATAATTTATAGACGTTGACGGCAACAAAATTTTTACGTCGATGACGCCTTCGGGCAACGTCACGTTTGGTAAATTTTTAGCCAAATTAATTTCGCGTCGTCGAAATTCGCCGCGTTCGTCGAGTGCCGCCTCAATTTCCGCCAACGCAAGAGTTTCAATTTGCGTTCCCGACAAAATTTGTTTGGCGAAAACTGCAGGCGAAAAAATCAGCAACAATATCAGCGTCAATAAAAATTTTTTCATCATCATAAACTAGCGATCTATCGATCTATCGCTCTAATTAACGTTTCAAGCCGTTGGCAGTTTCCAACATTGAATCGGAAGTCGTGACAGCTTTGGCGTTTGATTCGTAGGCGCGCTGTGACACAATCATATTAACCATTTCTTCGACAATCTGAACGCCCGACATTTCAAGCGTGCCCTGCGTCAAAGTTCCTGCGCCGTCTTGTCCCGGTACGCTTTCAATCGGCGCACCGGACGCGGCAGTTTCCAAGAAAAGATTTTTGCCGTAAGCGAAAAGTCCTGCGGGATTTACGAAACGCACCAAATTTATTTGTCCGATTTCAGTTTGTTCACCGCCCGCAGGAGTATCAGAAACGCGACCGTCTGAACTTATTACAAGGCTGTCAATCGTCGCGTTTTCCTCAAGGGTAATGTTCGGGACAAGCAAAAATCCGTCGCTGGTTACGAGTCGCCTTTCCGAATCAAGCTTGAAGGAACCGTCACGAGTGTAAGCGGTTGTGCCGTCGGGAAGTTGAATTTGGAAAAATCCTTCGCCTTGAATGGCAACGTCTGTGGGATTGTCGGTCGTCTGCAACGGACCTTGAGTAAAAATTCTGTTCGTCGCCGAAACGCGCACGCCGAGACCAACTTGTAAACCTTGCGGATATTGCGTACCGTCGCCTGAAGCTCCGCCCGCATCGCGCAAAGTTTGATAAACCAACTCTTGAAATTCTGCGCGAACTTTTTTGTTG
>JAFSXD010000078.1 GCA_017444245.1 Selenomonadaceae bacterium | reverse complement strand
CGCGCCTATCGATTCATTTTTCAACGACGTAATGGTTATGGACGAAAATTTAGACGTTCGTCAAAATCGGCTGGCACTTTTGAAATCGATTGACGAGTTGATTAACAAAGTTGCAGACTTCAAGGCGATTGTAATTTAAATCAGGCGGGGTAAAGCGGGGGAATTTTCATGATTGACGAAAAAAAATTTGCATTCATTACCTGCGTGAACAGTGATTATTGGTATCATGAATGTTTGCTTTACCTGCGCCATTTAAATATTCCGGAAGGATTTGACGCGGAAGTTATCGATATTCGCGACGCAAAATCCATGACGAGCGGCTACAACGAAGGAATGAAAAGCAGCGACGCCAAGTACAAAATTTATTTGCATCAAGACACTTTTATTGTGAATAAAAATCTCATGGCGGATTTGCTGAAAATTTTTTCGGACGAAACTATTGGCGCGGTTGGAGTCATGGGTTGCGTGAGCTTGCCGAAAACTGGCATTTGGTGGGACGGGCTAAGGACTTTCGGCAGAGTTTTGCACGCTTGCGAGCCGGAAAGTATTGTCGATTCGCATGCGCAAGAGCCGAAAGGTGCCTACCAAGAAGTTGAGACAATCGACGGGCTTTTCATTGCGACGCAGTACGATTTGAATTGGCGCGAAGATTTATTTGACGGCTGGCATTTTTACGATATTTCTCAATGCAAGGAAATGCAACGGGCGGGCTACAAAGTCGTCGTGCCGAATCAGCGAAAAGATTTTTGGTGTGTGCATTGCCCGACGGAAAAACCTTTAGACCCGATATATCATAAGTACCAGAAAATTTTTCTGCGCGAATACGGCGCGGAATTGAATCCGGAGGTTTAATCATGGAAGAAAATCAACCAACTTTAATGGATTTAATTCAAGGCGACGATTTTTTTCAGCGCGTGTTGGTCGTGGAAAGTTCACCGTATATTGAACTTTTGAGGGAAAGATTTCCGAACGCAGAAATTTTTCTCGTGACTGACGATGAATCCGAAGCGGAAAAATATTCTCATCAAGTCAAAACTTTTTTCATGGATTATCGCAAAACGCGCTTGCCGTTCGAGGAAGAATTTTTCGACGCGATAATTGGAGATTTCACTCTGGAGACTGTCTACAGTCCGGAGGACATTGCGGCGGGTTTTTCCGGCTACTTAAAACAAACAGGCTTTTTCTTGACGAGTTTTCGGAATTTACGTCACTGGCAAGTTTTAAAACAGCTGATGAATGGCCATTTTGAACATTTTGTTGAAAAACTCTACACGCGAAAAGATTTTGAAAAACTCATGACTGCGTCGTTTTACAAATTCGTTTCGTTCATGGCGCGGACAAAAAAAGCTCCGCCGGAAATTTTGAACAAGCTGATTGAATGCGGCTTTGAAAATTTCAGCGAAGATTTGGAGACGGAAATTTTTCTTGTGCGTGCCGAGCGGTCGACGCCTGAAGTTGCTCTGCTCAAGTCGCTGTACACGCCGGAAATTCGCGCGGAATTGTCGCGGCTTTTGCATCGCATTGAATACGACGTTGACGCCGAAGAGAACGTTAAAACGCTTGCTGAATTTTGCGCGGCGAATGAAATTTTTGGCGATTACTTGGAAGATTTTGTGAAAGAAGCTGTTTTTCACAAGGCAAATTTTTATGCCAACTTGAGAAAATTTTTAGAGTGAAAGCAGTTGAAAAATTTCTTCAAACTCGTCAACGGTGGCGGCGCGATTAAATTTATTTCTAAGTTCTGCTCCGCCCGTCAACCCTTTTGTGTACCACGCGGCGTGACTTCTCATTTCGCGAATCGCCACGTGTTCGCCCTTCAGCGAAATTAATTTTTCAAAGTGACGACGCATAACCTTCGCCTTGACTTCCAAAGTCGGCGGAGGATTTTTTTTGCCCGTGAGAAAATAATTCAGCAAGTTGCCGATTATGAACGGATTGCCCTGCGCGGCGCGCCCAACCATGACGCCGTCCGCCTTCGTGACTTCAAAAATTTTGTCCAGTGAATCAAAATCCTTAACGTCGCCATTTGCGATGACGGGAATTTTCACTGCGGCTTTAACCTTCGCAATTTCCACCCAATTCGCCGCGCCTGAATAAAATTGCTGACGTGTTCGCCCGTGCACCGCGATAAAGTCAACGCCGCTGTCTTCAAGAACTTTCGCAATTTCGACGGCGTTCAAATGTTCTTCGTCGAATCCCAAACGAATTTTCGCGCTAATCGGCAATGTCACGACTTTGCGAATCGCGGAAAAAATTTCTCCCACGAGTTTAGGATTTTTCATAAGTGCCGAGCCTTCGCCGTTCTTCACAATTTTTGGCGCGGGACAGCCCAAGTTGAAATCGATAACCGCCGCCGTTCCCAAATCCTCAACGAATTTTGCCGCCTCCGCGCAGATTTTTGAATCTGAACCGAAAATTTGCATGGCGATCGGGCGTTCACTTTCAAGCGTCTGCAACATCGCCAAAGTTTTTTCGTTGCGAAAATGTATGCCGTTGCAACTTACCATTTCGGCAAACATTAAATTGGAACGCGGCGGAGAAAAATTTGGAATCAGTTCGCGGACGATTGAGCGAAACGCCGAATCCGTGACGCCCGCCATTGGGGCAAGGAAAATCGGCGCAGAAAAAATTTCGTTTACTGTCACAAAAACACCTCTGATTTTTCGGCAGGATTTTTTCATTGACGGCAGAATTATCTAGATTGTTTCACTTTACAAATTTGGGGGAAAAAATATGCTTACACTTGAACTGCTAAAAAATTTTGGCGTCGACACTAAGGAAGGGTTGACGCGTTGCATGAACAATCAAAAATTTTATTTCCGCATGATCTCTATGGGACTTTCAAACGACAGTTTTGAGAAACTCGGCAAAGCACTTGAGGAAAATAATTTGGATGAAGCATTTGAGGCGGCGCATGCACTCAAAGGCGTAATTGGAAATTTGGCATTGACGCCGATTTATACGCCGCTGTCCGAAATGACGGAAATGCTCCGCGCAAAAAAAACCGCCGATTATACGGCGATGTATAAACCAATTTTGAAATTGCGCAATGATCTGTTAAAGGAAATTTAATTTAGCTTGTAGCTTGTAGCTGGTAGCTTGTAAAATTTTCTACCGGCTAATCACACATTGACGCCAAAGTTTTTGCCGAGCGCGGCAAGTCCGCCCTGCCAGCCTGAACCAATGGCATTGAATTTCCATTCGCCTTTGTTGCGGTAAATTTCGCCGACGACTAAAGCAGTCTCAACGGAAAAATCTTCGCCCAAATCGTAGCGGATGAGTTCCTTGCCGGTGGCGTCGTCCACGACACGAATGTAAGCGTCGCTCACTTGCCCGAAAGTTTGTTTGCGAACATCGGCGTCATAAATGGTAACAGTAAAATCAATCTTTTCGACATTCGCCGGCACTAAGGCGAGGTCGATTTTAATTTGCTCTTGATCTCCTTCGTCGCCTTCGCTTGCGCCCGTGAGTTCGTCGCCCATGTGCTCAACCGCGCCGCTTACGTGTTTCAGATTGTTGTAGAAAACGAAGTCGTCATCGGAATTGACTTTGCCGTTTGCACCGAGAAGAAACGCCGCCGCGTCCAAATCGAAATCGTAGCCGCCGTCGTACTTTCTTTCTTTCCAGCCAAGACCAACCAAAATTTTCGTAAGGCTGGGGTTTCCTTTCGTCAAGTCAACTTTCTGACCTTTTCTCAAACTAATTGCCATTTAAAAACATCTCCTCTTTGCAACAATTTATTTCAGCGGAAAATCTCCGCTATTTTTTTTCCTAAAAGCTAACAACCATCGATCTATCGATCCATCGATCTATCGATCCATCGATCTATTTAAATCCGACAGTCCATTTCAAACCCCAATGGAAGGCTTCGTCCATTTCCTTTGAATCGCGGAAGAAACGAACAACTTTTTCAACGCTCAAGTTATTGTTGTCGTCAATTTCCAAAAGTGCAATGGCGCAATTTTTCAGCTTTGAGCCGTACTCGTCCATTCGCACGATAAGTTCAGGATTGTTAGGGCATTTCACGGTAACGACGCCTTGAGCCTCCGCCCAATTCGCCGCGCCGGAATAAATGAACGTATAAATTAAAATTCTGCGCAACTTGCCGATAAATTTTCCGTTGACGCGAATCGTTTCGCCTGCGGCAACGCTACCCGTTCTGTCGTCGCCGTCCAGCTCAATGTACGGTTCTTGATTCAAATTCCCGAACAGCCGCCCCAACGCTTGAATCGCGCCGATATTTCCGTTTTTCATTTCGTAAAGGCAACACAAATCTAAATCAATGCCGTTGCTACCGAAAATGCTGTCGAAAAATCCCGTACTCCGCTCCGGTTGAGACCAATTCAAATTTATCACGACTTCGCCCAATGAATCGCCGCGCTTTACGAGACTGATTTTTTGTCCCTTCTTGAGTTCGATTTTTTTACGCGGAGGGTTTGTCGCGATATTGTCGACGGGCGGAATGTTTGTTGACGAAGATTTTTTTCTTGAGTCACCAATTTTTATTGGCGGCGTAGTTTTCTTTGACGGTCGGCGTTCTGTCGACGTTGAAGATTTTCTTTCGCGCTCAACTTTTGGCGGCTCGGGCGGTGCTGAAATTTCGTCGCTGACATCCACGCCAAAATTTTTACAAAGTGCCTCAAGTCCGCCGCTGAATCCCGCGCCCGTCGCATTAAACTTCCAAGAATTTTTGTAGCGGTAAATTTCACAAAGTACAATCGCCGTTTCAACAGTGAAATCTTCCATTTTGAAAGTTGCAATTTCGGTTGAGCCTTTCAAATGCAGCACGGCGTTTTTTACTTGGCTGAAACTTTGTCGACGTTTTGCCGCCTCGTAAATTGTAGCAGTTACGGAAATTTTTTCAATATCTCGCGGAACTTTGTTCAGATTAATTTTTAATGCGCCGTCATTTTCGTTGTAGACGACACAGCCGGATTTATGCGCGGCGTTTCCGTAGAAAACAAAATCGTCGTCGCTCGCAACTTTTCCGTTTGCGCCGACCAAGAAAACCGACGTGTCGATATCCATAACGCCGGAATCTCGTTCAAATTTTATCGTCAAAAAATCTTCGGCTAGAGGAATTTTTTGTCCTTTGCGAAGTTCCATAATATCACCTGCCCAATTTCGGATAATCTTCGTCCGGAGTGCTGATTAAAACTTGACCTTCGCCATTGAGGAGTTTTTTGGTACGTTCTTCGTCGAGTTGATTTGCCAAAGACCAGCCCGCCGATTCAAGCATTGCCACGCTGATTGCAGGCGAGACCATTTGACCTAAGAAGGGGACGACTTTTGTAACTTCCTTGACGAAAGTTTTGACGGTATTTTTTTTCACGGTTGAAATAATTGCGTTGATTGCCATAGTTTTTGCAACAGATTCAGTGATTGAGCCGCCGAAAACGCTAGCCAACGCCATAGCCATAGTTGTCATAGTGATTGTGTCTGCGGCAAGTCCTGTGCCGGGAATTGGCAAAAGATTTCCTGCGCCCGCCATAACTGCGTGGCTGTGAATTATGGCGCGGCATTTTCGTTTTTCAGAGTTCGTCAAAAAAATCCCTCCTTTAGGTTTTAGGTTTTAGCTTGTAGCTTGTAGCCTTTAGCCTTTAGTTTTCATTGCCCTTTCGATATCGCGTTTGGCGGATTTTTCAGCGAGTGCGGCGCGTTTGTCGTAGTTGTGCTTGCCGCTTGCCAGAGCCAATTCCAATTTTGCGCGCCCCTTCTTGAAGTAAATTTTCAACGGAATCAGCGTAAATCCTTTTTCGCGCGTCTTGCTGAAGAGTCGAAGAATTTCACGCTTGTGCATGAGGAGACGGCGGCGGCGCAAGGGGTCGTGGTTGAAAATATTTCCCTGCTCGTACGGGCTTATGTGCATGTGTTCGACGAAAAGTTCACCGTCTTTTATTTCGGCGTAGCTGTCGCGCAGATTGGCTTTGCCCGCCCGCAAACTTTTCACTTCCGTGCCCTTAAGTTCAATGCCCGCCTCGTAAGTTTCATGTATGAAATAATCATGTCGTGCCTTGCGATTTTCGCAGGCAATTTTTACGGATTCATTTTTAGCCATAATTTTTTCCTTAAAATGATGATTGAATAATCAACGCCAAAGTTTTATCCATTTCGTCTTCCCAATGAATATTGTAAGCACGCGTCGGCGTCTCAACACCCCAGTTATTAATTTTCACGTCGATATATTCGTTGCCGTCCTTCGACAATTTCAAAACGGGACAATCCTTGCAGGGCTCGTCAAGGTTATGAAATCTTTTGTAGCAAGTCTGCGCGGTCGACGCAGTGATAAGCGTCTGGCGAATCGTTGAGTTGAAGAAAATCGGCTCGTAAGTGCTTTTGTCGACGACGTAAATAAATTCTTGCATGTGATCCAAAATGTGCTGAAGGTGGCGGCTCATTTTTTCCGCAACGGTGTCCGCCTTGCGCTCCATTAAAATATTTCCCAGCAACACGGAAAAAATACTAATCTTCGTCAACGCCTCTTGCTCAAATTCCACAGGATGAGAACTTTCAAAACCAATCGCCCCCAAAAGTTCGCCGCTGTGTGAAAATTGACAATGCGCAAACGCGCCAACTTTCAGCGTGTCAAAAACTTCTTTGTCGTTAGGAAATTTCTCAAGGGTATTTTGGCAAACAGAAGTTACACCGTACGGTGACGGGCGGAAATTCGATTCAATGATGTTGCAGTAGCGATCAACGAAGAACGGATAATTTTCAACAATCTCTGTGGAATTGAGCGAAACTCCCTTAGGTCCAACCCATTCGTAGGCAAGAGAATATCTGTTTGAAGTGCGATTGAATCTCGTGATACAAACGCGATCCAAGTTGAATTGCTTGCCGAACATCTCAAGGCAAATTTGAATAGTCACTTCATGATTTTGCGTTTCGTACAACAAATTTAAAATGAACTCAAGCATGTTATCTTGGAACGCCTTTTGCCTGATGTCTTCGGCGTGTTGCGGGTCGCGATCCGATTCAACGGGCAGGGTGCGCCCAATCAAACTTGAACGGTAAATTGCGTAACGATTTTTTCCGCCGTTTTTCGCGTCGTAAAGGGCTCTGTCAGCGCGTTTGAAAAGTTCCGTGTACGAAGTGCCATGCTCCGGATAAAGTGCAACGCCAATGCTGATTGAGAAGGGCAAATGCACGTCGTTACTTTCGTACGTTCTATCCAACCGTTGCAAAAGTTCCGTGCAACGTTTATCCAAAACGTCCAGCGAAGGCATTTCGCGAAAAAGTACAACAAACTCATCGCCGCCGATTCTTCCCACAATATCTTTTTGGCGGAAGATGCCGCGAATCTCATGCCCCATGTCAGCAAGCACGCCGTCGCCGAAGAGATGCCCGAATGAATCGTTGATTGCTTTGAATCCGTCGGCGTCGATAATCAAAAGCGCAGGCGGCACATCTTTTGGCGTGAGCGTCGCGAGATATTTTTCAATATGTTTTTGCGTGGCGACTTTGTTATAAAAACCGGTGAGCACGTCATGTTCTGCGGAGTGTTGCAACTCCATTTGCCAAAGTTGTTTGACGTTGATGTTGCAAATGCAGCCGAATCCTCTAACCGCCATTTCCTCACCAAAGTAAAGGATTATTCTGAACTCCGCCCAAAGATATCCGTTGCCTCCACGTCCGCGCAGTCTTACCTTCGTGATGAAAAGTTTATGGTCGTTTTTCGTCGTCTGATTCCAAAACATTTGATCGAAAAACGCTTCAAAATTTTCACGATCGTCGGGATGAATAATATCTCCTCTGAAAAAAACGCTGGACGCCGGTGCGGCTTTTTGTTGCAAATCATAATCGGCATTTTCTACGGGCGCGGTAAATTCCATTGAGTCGGTCGGAATGTCCCAAGTGAAATAAATTATATTTTCAACGTCACTCAATGCGCCGTAAATTTCCGCGTCGAATTGCTCAGGGATTACAAAAGTTTGTTCACTCATAAAAATCGCGGCGGGCTTTATTAGATTTACAACTTAATCTAATATCACCGCTACACCTCCCAACGAATTAATTACGAAAATATTTTACCAAATAACCCCTTGATTCTTCAACCAATTTAAAAAAAAACTTTCGACGGAAAAAATTTTTGTTGAAGTTATTGTATCATGCCGTCATTCAAAACTTTTTCTTGACTTTATTTTTAGTTCGTGCTATATTATCCGCCGTTGGGGACGTAGCTCAGCTGGGAGAGCATCAGGTTCGCAATCTGGGGGTCGAGGGTTCAATCCCCTTCGTCTCCACCAACTTTGTAAATAAATTTTTTCAGGGGAGTTCGAGCGTTTGAAACTCCCTTTTATAATTTGTAGGAGTCAGAAAAAATTTTTCTAACAGCCAGATCGCTAGATCGCCAGATCGCCAGTTAGTTAGAGAAAAATTTTTCTACAAGCTACAAGCTAACAGCTACAAGCTACAAGCTAACAGCTACAAGCTAACAAGGTGACGACATGAACTTTAAAATTTATACGGACGGATCGTGTTTGGGAAATCCCGGCGCGGGCGGTTACGCGGCAATTCTCCTGCGCGAAGACGGACAACAAGAGGAAATTTCCGGCGGCGAACCTTTCACGACGAATAACCGAATGGAAATGACGGCGGCTATCGTCGCATTGAAAAAAATTTCCGCCGAAGACACCGCAGAAATTTATACCGACAGCACTTATCTTCGAAATGCTTTCACGCAAAATTGGTTGGCGAATTGGAAACGGCGCGGTTGGATTTTGTCGAACGGTAAGCCCGTCAAGAATCAAGATTTGTGGATGGAACTGGACGAATTAATTTCCAATCGCCACGTAAAATTTAATTGGGTAAAAGGTCACGCGGGAGATTCGCTGAATGAACGTTGCGACAAAATCGCTCGTGATGTGGCTGGTAGCTTTTAGCTTGTAGCTGGTAGCTTGTAGGAATTTTAAAATCGTTGTCTGAAAAAAGTTTAGGACGACGATTTTTTTCATGAAATTTTTTCGCCGTTAACAAAAATTGAATTACAAAAAATAAGGCGTGACAAATCCACACAAATAAATTACAATTCCTTTCATAGTTCTGGGGAAATTTTTATTTGTTATGAAAGGCTAGAATCATGGATTTGGATAAAATTATACAAGACGTGTGCGCAAAAAAATTTTCCGGCGTTACAACCGATAGCCGAAAAATTTTTCAAGGCGCGTTGTTCGTCGCCCTCAAAGGAGAAAAATTTAACGGCGAAGATTTTGTAGAGGAAGCTTTCAAAAAAGGCGCGACTGCCGCGTTGGTCAGCAAAAATTTTTCGCAGGAAATTTCCGACGGCGTGATTGTGAAAGTCGACGACACCTTAGCCGCCTACCAACAAATTGCCTCCGCGTGGCGCGATAAATTCAATATTCCAATCGTCGCGATAACCGGTTCAACGGGAAAAACTACCACGAAAGATTTAACCGCCGCCGTTTTGGGTGCGCTCGGCAAAGTTTTGAAAACTTCTGCGAACTTCAATAACGAAATCGGCGTTCCCATGACTTTGCTGGAACTTGGCGAAACTCACAAAGCCGCCGTCGTTGAAATCGGTATGCGCGGCTTGGGACAAATTGCATCTCTCGCAAAAATCGTAAAGCCGACAATCGCGATCGTCACCAACGTCAACGAAACTCACATTGAACTTTTGGGCTCAATGGAAAATATCGCGAAGGCAAAAGGCGAACTCGTCGAAGCAATTCACGCGGGCGGCACGGTAATTTTGAACGTCGACGATTCTTACACGGCGGCAATGAAAAATCTCGTCAAGCCCGGCGTAAAAATTTTTACTCATGCTCAAGAAACCGACGCCGATTTACGCGCAAAAAATATTGTCATCACAAATTCCATGACAGAATTTGACATGAATTTTGAAGGCAACGAATACCATGTCGACTTGCCGATAATCGGAAAGCATAACGTTTCAAACGCAATGGCAGCAATCGCCGCCGGATTGGCATGCGGAGTTTCATTGCAACAAGCACGTCAAGGACTTTTGACTTTGGTCACAACCAGAATGAGATTTGAAGTCATACGCCGCGACAGAATCATCATTGTAAATGACGCTTACAACGCAAGCCCCGCGTCAATGCGTGCGTCGTTGAAAACCACCGCCGAAATTTACGACACGAGAAAAATTGCCGTGCTTGGCGACATGTTTGAGCTTGGAGATATTTCCGAAAAAGTTCATCGTGAAATTGGCGCGTATGTTTTTGAAAACGGATTTGAAGTTTTAATCACGCTGGGCGAACTTGGAAAATTTATTGCTGAAGGCGCGAAGGATGCGGGCATGGAAAAAATTTTCATGACGGATTCGCACGAAGACGCCGCCAAAATTCTGCGCGGGATTCTTCAGCATGACGACGTGGTTTTATTTAAAGCGTCGCACGGCATGCACATGGAAAAAGTTATTGAGCTGATTTAATGAATGGTTAAGAGTTGAGAGGTAACAGCTTGGTTAGAAGAATTTACGTTGAAAAAAGAACGGGCTTTGACGTGCCCGCAAAAAATTTACTGGAAGATTTCCGCGAAACTTTAGACTTACAAAATTTGCAAGCCGTCAGACTTTTTGTCCGCTACGACGTTGAAGACCTTGACGACGCAGATTTTGAAAAAGTTCGTGATATCGTTTTCCGTGACCCGAACGTCGACAATTTTTATTTTGAACTGCCGGCGGATATAGATTTGACGAAAACTTTTGCGGTTGAGTATTTGCCGGGACAATTTGATATTCGCGCAGATTCGGCGGCTCAATGCGTTCAGCTTGTCACGGGCAAGGAACGCCCCACGATTCATTCCGCGCAGGTAATTTCGCTTATCGGCGACGTTTCCTCAAGCGACGTTGAAAAAGTTAAAGCTTACTCCATTAACGCGATTGAATCACGCGAGGCAAGTTTTGAAATTCCCGCGACGTTGAAAATTTCCGCCGAAGTTCCCGCCGAAGTTGAAATTATTTTCGACTTCAACGAGATGGACGACGATGCTTTAGAAAATTTTTTGCGCGATAGAAATTTCGCCATGAGTTTTGACGACTTGAAGTTCTGCCAAAAATATTTTCGTGACGACGCCAACCGCCCGCCGACAATTACTGAATTGAAAGTTATTGACACGTACTGGAGCGATCATTGCCGCCACACGACTTTCACGACGATTATCGACGACGTAACTTTTGCGGACGGAAAATATCGCGCGGAATTTGAGGAGACTTACAAAAATTATTTGGCGGAAAAAATTTCCGATAAACCCGTTACGCTCATGGATTTGGGGACAATCGCCGCAAAAATTTTAAAGCGTCAAGGAATTTTGCAGGGGCTTGACGAGTCCGAAGAAATTAACGCTTGCAGTATCCAAATCAAAGCCGAAGTTGACGGCAAACTTGAAGATTGGCTGATAATGTTTAAAAACGAAACGCATAATCATCCGACGGAGATTGAACCGTTCGGCGGGGCGGCAACGTGTTTAGGCGGCGCGATTCGTGATCCGTTAAGCGGTCGAAGTTACGTTTATCAGGCAATGCGTGTGATGGGCGCGGCTGATCCGCGTAAACCCTTTTCTGAAACGTTGAAAGGCAAACTTCCGCAGAAAAAAATTACACGCGGCGCGGCGCAAGGTTACAGTTCGTACGGAAATCAAATTGGATTGGCGACCGGGCAAGTTCACGAAATTTATCACGAAGGATATTTGGCTAAACGCATGGAAATTGGCGCGGTAATTGCCGCCGCTCCAAAGTCAAACGTCGTTAGGAAAAAACCTGTTGCGGGCGACGTTGTAATTTTACTCGGCGGACGGACGGGACGTGACGGAATCGGCGGAGCGACGGGTTCAAGCAAAGTTCATACCGTGAAATCTTTGACGAAAAGCGGCGCGGAAGTTCAAAAAGGAAATCCTCCGACTGAAAGAAAAATTCAAAGATTGTTCAGAAATCCAAACGTCAGCAAATTAATCAAACGTTGTAATGATTTTGGCGCGGGCGGCGTAGCGGTTGCGGTTGGAGAACTTGCGGAAGGTTTAAAAATAAATCTTGACGCAGTACGGAAAAAATATGAAGGTCTTGACGGTACGGAACTTGCAATTTCCGAATCGCAGGAACGAATGGCGGTTGTACTTGACGCAAAAGACGCGCAGAATTTCATAAATTTTGCAGACGAAGAAAATTTAGAAGCTTACGTCGTGGCGACGGTTACCGACGAAAAAAATTTGGTGATGAATTGGCGCGGCAAAGAAATTGTGAATATCAGCAGAAAATTTTTCGATACGAACGGCGTAAAACGTCACGTAAAAATTTTTGTCGACGAACCTACAAGCTACCAGCTACAAGCTACCAGCTCAACTTGGCTGGACAATTTAAAAAATCTGAACGTCTGCAGTCAAAAAGGTTTG
>JAFSXD010000077.1 GCA_017444245.1 Selenomonadaceae bacterium | reverse complement strand
GGCTGTCTACGGTCCTCAAAAAGGCGCGACGCCCGAAATTGTTGCGGCAATGGACGACTACATAAAAAATTTTTCGTTGACTGTTGAAAAGCAACTCGGTTTGACGGGCGCAGAAATTTCCGGCGCAGGTGCGGCAGGCGGGCTCGGTTACGCCTTCCACACTTTTTTAAACGGAAAACTTGAGCCGGGCATTAATTTGGTTTTGGACGCCGTGAAAATTGAAGACGCGCTGAAAACTGCCGACGTTGTCATTACCGGTGAAGGGCGACTGGATTTTCAAACGGCAATGGGCAAAGCTCCCGTCGGCGTTGCAAAATTGGCGAAAAAAAATAATCCTAACGTCACTGTCATTGCAATTTGCGGCGCGGCAACTCCCGAAGCCGTCGAAGTCAACCAACATGGTATCGACGCATATTTTTCAATTTTAAATTCGCCGATGACGGTCGATGAGGCTATGAAGTCGTCGACTGCTGAATTTAATCTCTACCAGACTGTCACGCAAATTTTCAGGCTTTTAGTCAGGCGATGACTTAACGAAAAATTAACTTGAAAAAAATTTTTTCTTGCATTAGAATTGAAAAGACTTTTGAGAAATTTTTTGAGAGGAGGAATTTTTTTGAAGTTCAAAATTTCTTTGGCAGTTCTTTTAGTAATGGGCGTGCTGTTCTCCACCGTGACTTTTGCGCGCAGTCATTTCGACAGTTTTCTTGTCGTCAACAGGACGGGGCGAGACATTAAGGCGATTTACATAAGCCCTACGGCGGCGGATGATTGGGAACGTTACTACGCGCCGTTCGGTGAAATTATCGAGGACGGCGATTCGGCAGATATTGACTTCGACGGTGACAGAAGGACGTTTTACTGGGATATTCGTTGCGTCTTCACAAACGGTCGGTCGGATATTTTTTACGGCGTGGAAATTTATGACGGCGCAAGAATTACTTTGCGTCGTGACGGGGATTTTTCAGTTCGCTAATCTCTGAAAAAATTTTTTCTGCGTCGCTTAATAATTTTTGGTTTTCGCAGTATAAGTTGCAGAAAGAGAATTTTAAAACGAAAATCAAAAATGATTCAAAAGGAGAAATTAAAAATGGCAGAAGAAATCAGAAACGAAGAAGTTATGAACGAGGAAGAACTCGAAGAAGTAGCAGGCGGTTATGGTTGGGAAATTAAAGACGACAAAAAAAGATTTTACCATATGGGTTTGTTGGACAGCAAAGATGCAAGTGACAAAGAATTGGTTAGAGTATTTAAAGCTTTCGGCGTAAAAGTTGAAACTTATCACGGCGACTGGACAGCGAACCAATACAAGATTAACGGGCACAAGGCAAATCGCCAAGAAGTTTGGAATTACATTTACAGTCAAAGACGTTAATACTTCGGCTAAAAAAATATTGATGATACGACGAACGCGACGAGAAAAAAATTCCCGCCGCGTTTTTGATTTTCCTTGAAAAAATTTTCTGACGGTGATAACATTTGCCGTAGAAAATTTTGAGGAGGTTGATGGTATGTTAAAAGTTTTCATGGGATTAATTTTAGCCGTCGTGATGATGATTCCTTCGTTGACGAGCGCGAAAAGTCAAAGCGTGTGGATTGACGGAGATCACGGAAAACTTGCCGCAGTCATTCAAACACCGGAAGGCAAAGCGACTTATCCAATGGTAATGATTCTGCACGGATTCACCAGCGAAAAAAATTTTGAGTTGCTGACGACGCTGGCGAATGATCTTGAGGCGGCGGGCATTGCGTCAATTCGTTTCGACTTCAACGGGCACGGCGAAAGCGAAGGAAATTTTTCTGATATGACTGTTCTCAACGAAATTGAAGACGCAAAAAAAGTTTATGAATACGTTAGAAAATTGCCGGAAGTCACGAGCATTGGCATTGCCGGACATTCTCAAGGCGGCGTTGTCACGAGCATGCTTGCCGGAAAAATCGGCACGAAAAAAATTTCTGCCATTGCGTTAATGGCGCCCGCTGCTGTCCTTCGTGAAGATGCGATACGCGGAAATTTATTCGACGTTCATTATGATCCGCTTAATCCGCCTGAAACGGTTGAAATTTTCGGCGGATACCAAGTCGGACGCAATTACATCGTGACTGCACAAAATCTTCCGATTTACGACACCGCGAAAAAATACAAAGGCTCTGCGCTGATGGTTCACGGCACGGGCGATACAACCGTTCCTTACACGTACAGCATTCGTTACAAAAATATTTACAAGAATGGAAGGCTGGAATTTTTGAAAGGATTCGATCACGGATTCAGCCAAGACATTCCCAAGACGGCTAAAATTGTTGCCGATTATTTTGCAAGAAAGTTAAAGTAAATTTGAAATAAGTTTGGAATAAGTTTCGACGAAAAAATTTTTTGCGCGACTCAATGAGTTGCGTTTTTTTGTGCTATAATGTGCGGCAAAATTTCAGGCGAGGTGGCAAGACCCATGTCAAAAATTCGTGAGCTTTACGATAACTTGAGCGTCTCTTTGAAAATTACGGCGGCGTTCACATTTTTTTTCCTCGTCATAATTATTGCCGTCGTGTTGGTTACCGGAGTTTGTGTTTCGTACGCACTGCGCCACCCCGCCGAAGCGACAATTCAGCACACCAAAGAAAAAGTTCAAGAAATTTTAGAAAAAAATGTTGGTAAGCCGTTGGACGTGGAAGAAATTCGTAAAAAGATTGTGCCGGGCGTCGTGCTGAAAATTTTTGACGCGCAACAAAATTTAATCTTCGACAATGGCGGCGATTATCATTTCACGAATGAAATTTTTGAGAAGGGAATTTTCAAAAATTCATGGCTGATGTTGAACAGCGAAATGGAAATTGCAAACGTCAACGGGGCGTTGGTTTTGCGCACGGATATGGTTAGCGACGTTGAAGGCGCGCCGTTCACATTTTATTTTTTCCGCACGATTACTTCACAGAAATATATTTTCGACGGCTTGGAAGAATTTGTCTTGGCAATGATTTTTTTGTTGCTGTTTTTTTCCGCGAGTATGTACGAAATGCTGAACAAAACTATTTTGTCACCGATAAAAAAAATGACGGCGTTGGCAAAAAAATTTTCCGTAGCCGACGGCGACGAAATTCAAGAGCGAATACCAATTCCGCCCGCCAATGATGAACTTACCGACCTTGCCAAAACTTTTAACGAGATGCTGGACAAAATTAAGCGCGACTTCGACGACATTCAAGAGGTTCTTTCGCACAAGGAAAAATTTGTTTCGACGGTTTATCACGATATAAAAAATCCGTTGACTGCGATTGATACGCGGCTGCAACTTCTTGCGCTTTACGGCGAAGATCCGGAGAAATTAAATTCAAGCATAACGTCGATTCAAAGCGACTTGCAAGATACTTTTAATCTCGTCGAAAATTATCGGCTTTTCACGCAGATGACGGACGAAAATTTTAATCCAAGTAAAAGGTTGCTGAACTTGCAAGAAATTTTGTTTAGCATTGTCGAAAGCGCGTTGGAATTTGAGAAAAATAAAAACCGAATCATTCGGCTGAAAAAAAATGATTTCGCGCAAATTTACGCAAATAAATCTTTGATAGTGACGATGTTCAGAAATTTTTTAGGCAACGCGGTTAAATATTCCTATGAAGGCGGCGTCATTGAAATTTCCTCCGAAGTCGACGGCGAAAATGTTATCGTCGAAATCAGCGACAACGGCATTGGCATTGCGCAAAAAGATATTGAAAAAATTTTTGTGTACGGCTACCGCGCGAAAGAAATTTCCGCCGAAAGAAAAATTGACGGCTCGGGTATCGGTCTTGCCAATTCAAAAATGATTGCTGACATTCACGATATAAAAATCGACGTTAAAAGTGTCGTCAAAAAAGGCACGACGTTTAAGCTTACAATTCCGACGGTTTGAAAAAATTTGTGGCGTCGAGTGAAAAATTTTGATATACTGAAAAAAATTTTGTGAAAGATTTTGACATGTACATTACAGAAATTTTTTTGAAAGATTACCGAAATATTTTTGAGTTGCGATTGGATTTGAGCGACGGCATAAATATTTTTTTGGGGCGAAACGCGCAGGGCAAGACAAATATTTTGGAAGCAATTTATTTTTCTTCGGTACTGCGGGCGCGCACTTCGCGGATTCAGGAATTGGTGCGGCGTGGCGGTGCTCAAGCGTTCTTGAAAATAAATTTTTCCCGCGCAGATGTTTCACAGGATTTGTCGATAGAAATTCCCGCCGAAAAACGAAGTCGAAAACTTTTTTTGAATGGCTCAATGGCGCGTTCAAAAGAATTTATCGGGCGGCTGAACTCCGTGATGTTTTCGCCGGAAGATTTATTTATGCTGAAGTCTGCGCCGCTGAAACGTCGGCAATTTTTGGACGGAGAAATTTCTCAAGCGTCGCCGAGTTATTACGAAATGCTGACGACTTACAATCGCATTGTCTACCAGAGAAATCGTTTGCTGAAACAAATTCGTGAACGTTCTGCGCGGCGCGGCAATTTGGAGATGTGGAATGAACAGCTGGCGCGATACGCAACGCAAATTTTGTTGTATCGATTAATCGCGGTGGACAGGTTGAATGAAGTTGCGCAGGAGATTCACAAAAAAATTTCTGCGCGGAACGAAAAACTTTTGATTGAGTACAAGTTAAACAAAGTTGCGCTTGACATTCCGACGGACAATTTGCGTTCGGATGCGTTCAAAAAAGATTTGTTCTTTTGGTACAAAAAAAATCTCCACGCAAGAATTGAAAATGACATTGCGCGCGGCACTACGAGTTTTGGTCCGCACTTGGACGATTTAAATTTTTTCGTCGACGAAATGGAATTGAAAACGTACGGATCGCAAGGACAACTTCGCACGGCGGCACTTTCGCTGAAACTTTCCGAACTGGAATTGTTGAGGACGGCGGCGGGGGAATATCCCGTGTTGCTGTTGGATGACGTGATGAGTGAACTGGATGCCGCGCGTCGCGAACAACTTTTGACTTTCCTTAAGTTGAAAAAAATTCAGACGATAATAACTGCAACGGAACGAAAATATTTTCCTGAACAAAATTTCGGCAGAATTTTTTTTGTAAATGCAGGCAAAGTTTTTCTCATGGAATAGGAAAAAAATTATGGACGAGCAAAGCAAGAATTTTGAAAATGAAAATGAAAACGAAAATGAAAATGTAATGGACAAGCAAGCCGTCGCACTTCGTTACGATTTGGAACGAGACAAAGCTCCGCGTGTCGTTGCGAAGGGCAAAGGGCACACTGCCGAACATATTTTGGAGGCGGCGCAAAAAAGTAGCGTCCCTGTTTATCAAAACAAGACGCTGGTTAATATGCTCATGGCGTTGGATATTGACCGCGAAATTCCGCCGGAGTTGTACAAGGCGATTGCGGAAGTCATGGCGTACGTTTACAAAATGGACAAGAAGAAAGGGCGCGAACTTGAGGAGCAAAGACGCCGTCAACTTGAAATGCAACGGCAACAACGGTCGCGGCGCGGGATAAGATAGCCGGTAGCTTGTAGCTGGTAGCTGGTAGAAAAATTTTCCAGCGATCTAACTAAAGACTTTTATTACTCCCCTCGTTATCACGCGAAGGCGCAACCACCGCTTTGGGTTCTTCGTAAGTCGTCACGTCATCATAATTCGGCGGCTCATTGTAATTCTGCGCGGGGTCGTATTCATAATTTCCGCCGTAAGATTCACTGCCGCCGTAGTTTTCAGACTCCGTTGAGTGCGTCGACGTTTCGTATCGCGACAAAACTAAATCAACGCTCGTCCCGTATTCAACGCTGACATCGGGCGCGGGACTTTGGCTGATTACAGTGCCGTCCGGTTGTTCGCTTTCGCGATAAGTCACTGAACCGACGCGCAAGCCTTGCCCTTCGATAGTCGCGCAAGCCGCATCGTAACCGGAACTGTAAACGTCAGGCACGTAAGTTGAATTTGTCTGCGCTGAACTGTTATGAGTTTCGGAATTTTCATGAGCGTTGCCGTCAATTTTTTCTGCGATAACTTCGCCGCCCTTTGAAACGACTAAATCAACGACTTGCCCGCGATTAATTTTCGTACCTTCGGCGGGGTCGTGCGACAAAACTAAATTTGCGGGATGGTCGTAAGAATCTTTTTCGTAAATATTGCCGATTTTCAAACCGATTTTGTTCAAGCGTTCAGTTGCCGCCGTTCTGGTTAAGCCGACTAAATCCGGCATGTCAATCGTCTCGCCGCCCTTGCTCACGTAAATCGTAACGAGCCGCTGATTTTTGACACTGCGTCCGGCGTCGGGGTCTTGTGAAACGACTTGACCGGCGGGAACATTTGAATCGTAAGTTTCGGCTACATTGACGCGCAAATTTCCGGATTCTAAAATTTGTCGTGCCAAAGCCATTTGCTTGCCCGTGACGTTCGGCACAAGAATTTCATCTTCTCCGCCCAAATTTCCAAACGCCATGAAACTGCCGGCACTAACGACGATTAAAAATATTATCAAAAGTCCTCCGAAAAGATATTTCGACTTCGACGAGGATTTTTTTTCGTCTTCGGCGTCGTCATCATCTTCAGGCGGCGGCTCAATTTTTTTCTTGACGGGATTTTTTTTCGTCGTCGTGACATTAGATTTTGTAGATTTTGAGCGCGGAATAAACTGCGTGGCGTCGGGATCGTTTGCGCGAATCGTTCCCAGCGTTGCCTTGACGCTTGCCAATGACTGAATCAATTCCAAACTGGTTGGGCGCAGTTCAGGATTTTTGCTCATCGTGCGAAGAATGACCGCCTCAAAAATCATGGGAATTTCTTCACGAATCACGCAAGGCGGCACGGGCTCTTCGTCAATGTGTTTCATCGCGATTGTCACGGCGTTTTCTGCAGTGAAGGGAAGGCGATTAGTAACCATTTCGTACATCACGACGCCCAACGAATAAATATCCGACTTGGGAGTTATCGCGCCGCCCTGCGCTTGTTCAGGAGAAAAATAATGAACTGAACCGACGATGTTGCCGCTGTAAGTTGACGTAGACTCCGTAACTGCGCGGGCAATTCCAAAATCGGCAATTTTTGCGTGCCCGTCTTCCGTCATCAAAATATTGTGCGGCTTAATGTCGCAGTGAACGATATTATTTGCGTGCGCGTTGCAAAGTCCGCTTGCAATATCGTTGGCGATCGTCACCGCCGTTGCCACGCTCAAAGGTCCTTCGTCACGAATTTTATCTTTCAACGTTTTGCCGCGCACATATTCCATGACAATGTAGTAATCGCTGCCGTCGTTGCCGACGTCGTAAATGCTGACTATATTGGGATGCGAAAGACGCGCCGCAGATTTTGCTTCGCTCCGAAAACGTTCGACGAACTCGGCATCGGAACGGTACGCCGCATGAAGAATTTTAACGGCAACGACGCGGTCAAGCAGTTTGTCTCTCGCTCGATAGACTTCAGCCATTCCGCCACTTCCAAGCCTTTCCTCCAAGATGTACCTGCCGCTCAAAATTCTTTTTTCCATACGTTTCTCACCCACTTTCACACAGAAATTTTTTTCAGCAACCAATTACAATAGCCGTAATGTTATCGTGCCCGCCCTCTTCAAGCGCGGCGTTTATCAAATCTTCTGCGGGATCTTTTTGGGCGTTCATCAAAATTTTTTCAATTTGCGAATCGTCAATCATATTCGTCAATCCGTCCGTGCAGAGCAAAAATATATCGCCGCTTTCCACTTTGAAATTTCCCGCGTCGATTTCAATTTCTTCCGTCACTCCGACAGCTTGAGTCAAAAGATTTTTCATCGGATGAATGCGCGCTTGCTCCGGCGTAAGTTCACCAAGTGCAACTAAAAGTTCAACGTACGAATGATCTATCGTCATTTGTTTGAGTGCAGAATTTCTTAAGCGATAAAGTCTGCTGTCGCCGAGATGCGCGTAATACGCTTGGTCTTTGTTCAAATGTAAAATCGTCGCCGTCGTCCCCATTCCGCGCAACTGCGGATTTTTTTTCGCCTCGCGCAGAATTTCGGCATTAGCTTTTAAAATTGCCTTCGACAAAATATTTTCGTCCAACGGTTCGGGGATTGTCGACAAAAAATTTTTCACGGTGTCGATTAACATTCCGCTGGCAATTTCGCCTGCCGCCGCGCCGCCCATGCCGTCCGCCGCAACAAAAATATTCGGTTCAGCCACAAGCAACGAGTCTTCGTTATTCTTGCGGACTTTTCCAACATGAGTTTTTTGATAAACTTTCACAGAAAATTCTCCTTTACCGCGCTACAAAACTTTGTAAACTATCGTGGTATTGCCAATTAAAAATTTGTCGCCGTCTTTCAGAACGTAACGACCAATCTTTTTTTTATTCACCAAAGTGCCGTTTAAACTTTCCGCGTCGTTTAAAACATGTCTGTGACGTTCGTAGGAAATAAATGCGTGAACTCGTGACGCGCCGTCGTCGTCGATAATAAAATCGTTCGTCTCTTTTCGTCCCAAATAAACTTGTCGTTCGCCGAGCACAAGCTCAACATTTTTTGCGTCCGTGATTACCGCCAAATCGTACGAAGAAATTTTTGGCGAAACGGTTTTCATCGACGCCAAAATACTTTTTTTGTCCGCGATAATCGTCGCTGAACTGTCCTCTTCAAGATTTTCCAAAAGTGTCTGGGACAAAACGTCGTTTTCAAGATCAATCGTCTTTTCTTCCGCGTCGTCCCCTTCGCTGTACTTCGCCGTTATCCTAATCAGTTCGTCGCCGCGCAACATTTTTTCCAACTTGATATTCAACGCGCCATCCATGAAATAATTTTCGCGGATAACTTTTCTTTCAACTGCCTCATGCAATTCGCGCAGAACTCGTGCCGCACTCAACCTGCGATAATCTTCTTCGCAAAGGTAAATCGTGTAGTCATTCGGAACAACTTTCACGCCGTCCAAATTTTTTTCCCGTCGCGTCACTTCGCGTTCAAGTGCCTTAACCAATGCCGGCGGTTCAAGTTCCCCGCGTTTCTGAAACATCGTCGCTATTTGACTGCTTATAACGTCAGCAATTTTCAAAATCCGTGACTCCTTATTAAATTTGGCGCAATTATAGCATGATTGTCAAACGTCGACAAAAATTTTTCACTGCATCAAAGTTTCCGGCGCGTACCGACGCTGAATCGCCCGCAAAACAGTACCTTCTGCCGTCAAGTCCAACTGTTTGCGTGAACTAACTTTATTTAAAAAATTTCCCCGCAAAATTTGTTCGTACGGAAAATTTTCATGAGGTAAATTCAAATACGGTGACAGCGTCCAAATTTTTTCGTTGTTAATCGGACACTCGTCAATTTCCTTTTTGACGGCGGGCATGTTGTCGTAAGCAATGGCAATTATAAAATCCATGAGAACGTAGTTAATAATTTCGTCAAACTCATGCCAATATTCATTGTAAAAATCTTTTGCGAAGGCGTAAAGCGGATTGTGAATTACCGCCGTGCCTTGAACAAATCCCGCCCAACGAGCGTACGCCGAATACGACGAAAAGCCAACCGTTATGGGATGAAGATTATTTTTTTCATGCGTGAACTTCTGCGAATAGAACGGTAGCCTGAAAAATTTTTTGTAACGCTCCAACGGCTCTGTCACCAAAATTGTAGCGTCAAGCCACAGCCCGCCGTATTGTTCCAGCAAATTCATGCGCAACACGTCAGCAAAATGCGCGGGCTTAATTTTCCCCGCCTTGTACTTTTCAAAAATGTACGCGGGAATTTCCACGTATTGAGAAAAATTTTTTTCGTCAATAAAAACTATTTCGTAGCCGCCCGCATTTTCTTTCAAGCTGTTGTAGCAACACCGCGCAAGCACCGGCAAATTTTCTTCGCCCTGCAACCATCCGTAAAAAATTTTGTAATCCTTCGTCGAAACTTTAGGGCAATTTTTACTCGTGATGACAGTCGACGCGTGACGTTCAATCAAGTGCGAATATTTTTCCGTAAGAAATTCTTGCAACGCTCTGTTATGAGAAATTTTCGCGCGACTCTCCAAAGTCGGCACATTTGAAATTAGTTGACACCAACTCTTGAAAACGTTAAAATCTTCGCGCAGATTCTTAGACCAAATTTTTTTATCCGCAATTTTTTCTGCGTCCTGCAACTTGCCGAAGAGAATCAGCACCAAAGCTTTCAGTTGGCGTTCAATCGGGCTGTCCGTTTCGCCTTTAATCATTTCGGCGATAAATTTTTCGTCCGTCTCATAAATTTTTGAAAACTTCGACGTAAATCCTGCCAATCTCCAAAAATCTCCGTACCATTCCGTTAAATGAATTTCGTTGAAATCGTGCGCCTTCGTGCTTAAAATTCTCGTCGCCATTTCGACGCGCTGTTTCTCAAAAGGTAGCGATTTTTCTTTGACGAGTTTACTATAAAAATCTTGAGCACTTGGAATTAATTTTTCTGTCATAGTTAAAACTTTTCCTTCCTGCGTTGGCTGAAAATTTTTTTACATTCTATCATAAAATTTTGCGGAAGGTTTTACCATGAAAAAATTTTTCTCCGTGTTCGGAAATCTTGACAACAAAAAAGACAGACAAACCGTCTGCCAAAAAATTTTTTTAGAAAGAGAAGTAGAAAAAATCCTACGCCTTCTTGTAACGTCTGTTGAATTTCTCGATACGACCGCCGGCTTTAACGTCGCGTTGGCGTCCCGTGAAAAACGGATGGCACTTAGAACAAACGTCAACTTTCAATTCAGGTTTCGTTGAGCCTGTCTTAAAAGTATTGCCGCAGCCGCAAGTGACAGTAGCTTCAAAATATTTCGGATGAATTTTTTCCTTCATAATATCAACCCCTTAAAAATTTCCTAAATGTTTGACGAAAAAGGATTTTATCACAGCTACGCAGAAATATCAACGCAAAATTAAAAATTCATGATAGGAGAGAAAAAATGGCAACAAATACATTTCGTTGCAGTGTTTGTGGCAAACGAATAAAAGTACAATCTCAAATCGACATGCCGATAATTGATCCCAACACCGGATTCACGGTTTGCAAAAATTGTATCAAAGACCTTTACCGCATTATTGAGGCTGACGAACGACAAAGATTAGAACTTTCGCGAAAAAATTTTGCGTGGGGACTAGAGGGTTTCTTGGAGAAACATAAACCGCACATCATCAAAGAATATTTGGACGAGTTCATAATAAAACAAGATCGCGCTAAAAAAATTTTGTCGGTGGCGGCGTACAATCACTACAAGCGAATGAAGTATGACTACTTTGAAAAAAATGGAGTCAACGAAGAAATCGACAAGTCCAACGTCATCATCATCGGACCGACGGGTTGCGGCAAGACAGCAATGATCAGCCACCTTTCAAAACTTTTGGATATCCCCTTCGCCGTTACGGACGCATCGAGTTTGACGGAGGCGGGCTTTGTCGGCGCGGACGTTGAAGTTGCCGTAAGAAATCTTTATTACGCGGCGGGACAAGACATCGAGAAAACCGAACACGGCATAATTTATCTTGACGAATTCGACAAAATCGCGCGAAAGTCCGGCGAAAATAATTCAATCACAGCAGATCCCGGACACGAAGGCGTACAACAAGGTTTGCTGAAAATGTTGGAAGGTAGCGTCGTCGAGTTCACTGCGCGAGGTCAGCGCAAACATCCCGAAGCTCCGACAATAAAAGTTGACACGAAAAATATTTTGTTCATTGTGGGCGGCGCGTTCGTCGGCATCGACAAAATTGTTGCAAAAAGGATTCGTAAAGGCGAGGCAAGTTTAGGTTTCGGCGTCGACGTTCCGGCAAAAGAAGACGACGACGAAAAATTTAATGAATTGATTCACCAAGTGCGCCCCGAAGATTTGATGAAGTACGGAATAATTCCGGAAATTATCGGACGCCTGCCGATCATTTGCACGCTGGAAACTTTGGACGAACATTCACTGCTTAGAATTTTGACTGAACCGAGAAACGCGCCGGTTAAGCAGTACGAAAAACTTTTGGCAATGGACAACGTGAAATTGGAGTTCACGGAGGACGCGTTGCTTGCCGTCGCGAAAAAAGCAATCGAGCGAAAAACCGGAGCGCGTTCACTGAAAGGAATCATCGAAGACATCATGCTTGACGTTATGTTTGAAATTCCAAAGTCGAACGAGCCGCGCAAAGTCGTTGTCACTGAAGCTTGCGTCAACGACGGCGCAGAACCGGAAATTTTCCCGCTTGAAGAAAATGAAAATATTTTGTCCGAAAATGTTTCGTCCGAAGGCGTGTCGTCTGAAAATGTTTCGTCTGAAGGCGTATCGTTGAAAAAAAATTTTTCGTGACAGATTGACTAAACTGCCTCAAATACATATAATTTTTTCTATATATTTTGGAGGTGGTTTTGCTTTGAAATTTAAAATTACGTTTGAAGTTGAAGGCTACGTGTTGAAGAATTTCATCGACGCAGTTCACGCTGAAGGGACGACGCCCGATTTGGCGGCTGAAAAAATTTTGTCGGCTTACATTGAGAACGTCGCTCTTAACAACTATGACAATCGCGTTGCGGGGAACTCCGCAGAAAGTTTCAGTGATTACGTCGCGCTGACCGAAGGGCTTATCAGAAATTGCAAAAAATATCCTATTGGGCAGTTCGCGAAAATGATTCTGCGCGGTTTGCTTGAACGTGGCGTCGCACCGGATTACGCGCTTAGCGAAATGGAAAAAGCCAACGGGCAAGTTCAAGTTTCCAAATTCAAAATTCAGTGGGGGCTGTACTGCAACAAAAATTTTGGTATTTCGTTCCCGCTGCTCGTCGACGAAGATCGCTTTAAGCTGGACAAGACGAAGTTTTACAACACGCCGCTGAACATTGGCGGGAAAAAATTTCATCTCTGCAGTCAATGGACGGCGTCGCATCGTGAGCCAATGGAAAATTGGATTCGACAATACCTTCCCAAATGGTTTGAAGATGCCAAGCCCGAACAGCGCGAAGAAATGAAAACTTTCATTGCCAACGCGTAAACTTTCCACGACGTAAGCAAAATAAAAAAGCCGTCCTCGCGGGCGGTTTTTTTTATTCGTCAAAAATTTTTTGCCAAAACAATTTCTTCAATGCGTGCGTTTTCTGCTTCGCGTTCACTCAAAAAACGTGCGCGTGTCATCGCATTAATCACGACAAGCTGACGTTTTTTCGCAAGCATAAAGTCAACGTAGGGCGAATACAACGACGGCGCATTTGGCAAACCCGCAAGCATCGTCGATTCGCCAATGGTTAAATCTTTCGGAGATTTTCCAAAGTAACCATGAGCGGCGTCATAAATTCCGTAGAAATTTGAGCCGAAATAAATTGTGTTGAGATAAAGTTCAATGATTTGGTCTTTGGAAAAATGATCTTCAATTTCCATTGCAAGAATTAATTCTTCAGCCTTGCGCGTGAATGACGGCTCGGAACTTAAAAAAAGATTTTTCGCCAACTGTTGAGTGATCGTCGACGCACCCTCTTCAATTTGTCCGGATTCGGCGTTGACGACGGCGGCGCGTGCAATTCCCATCATGTCAAATCCGCTGTGTGAATAAAAACGCTGATCCTCGACGGCAATTATCGCTTGCTTGAGTTCGGTCGGAATGTCTTTCAGTTCGACGTAATTCGGAATCGTTCGAACTTTATCACGCACAGCGTCTTCGATTGAAAAAACTCTGCCGACGCGCGCGATAATCCCAACGTCAGGATTATTCACAGGCACAGCAAAATCTTGATGCCTTGTCGACGGGTGCTCTTCAGGTATTTTTTTTTCAATGGCAGGCGCAAAATTTTTTTCCGATTCAGAATTTTTTACGGCGGGCTTGGTTTCTCTCACGGGCGGGCTAAATTTTTTTTCCTTCTCACTTGAACCAAAAATATCTTCCACGTAAGAGAAAAGATAGTCGACGGGGTGCGAAGATCTTACCGCCAGCGTCACGAAAAAAGAAACCCAAAATACGACAATCAAAGCAAACACTACGCCAAAAAATAATTTTATGTTCCTAAAGGATCGTTTTCGTTTAGGTTGCTCTGCCATTGAAAACACCGCCCCTTTTACAGTTTAATTTCAGATTACTTGATTTTAGAGCATGGAAAAATTTTTGTCAAGGTTATCTGAATTTTCTACGTGCTAAAAATAATTGCAAGGCAGAGAAAAATAATTGTGGCGGTGTACATCAACCGAATTGTCAGCAGAATGTGGTTTGAGTTGAGCGGCTCAATCGGATCGCCCATGTACGCGCGAAAGTGCGGCTTGCCGAAATAATAATTAATCCCGCCGAGCTGAATGTTTAACGCTCCGGCAACGGTTGCTTCAGCGTAGCCGCCGTTGGGGCTGGGATGTTTTGAGGCGTCGCGTTTCATCATGGCGAAAGCGTTTTTGAAATCCAAATTTAAAATCAATGCCGCCGCTATGAAAAGCAGAGCAGTTATTCGCGCGGGAATGAAGTTAGCCACGTCGTCCAGCCTTGCCGCAACGCGTCCAAAGTAAAAATATTTTTCGTTCTTATAACCAATCATTGAATCCATCGTGTTGACGGCGCGGTAAGCAATGGCAAGCGGCAGACCGCCTATCGCGAAAAAAAACAGCGGGGAAATAATTCCGTCCACCGTGTTTTCTGAAACAGTTTCGACGGTGGCGCGGACGATCTCCGCTTCGTTTAAATGATTCGTGTCACGACCGACAATCCAACCAACTTTTTTTCGCGCTTCAAAAATATTTTCGTTGAGCAACAAAAAATAAATTTCTCGTCCTGCTTCGGCAAGTGAACGCGGCGAAATCATGAAACTAAGTACAACCGCTTCGACAAAAATTTTCAGCGTGTAACTGCCCGTCAAATTCAACAACAACAAAATCGCCACGCCTACGCCGTAACTTATGAGGAGGACGACGCTCACAAGCAAACCGCCCATGAAAATTTTTTTTACGTAGCCGTCATTGTCGCGGCGCAAAAATTTTTCCAACAGCGAAATCAAATTGCCAATCAATACGACGGGATGAAATTTACTGCGCGGGTCGCCAATCAGCGCGTCAATCAGAAATGCCGCAACGGCAGAAATTATCGGACTCATTTAATCTTCAATACGGGAAAAAATATTCTTAACGCTGATTGTAAAATCTTCAAAGATGGAAAGTTTAATTTCAGTTTTAATTTCGGCTTTTTCTTCGTCGTTGAGTTCAGCAAATTCCTCTTCAGTTAAAAGAGTGTAAATGTTGTCGAGTTCAAATTTTCCGTCGCGCAGAATATTAACTGAAACGCTTTTGTCCCAAGGATTGACGATCCAATATTCTTTCACGCCGTTTTTCTCGTAAATATCTTTCTTCTTTGCCGTGTCGTAGCGTCTGGTTGAATAGGAAAGAATTTCTACGACAAAATCAGGAACGCCGTAAACAGTCGATCCGCGCTTGAAAGCCTCCTTGTCACACACAACACAAACGTCCGGCATAACCAAATTTCCGTCGGGCAAATGAACATCCATGTTGTCAGAGAAAACACGTCCAACATTATTTTCTTCGAGATAAAGATAGAGCCGGACAAAAATGTTACTCATAATGTAAGCGTGCCGTCTATTTGGACTAGCTAACATAAATTTTTTCCCTTCAATCATTTCGTAGTAGTCGTAGGCAAGCCTGTCGTTCCACATTTCAAACCCCCCTAAATTTATCTGATGAAGTGCGTAGGAATCCACTGTTCTTTTTCGGGCAAACCAAATTTTTCTTTGCCGAGCGAAATACTTTTCATCAAGAAAGTCATGTTGCGTGCAAGCGTGCGCATCGTCTGCAAACCTTCGCCGTCTTGTTCAACTTCGCCTTGTTCGCGCCCAAAAGCGTTGTTCCAATATTGACTTGACGCGACGGGCATTTGGTTTATCGTGAAATATTTATTCAGTTCATCGAAAGTTGCAGTCGTACCTGCGCGGCGGGCGATAACGACACTTGCCCCAACTTTCATGGTCTTATCAAATTTCGTTGCCGTGCTGAAAAAAAGTCTGTCAAGGAAACTGATAAGCGTGCCGTTCGCCGACGCATAATAAACGGGCGACGCGATAACAAGTCCGTCCGCCTCTTCAAAAAGTTGAGCCGTCTCGTTGACAATGTCATTGAAGACGCATTTTTTATCGGTGAAACATTTTCCACAAGCAACACAGCCGCGAATAACTTTGTTGCCGACTTGCACGACGTTGACTTCAATTCCTTCAGCGTCAAAAATTTTTTTCATTTCGTTAATCGCAATGGACGTGTTTCCTTTCGCGTGCGGCGACCCGTTGATAATCAAAACTTTCATGGTAAACGCTCCTTCTCTCCAAAAAATTTTCACTTTCCTACTCCGGCGGAGAATCCACTTCGGAAATATATTGTCTGGCAACTTCGGTAACCTTTGCTTTCAATTCAACCATGCTGGAATTTTTAACCTGCGCGCCCGCAACATTTTGATGCCCGCCGCCGCCAAATTTTTCCATGATGACTTGAACATTCAGCGTGCCGCTCGAACGTGCGCTGATTCCTACAACGTCGTCTTTCATCTGAAATAAAACTATCGTCATACGAACGTTTTCAATCGTCAACAACGAATCAGCCGCCTGCCCCGCGACAGCTTGAACGTTCGGAATAATTTTGTCAATCGAAGAGACAATCAAGCCGCCTTCAAAATATTCCGATTGAGCTTTCGCCTTCGCCAACGCAACCGTCGTTTCGTAATCTGCCATGAAAAGTTCGCGGACAACTACGGGGTCTGCTCCGTGACGCCGCAGGTAAGCCGCCGCGTCAAAAGTTCTTATTCCCGTCTGCACGACAAAACTTTTTGTGTCGACGACAATTCCGGAATACAACGCCGTTGCGGGAAGTCTGCCGACGGAAATTTTATCGTCGAAGTACATCAAAAGTTCCGTCACCAATTCCGACGCCGAACTTGAGGACGGCTCGTGATAAAAGATAAGCGGATTTTTTATCACGGCGTCACTTTTTCTGTGATGATCAATTACAATCACGTTTGAAATTCTTTCAAGGAGAATTGGCGCGGCGACAAGGTAAGGAATGTGCGTATCGACGACGATTAAAAGCGGATTAATCGACACCGGCACAGTCAATTCATCAACAGTCATAAATAAATCTTGGTACGTATCCGTTTTGTCTTTGCGGAATTGGTCAAGCATTTTTTCAACGCTGTCAGTGGAATTGCTCAAGACGACGTGAACATTTTTTTTGATGTGCAACGCCATGACTGCGACGCCGCAAGCCGCTCCGAATGAATCAAAATCTTCACGGACATGCCCCATTACAAAAATTTCGTCGGCTGATTCCATGTGTTCGCGAATTGAATTTGCAGTGACTCTTGCCCTAACGCGATTGTGTTTTTCAACTGCCTTTGCTCTGCCGCCGAAATATTGCGGTTTGCCGTTGATAATCATGGCGACTTGATCTCCGCCGCGTGACAATGCCGCGTTCAATCTTTCACGCGCCTTATCGCCGAGTTCGTACATCGATTGTTTGTTGGACCTTTTGTCCGCGATTGCCACGCCGATTGAAAGCGTGACGGGAATTCCGTTTTTGCTGATGATTTGTCGAACTTGATCCAGTATCGTAAATTTTTCTTCAATCGCCTTGTTAAGCGCGTAATTTTGCAACACGACGATAAAAAGTTCTTGCGACACGCGCTGCATGAATCCCGCCAAAGAGACAATCCATTTTTCCAAAGCCTCGTTCACGGAAAGCATAAGCGCAGTTTTTTCCGCGTCGTTCAATCCCTGCATGATTTCGTCGTAGTTGTCAACCTGCACGTACATTAAAACTGTTCGGCTCTGCTTGTACTCAATCTTCAAATTTTCGTACTTCGTGACTTCCTGAATGAAGACAACAACCATTTGAGGATATTCTTCCTTAAGGCGCATTTGCCGGTAACGAACTTGAAAGTAGCGGGTGACTGATACTTCTTCGCCGTCTTGCAAAACATCTTCACGAAAAATTTCTGCAAGATAGTTGCCGCTTTTGCATTGAGTTTTGTCGTCTTCGGAGAAATCTAAAACTTCGTCTCTTAAAATTCCTTTCCAAAATTCTTCGACGCGCATTCCATTTTCCGGCTTAATGTCCGCAAATTCTTCAGTCAGTTCGTTAAACCATTCGACGCGCCCGTTGTTGTTTACCACCATCATTGATTGCGGAATATTCACTGTGGCGAATCGCATTAGCTCGTTGCCGCTGCTGATGATATTTTCGCAGTACTCGCGGAATTTTTTTCTGCGCTCCTTTGCCCTCTCCAGTGAGAAGACCACGAGAAAAACCCACATCATGAAAGCTATTGCCGCCATGTACTTGCTGTAGTGGGCAAAAACTAAAATCATAAACAGAATTGCGCCTAAGTTGATGACAATATCTTTCCACGCCGATAAATTTCTCGGCACGACATCACTTCCTTTTTAGATCGATAGATCGATAGTTGCCAGATCGATAGTTGAATAATCCATTGATCCATCGATCCATCGATCTAATGAGATTTTTTAAAACGACCGCCGACAATATCATGAACTGCATTAATCGTTACAAAAGCATGCTCATCAACAGACAAAACGATATCTTTAATTTTCGTGACTTCCAATCTGTTGACGACGCAATAAACAATTTCCTTCGGGTCTCCGGTGTAACCGCCTTCGCCGTGTAAAAGTGTAACGCCCCTAATGACGCTGTTCAAAACATCTTTCAATTCGTGCGGATTATTTGAAACAATCATAATCGCGTAACTTTCATCAAGACCTTTCGTCACAACGTCAATCATTTTCGCAATGACAAAGTACGCAACCAACGAATACATCGCTTGATCCCATCCGAAAATAAATCCCGCGCCGCTCAATATGAAAAGGTTGATGAACATGACAATTTCGCCGACAGAGAAGGGCGAATGTTTGTCGCCGATTATCGCAACAATTTCTGTGCCGTCCAAAGAACCGCCCGCCCGCATGATTAATCCGACGCCGATTCCGTCAATGATGCCGCCAAATATCGCCGCCAAAAACGGATCTGTCGTCGCGCGCGGAAATTGGTTTGCCACTTCGGAACAAAGACTAAGCATAATTATCGCTATAATCGTCGACACTACAAATTTTTTTCCAATGTGTTTGTACGCCAAGTACAAAAACGGAATGTTGAACGAGACGAGGAAGACGCCGAAAGGTAATTGCGTGAGGTATCGCGCCATAATCGCTAAACCAACTACGCCGCCGTCAATGACTTCATTCGGGATTAAAAAAATTTCAAGACCGATTGACGCGATGCTTGCGCCAATGAAAAGTTGCAAAAGCTGAATGATTGTATCTCTGATTCTTTTCCTGCCATGACGAATTTTTACTGCGTGCTTGTTTATCTCTGAAATTTTTCCTTCTGAAACAGAATTATTTTCGTCGTCAATTACTTTTTTTTCGTTCAATACTTTCCACCTTACTTTTTAGCTTGTAGCTTGTAGTTTATCTGTGAATAATCATCAGCGCGTTGCCGACGGGTCTTTCCTTGCCGTCACTGGGCGCGTTTACAACTTTGTCACGCACAATTAATTCTGCCGAGCCGCCGCCGTCCAAATTGATAGCGTTGACTGCGCCAAATTCATTTACGAGAATATCTGCCCACTCCTGCAATGTGCAACCGCGACTGTGAGATTGTCGACCGTCGACGACAGCAAAAATATAATCGCCGTACTTCGTGACACCAACAGCCGAACGCGGCGCACGTCCAACGCGAATATCTGCCGGGAAATGTTCTTCGTCCGCCGTCACGTAAATTTGACCGTTGTAAACCAGTCGCGGACCAACGCCGACAATATGAACCGCGTCAAAAAAATTTCCGCTTTCGTCCAAAATATTTTCGTTCAAGTTCACGTAATCGCCGACGTGGACGCTCGTCATCAATTCATCCGCCTTGCCTTGCACGCTGATAACGTAGCCGTCGTAAGGAATCAAATTATTTCCTTTGCCGCGCGCAATTTCCGTGACAAAGTTATTTTGCACGACAATTTCAACGCCGTATTGATTCGTTGCCGTCGACGCGCCGAAAAGATTGTTGTAAATTATAATCGAATCTTTTGGGCGGGAACAGTTCACGCCGTTAATCTGAAATTCATTGCCGTTGATGTCCACGACGCCATAGTAACCGACTTTGCCGAAGACAATCGAACCGTCCGGTTTTATTCCGATAGCAGAACGCGCCTCACCCGTGCCGACAAATTTATTGTCAATTTTCAAGACGCCGATAATACTTCCGTTCGGCTCAAAGTAGCTGGCGTTAATCATGGCAATATCGTCGTAGTAACGCGTCATCTGCGAAAGTGTCGCGCGCCCTTGAACGCGTTCCAACGCAAGGACAGGTTGAAGTTTGTAATTTTCATGCGCGGCGATAATCGCAAAAGCCATGACGCCGTTTTTGTTGTACACCAAAAATTCTAAACCTTGCCCGTCATCAATCGGCGGCGTTGGATTTTCCACAGGAATTGACGGCGGCGTTTGAATTGACGGCGGCGTTGGATTTTCTGCAGGCGGATGCGTCACGTAAACGGGCGGGTCATCATCTGCCGGCGCGTTGGAAATATACGCGGGCATGCCGTCATCTTCGGGGGCGTTGGCAATGTACGCGGGGGCTCCGTCATTGTCCGAATAATTTTCTTCAGCGTGTGCAACAGACGAGAATAAAAAAACATAAGCCGCAAAGACTGCGGCAAAAATTTTTTGAGTGAACATAACCTTAACCGACCAACCAGTAGCCTTTTTCGCCAAGCCGTTTGAAAAAGAAAATGTATTGTTGCAAAATTCCTGCGTACTCGGCAAATTCGTAGAAGACATTGTTTCCTTTGAAGTCTTCGTCGATCGCGCGTTGAATCCAAACGTCAATCGGCATGACATTCAAGCGACGGTAGGAGTACAACGCAACGCACGCGGCAACTTTCGGACCGACGCCACGAATTTTTTGCAACACTTCAAGTAAATTGCTGTCCGAAAGTTCATGAAGAGTTTCCAAATCGACTGTGCGGTTATTAACTTTGTCGATGGCGTCGCGAATGTAAGGACCGCGATAACCGAGTTTCAAACTTGCCAAATCGTAAGCCGAAGTGTAGGACAAAGTTTGAACGTCTGGAAAAACATTTACATTTTCGTACTGTGTCCGAATGAGTTTTCCAAAACTTTCGCACATGAGTTCAACGGAACTTCTTATCGCAGGAATATTTTTTCTTTGGCTGATGATAAAACTGATGAGCGTTTCAAAATGGTCTTGCTTTAAAATTCTGATGCCCTTGCCAAATTCAAACGCCTCTTTGAGATAATCGACGTAAGGTCTATTCGTGCTCATTCTAACCATGTTTTCGCGAATCTGCGCGTAACTGCGATTGAGATCAAAATAATTCACCCAAGTTTTTTCCCAATCCGCGTTACTGCAACTCACA
The DNA here is from genome assembly GCA_017444245.1 of Selenomonadaceae bacterium. Lineage (GTDB taxonomy): Bacteria > Bacillota > Negativicutes > Selenomonadales > Selenomonadaceae > Quinella. The sequence continues at coordinate 5,043 of JAFSXD010000077.1, read as the reverse complement.
TCAAATTTTCCTTCGCCCACCTGCTTTATGTAGACGACGGTATTTTTCGTGATGAACCTAAAAATATTTGGCTGAACTTCGACGGCGCGAAAACATTGTCCGCTGTCAGCAATTTTCCTCATGTCAAAGTCATCATCAATCTTTATAATCGCCAATGCGACCACTCCTTTTTGTACGAAAAATTTTGTAAACTTTCCTGCGTATTTTAACTTAACGCGAAAGTATTTTCAATGTTTTTTTTGCGGCGGCGACGGCGGGCAGTTCGTGAAAAAAAGTTGCAAACTTAATTGACTTGTGCTAGACTGCAAAAGTTGGTGACGCCATGAAAAATCAATTTGGTTTTTTCACTCTGGAAATAATTTTAGTCGTCATGATAATTTCTCTGTTGGCGACGGTTGCCGTTCCGAACATGCACAAAATGTTGGACACTGCGCGGCTTGACTACGAAATAAAAAAATTTTGCAGTGAATTTGATTTTGCTCATGCTCTCGGCAAGCAAGCTTCGGTTAAAGCAGAAATTTTCGACGGCACATTTTCCGCCGACAAGGATTCACGCACGATTGCCATAAGCATTGACGAAAAAAATCGAGCGTACCAATTATTAAGGGGCTCTACTTCCGGATACAATCCGATTCGTGAAAAACATTTTTTGAGCGACGGAATAAAAATAAATTCGACAGTTAATCGCATTCTTTTTTCTGCGGACGGCAGATTGGTTAATGATACGGGCGGCGCAATCAGCAACAGTTTTTATTTTACCTCAAGCTACGTCATAAAGCCCTTTGAAATGAACGTCGACAGCGTGGGGCGTTGGCGCGGAAAAAGATCATGAATCATAACGAACGCGGATTTATTTTGTTGAGCGCGATTTTCTTGACGCTGATTCTTTCGTTCGTTGCGGCAATGACTTTGCAGACGTTGACGCAGTCAAAAAATTCTGATGCCGCGTTGCGACTTCACGCAATTAATTTAGCCAACGAACAATTCGCGATGATTGAAAGCCTTGCCGCGCAGGGAGATTTGACGGCGGGACAATATAATTTTCTCGGCGACGCGGACGACTTGAAAAGTTACGGGCTGATAAAAAAATCTGCGGAAAAAATTCCCGTTGAATTTGAAGTCAAAACGAAAGTCAGCGGCGGCGAAGGCAATTTGAGAAAAGTTGAAGTTCTCGTGACGTGGAAAAATTTTGAAATGAATTTTGAAAAAACCGTAAGGATCGGCGACGTTGAAGAGTGAACGGGGTTTCGTATTAATCGAATTTATAATCGCGTTGCCACTGATAATTTTTTTATTGTACGGACTCGGCATGGCGACGATGAAAATTTTTTCTACGGCAAAATTTCATGTGGCAGATTACGTTTTGGAAGTCGAAACGCAAGACGCTTTGACACGAATCACCGACGATTTGCGGGCGGCGTCCTCCGTCAAACGAAGTAACGCGTTTACCGGCGAACCGATTGATAACATTGAAATTGTTTACCTCACACTCAACAGCAACGCGAATTTGAAAAACAACATTGTCGTTATGTACACGCAGATTTATTCCGTCCAACGGGCAAGAACTCATGGCGCGTACATTTATGCGCAACATCAAAACGAAGTGAAGACCAGCCCAATTACGGGCGGAAATTTTTTTGGTGACAACGTCGTAACTCGTTTGCAGTACACCAAGCCCGCCGAAAAAGTTTTGCACGTGGAATTGGAAATGGAAAGTCTCGTGACGGGGCGAAGTTTCAAAGTTGCAACGGCGGTTTTCATGCCCGCTTGCGAAACTATGAACGGTTTTTGAAAATGAATGAGCGCGGATTTTTTTCGTTGGTAGGAATTTGTTTTCTGCTTGTCGCGGCAATTTTAGTTACGGGCTTGCAAGAATACGAATTGAATTATTACGGTATTGCGCAAAATTTTGCGGAGGAAACGGACCTTCAAAATGCGGCGGACTCTGCGCTTGTCATGGCAATGGAAACGTTGAAAGAAAATCCTGATTCGTCGCCGACAAATCCCGTTTTGAATGAGACATGGGGAAAAATTCATGTTGAAGTTTACGCGAAAAAAAATTCTCTTGACTTCAAAAAACGTTATTTCAATACGGCTACGAACTACACGGACAAGCCGACAAGTATTCCCACTAAAAAAGGAATAATTTTGATGAGCGTGGCAAGTCGTGACAGTGATAAAATGGTTGGAAAAATTTATCGTCGGTCGCTGGGATATTTTTTCACTGATGAAAATGAAAAAAAGTACATTCACTTTATGAAAAGTTTAAATAAAGATTAAGGGGCAATGACTGTGGAGGTTAAGCCGGAGAACACAGAGGCAGTGGAGACTGCGCCGTTGGATTTGAGCACGGCGGAGATGATTGCAGAAATTTTTGAGGAGCAAAAAAAAATAACGCGGCGGCTTATGCAAGTTTTGCGCGAGAATGTAAATTTTCAAAATCAAGTGCGCGGCGGCATGCAAGAGGAGCTTGAAGTTTTTCGAGAACAGCAACGCGGCGAACAGTTCACGCCGATATTAAAAGCAATCGCGGCTGTCTGCGTGGAGTATCGCGCGCTTTTGGACGACGAAACGATTATCGGGCGGAGTCGGCGAAAGTTGCAGTTGCTGTTCGACGAGCTGGAAGATATTTTGGCGGACTACGACGCGGAACTTTTCACGTCAAACAGGGGCGAACCGCGCAGAGCGTTGTTGACGAAAATTATTAACACAATCGGCACGGCGAATCCGGAGTTGCACAACAAAGTTGCGAAAAGCCGTCGTCCCGGAGTAATACGGAATGGACGCCCGCTCTATCGCGAATACGTCGACGTTTATGTTTTCGACGCAACTCTTGTGAATAAGTCGCGGTCAGAATTTGCAAGCACGGGAGACTAGATCGCTAGGAACTGGTTAGCCATCGATCTATCGATCCATCGATCCATCGATCTAATACGAAAGGAGAAAAATTTTTAATGAGCACATACGGCATAGACTTGGGGACAACGTATTCATGCATAGCGCGGCTTGACGCTAACGGCAATCCCGAAGTCATCCGAAACAACGAAGACGATTCAAATATGGTTGCCTCCGTAGTCTTCTTTGAAAATGAAAGTAGCGTAGTCGTCGGACAGGCGGCGAAAGAAAATATTGAAACGGACGGAGATCGCGTCGTTCAATTCGTCAAGCGCGAAATTGGCAAGCCGGAAGGTCGCGTCTATCAGTTTGACGGAAAAACTTACACGCCGGTAGAGATTAGCGCATTGATTTTGACGCGCTTAAAAAATCTCGTTGAAAGTCAAGGCGGCACGATTGAAAACGTCGTCATAACAGTGCCGGCTTACTTTGGTCTTGAAGAACGTAGCGCGACGAAACAAGCGGGCGAACTTGCGGGGCTCAACGTTTTGAGCTTGATTAACGAACCGACGGCGGCGGCGTTGAGTTATTGCGCGCGGCAATTCCAAGAGGACAGGACAATTTTGGTTTACGATTTGGGCGGCGGAACTTTCGACGTTACCGTTGTGCAAATGACGATGACGCAAAATGATTCCGGCAACGACGTGCAAAAAATTAACGTGCTGGCGACGGGCGGCGACGATAAACTTGGCGGCAAAGATTGGGACGATAAACTTTTCGATTACATTTTGCGCGCTTGCTGTGACGAAAACGGATTGACGCCGGAAGAAATTGAAGCGGAGACGCGGCAGGATATTCGCAGTAAAGTTGAAGAAGCAAAACGCAAATTGAGCAAAAAACAATCAACGAAAGTTAGAATTGACGTAAACGGCTCGCGTACCGAAGTTGCAATTAAGCGTGAAGATTTTGAAAGCATGACTTCGGATTTGGTTGCAACGACGATGAATTTTGTTGAGGCGACGCTTGAAAAAGTTCCCGCCGCAGTGATTGACACGGTGCTTTTGGTTGGCGGCTCAACTTACATGCCGATGATTATCGACGCCGTTGAACAAAAATTTCCGGGAAAAGTTCAGCAACACGACCCCGATCAAGCCGTTGCGAAGGGCGCGGCAATTTACGCAAGCATGCTCGTCGTCGAAGAAAATTCCGTCGGCAAGGGCGCAGTAACTTCAACTTCCACCGGCGAACCTTCAACCGAACATGCCGAACAGTTGACGGCGAAATTTGACGTGGAAGATCAAACGCCGCGTTCGTTCGGACCGGGCGTCATGGACACGAAGGGAAATAAGCAAAAATACGTTCTGGAAAATTTCATAAAGATTGGCGAGAAGATGCCCGCAGTTTTTTCCAAGACGTATTATCCGCTGGAAAATAATCAGGAACGCGTTCGCCTTCGTGCCTTTGAAAATATGTCAACGGAAGATACTTTAATACCCTGCGTCGACGAGGACGGCAACCCGCAAGCGACAGACCCCGCTCATCACGTGAAACTTTTGGGCGAATTGGTCGTGAACTTGCCGCCGGAAACTTCGCGCAACACACCGATTAAAGTCACTTTCAAAGTCGATGCGTCGGGAGTTCACGTCGAAGCAGTCAACACGACGACAAATGAAGTTTTTGAAACGTTTTTGCGTACCGAATCGGACATTGACGTTGAAAAAAGTGCCGTTCATCAACTTAGAATTTCTGCAGACTGATAAAAAATTTTGGGCGACGAAAAAAAATTTCGCCGTCATTTTTTTTGCGTTGAGTTCAGAAAACACAAAAGCCCCGACGTAAATCGGAGCTCCAAATTTTTTAAGCTGGTAGTCAGACTCGAACTGACGACCTGCGCATTACGAATGCGCTGCTCTACCAACTGAGCTAAACCAGCGATGTCTTTTCAAGACGTGTGCAAGTATAGCAGATTGAAAAAAAAATTGCAAGTCCAACAGAAAATTTTTTGCGTGCAAAATTTTGCGCAGGATATGTTTCGTAGATTATGCGTTGTACAACGAAAAAACGGCGACAGAAAAATTTTTTTAGGAAATTTCAAATTACCTCTTGCATTAGAAAAATTTTGTGCTATAATATCGACTTGTCAACGGTTGAGATTTTTGACGAAAAATTTTCAATCACGATTCGCTAGCTCAGTTGGTAGAGCATCTG
>JAFSXD010000076.1 GCA_017444245.1 Selenomonadaceae bacterium | reverse complement strand
ATTATTTTTGAAAAATTTTGGAGGAAATTTTTATGAAGCATGTTTTATCGGTTTACGTTGAAAATCAACCCGGCGTTTTGGTGCGCGTCGCCAGTATGTTCAGCCGCAGAGAATTTAATATTGACAGCTTGTCCGTCGGCGTCACGCAGTCACCGGAATTTTCGCGAATAACCGTCGTAGTTCACGGCGAAGAGAATTTAATTGAGCAGATGATTAAGCAGTTGGAAAAAATGCCAATCGTCAAAGCCGTGCAACGTTTGGATTCGGAAGTTGCCGTCACGCGCGGAATGACTATGATAAAAGTTTTGGCGGACGAAGACAAACGCCTTGACGTTTTAAAATTGGCTGAACTTTTCCGCGCCCATGTCGTTGACGTTCAAACTACGACGCTGATTTTTGAAATTACCGGCAACGACGAAAAAGTTACTGCGTTCATGCGTTTGCTGAAGCCGTACGGAATTTTGGAAGTTATTCGTACGGGTTTGATTGCGTTGGAGCGCGGCGAACGTACGATTAACGATTGCAGTAATTCACGGGAGTTTTACGGAAAGAATTTATTGTAGCTGGTAGCTGGTAGCTTGTAGAAAATATTTTTCTAACTAACTGGCGATCTGGCGATCTAACTAACTAGCGATCTAATAACTGTGTCGCAAATATTTTCTTCCCAAATGTAATTGCAACTGAAATTGCCCTTGCCGTCGTCGCTGTCCTCGTCAATGCAATGCCCGTTTGTAACGTAAAGGAAAGCGTCCTTCGTGCCGACTCGAAAAAACATTCCCGCAAACACGCCGAAAGCAACGCCCGTGTGTCCGACAAAATTAATTTCATGATTTTTGCAGAGCCGCGCAGTACTTTTGCCGTCGATTTGGTATTCGCCCAGCCCGTACGAAAGCATGACGCCGCCGTAAGTTCTGCCGTTCTTTGGCTCGGGAGTGTAAATCCATTGCGGCTTGAACATTTCGGCTAAACTTTCTGCAGACAAAATTTTTTCTCCGCGATACGTGCCGCCGTTCAAAATCATTTCCATTGCGTGCGTGAGTTCGTCGCAGGAAATTCTTAAGCCGCCTTGTGGTGAAAAAATTGTCGCGTTCGTGCCGACTTTGTAATTGTCCAAGCTGAACTCGTCACAAAAATTTTCGTCGTTGGCATTTTCCAAACGGATTGTGTCCCGCGCAGGTTGGGATTGGTATTCATCAATTTTAGCATGCCATTCGGAATTTTTTTTCGCGTAAATCGCGCCGAGATTTTGAAAATCTTCGTGCGGCAAATTTCCAACGACGTAATCTGCGCGGGTGTCGAGTTGAGCCAAAATATTTTCGCGCTGATAAATGTCAAAACGCTTGCCGGTGACTGATTCAATAATCGTGCCCAAAATTCCGTAATTCAAATTGCAATACGTGAAAAATTTTTTCGGCGGTTCAGTGCCGAAGTGTGCGCCGTCTTCAAAAAATTTTCCGTTCGGCGAAAAAAATTCCGTCAAACTTAATTGCGGCGGGATGCTGTAAATTTTTCCGTCACGAATCGACGACGTATGACTTGCCAACATTCGCGCGGTAATGGGCACGTTCGGATAATTCGGGTTACGCAAATTGAAGCCAAGATAATTTCTTACGTCCGCGTCCAAATTTATTTTTCCCTGCTCAACGAGTTGCATAACAGAAAAAATCGTGAATTGTTTCGACAGCGAAGCCACGCGAAATTTTGTTTGGCGATTGACGGGCAATTTTTTTTCGCCCAATTTGCGCGTACCGAAAAAATTTGAGTAAACTTCTTTGCCGTCTTTGTAGCTGACGACGCCAAGTCCCAAAACTTTTGAGCCGCTGTCGCCAATCATTTCAGAAAATTTTTCGTCCAAAAAATTCCACCTCCAACGAAAACTATCGCTCTATCGATCCATCGATCCATCGATCTAACAATCCATCGATCTAACAATCCTTGACAAATTTTAATTGAAATTGATATATTATAGCGCATGAAAATTTTTCACGGAACAAAAACGAAAGGGAAATTCGTATGAAAAAAATTTTAACTCTGATTTTGTTTGTGACGCTGATTTTAACCACAGCTTGCGGAAATGATTCAGAGCCGGGAAAATTGCGCGTAATGCTCGGCTCAAACGTCGTTTCGCTTGACACAGCAAAGGCTACCGATAACGCGTCCTTTGAAGTCATCGCGGATTGTATCGACGGACTTTTACAGATGGACAAAGACGGAAGAATTATTCCCGCAATCGCTGAAAGTTACGACGTTTCTCCGGACGGCAAGACGTACACTTTCCACCTGCGCAATGCAAAATGGAGCAACGGCGACGAAGTAACGGCAGACGATTTTGTTTTTGCGTGGCGGCGTCATTGTCAAGTTTCCGATAAATACGCTTACATCATGGGTTCAACGGTTGCCTGCATAAAAAATGCTGACGCCGTCGTTAAAGGGGCAGACCCAAAAACTTTGGGAGTCTCCGCGCCCGATTCAAAAACTTTTGTCGTTGAACTGGATGCGCCTGTACCGTTCTTCCCTTCGCTCATGGTTTTTCCAACATTTTACCCGATTAACGAAAAATTTTACAACAGTCTTGAAAGCGGAACGTACGGCACGACGCATGAAAATTTTCTCTACAACGGCGCATTCGTCATGACTTCTTACGTGCCCGGTTCGGCAAGCATTCAGTTGCAAAAAAATCCTGACTATTGGGACGCCGCCAACGTCACGCTGGAAAAACTTCACTATCAAGTTGTCTCCTCTTCCGATAACGCTTTGACTGCCTACAGAAATAAATCCCTCGACCTCGTGACGATTAACGGCAATCAAATTGAATACGTCAAGAGCGATGGACAACTTTCAAAAGATTTGCATATAATTACTACGGGCTTGTTGCAGTACCTCACATTCAATCAAGACCCGAAAAATCATCACGCGGGCGCACTCTCCAACGTCAACCTTCGACTGGCAATTTCAAATTCAATCGATCGCGAATCCCTCGTGAATAATTACGTGATGAACGGTTCCAGAGCAACTTACACGGCAATTCCGATTGACTTTGCGCCAAATGCCAAGACAGGAAAATTTTTCGCCGAAGACCAAAAACAATTTGCCGAATACGTTGGATTTAATCCGGACAAAGCAAAAGAATATTTTGAGCGCGCAAAAAGTGAACTTGGACGAAACGATTTTGATTTAACTCTGATTTACGCCAATGACGCGGGCGATACTGTCATTAAAGTTGTGCAAGCCGTCAAAGCGCAAGTTGAAGAAAATTTGCAAGGCGTGAAAATAACTCTTCAGCCGATGACGAAGGCGGAATATCTCGACAAAGTCACGACGAACAGCTACGACATGGCGGTAACGAATTGGACACCGGATTATGATGACCCGATGACATTTTTCACTTTGTGGACGACGGAGGGCAGTGAAATTTCCGAACACTGGAGCAATGCCGAATACGACAGAATTATTGCCGAGTGCACGACGGGAAATCTTGCCGCTGATTATAATGCGCGCTGGAATGCTCTTTACAGCGCGGAAAAAATTTTGTTGGAAAATGCCGTCATTGCGCCGTTGTACACGGGGGCAAATACCAATTTAGTTGCCGAAAATGTCAGCGGCGTAGATTTTCATTCCGTAGCTGTCGATCGTGTTTACAAGCACGCAGTTGTAAAGTAGGCACTTAAAAATTTATGGCAAGATACATTTTAAGAAGAATCTTATTGGCACTGGTGACGTTGTTTTTAATCGTCTTCGTGTTGTTCGTACTGATTCGGATAATGCCGGGCAATCCTTTTCCCGTCGAAAGAATGACGGCTGAAATGATCGCGATGAAACGCGCAGAATTGGGCTTGGACGAGCCGATTTTGGTACAGTTCGCAAATTATTTGTCGCTACTTATGAGCGGAAGTTTTGGCAACGGCACGTCGCTTTACAACGGCGCACCGATTAAACCGATACTTTGGGCGTGCATGGAAAATTCTTTCAAGATTGGCGTGCTGTCCGTTTTATTCGGAACGGCGGTAGGACTTTTGCTCGGCATAACGGCGGCACTGAATCGCGGGAAATTTCTTGACGGATTTTGCACAGTAGTTTCAATACTCGGAGTGTGCGTCCCGTCGTACGTGTTCATGATTTTCCTGCAATATTTTTTCTCGTTCAAAATTCCATTCTTCCCGTACTTTTTCGACGTATCAAGATTTTTATTTTCGTCGATGATGCCGGCGTTATCGTTGAGTTTATTTTCAATCGCAACAATTTCAAGATTTACGCGCAACGAAATGGTTGAGGTAATGAACAGCGATTACGTGAAACTTGCCGAGTCGAAGGGATTGTACGGCTTTGAACTTTTGAGAAAACATGTTTTGAGAAATGCGCTGATTCCTGTCGTGACGGTCATTGCGCCGCTCGTTGTGGACTTGATGACGGGCGCGATGGTTATCGAAAAAATTTATGGGATAAACGGCATGGGCAAGCTGATGGTTGACGCGATAGCCGGCGACGGCGTCGATTACAATTACGTTTTGGCACTGGGAATTTTATTTTCGTCAATGTACATTTTCGTTATGCTGTTGCTGGATATTTTGTACGGAATTTTGGATCCGCGAATCCGAATTGCTAAGGAAAATGTTTGAATTTAGGGACTAGGGACTAGGGAAATTTATTCACGGAGGGATTAATTAATAAGGAAAGGGGCAATGCCGAATTTGTTTCCGCAGATTTGGCCGGAGGTATGGAATCTGAAATAAAATATTACAATGAATTGGCGGTGCGTGCCAGAAATGATGAGCAGGCGTTCACGGTGCTTTACAATCATTTTTTTCCGCGAGTTTACAATTTCATTTACGCGCGAATGAAAAATGCGGATTCGGCGGACGACGTTGTAAGCATGACTTTCATGAAAGTTTATGAAAATCTGGAAAAGTACAATCCGACGAAGGCGGCGTTTTCGACGTGGCTTTTTCGCATCGCCTCAAACAGCATGCTGGATTATTTCAGGCGGACACAAAGTCGCGGCGAAGTGGAATGGGATGAAACTTTTGATCCGCCCGCGCCGGATTTTGAAGAGCCGGAAACTAAAGTTTTGAAGGCGGAAGGCAACGCAGAAATTTTGCGGGCAATGGATAAACTTACCGAAAAGGAACGGCGCATCGTCGAACTAAAATATTTTTCCGGCGTTGGTAACAAAGAAATTGCGGAATTGCTTGGAATCACGGCTAACAACGTCGGCGTCGTCTTGCATGGCGCACTGAAAAAAATGCGGAAAGTTTTGGGCGAAGGATAAAAAAAATCGGACTGAAATTTTGTCCGATATTTTTTTCTTTAATCTTTCTTCAACTTACAAGCGGTTACAAAGTTTGATGACAATTTTTTCTAACGCTTCAACGCCTGCACGCCCCATTTTGAAATCAAAATCAAAATCTGCCAGTGCCAAAAAAGCTTCGTTCAAAATTTTTTTCGGATAACTGCGCGAACATTCGCCGATTCTTTTTGCAACAAATTTGTTGGCGACTTCCAGAGGGCGACTTAACTCATCGATTTTTATTTCGCGTTGCAACAAAGTTTTCGCCAAAATTAATTGCCGAACGTGGCGGACAAGCAAGCCGACGATTAGCGGGATTTTTCCCACGTCTCTTGTCTGCGTACGAATAATTTCCAACGCCTTGACGGAATTTTTTGTGTCAATCGCGTTGGTTATCGCAAAGTTGGACATCTCCGGCGGATCTGTCATCATTTGTCGAAGGGCAATTTCGGTAATTTCTTTTCCTGTGACGTAAAAATTTATTTTCTCCATTTCGTTTTCGAGATACCACAGAGAAATTTCCGGCAAAACGTCAATTCTTTCGTTGAAATATCGCCGCGCCGTGCCGTTCATGGTTTTGCCGATTGACTTCAACTTTTCTTCCAACCATTCGCCGACTTGCCATGACTTAAGCGGCTCGGCTTCCAGAACTGCGCCGATTTCTTCAATCGCCTTGTAAAGTTTGCGCCGTTTGTCGTAAGTTTCCGAAATGAAAATTACGTAGCTTGACGGCAAAATATTTCGCAGAGTTTTTTCAAGGAGTTCAGCATTTTCTTTTTCAAAGAGGAACGTTGCGTTTTTGATTACGGCGACGGTTTTTTTTGCAAACAGCGGCGAACTGTCCAACGCGTTAAAAACTTCTGTCAACGGCATTTTTTCTTTGTAGTCAACTCTGAAAACGTCTTGCCGAGAAATTTTTAATTTGGACAAAATTTTTTCGCTTGCCTTGTCAATGTAAAAAGTTTCCTTGCCGCACAAAAGGTAGACATGTTTCAATAATTTGCCGTCCAATACCTTCATAAAATCTTTAAAGTTCAATTCATCACCCAATTTCAAGGAGAATGTTATGGAAAATCGAGATGCCCGCGCAGAAATTAATTTGAAAGCGATTCAGCACAACTTCACTGAAATTCGTCGTCACATTCAACCGACTGCAAAACTTTGCGCCGTCGTCAAAGCAAATGCTTACGGGCATGGAGCGGTTGAAGTTTCAAAAATTGCCGTAGAGTGCGGCGCGGAATTTTTAGCCGTTGCGACAGTCGATGAGGCGTTGGAACTTCGGCGCGCAAATTTCAGCCAACCAATTTTAATTTTGGGAATAATTCCAAGCGACGCCGTGACAGTTGCCGTCGAAAATAAAATTACGTTGACGGTTTCAGATTTCGACTTTGCAAAAAAAATTTCCGACGCCGCCGTAAAACTTGATGACGTTGCGAAAATTCATTTGGCGATTGATACGGGCATGGGACGAATCGGAATTTTCCCTGAAGATTTTGAAGTTGCCGCGCAGATTGCCGCCTTGCCGAACGTCGAATTGGAAGGAGTTTTTACTCACTTTGCCGACGCCGACACGAAAGACAAAACTTTTACGCTGAATCAGTTGGAAATTTTCAAGTCGACGGTTGAAAAAATTCGTGCCGCCGGCGTTGACGTGAAAATTTGTCACGCCGCAGAATCCGCCGCAATTTTGGAATTGCCCGCCGCTCATTTGGACATGGTTCGCGCGGGAATAATTTCCTACGGTTTTTATCCGTCAAGCGAAGTTCAACACACTATCGAACTTCAACCGGCAATGAAATTAATTGCGCGTGTCGTTCACGTGAAAAAAGTTCCGAAGGGGACGCCGATTAGTTACGGGCGGGAATTTGTCACTGCGCGGGATTCTGTCATTGCGACGTTGCCGATTGGTTATGCTGACGGTTACATTCGCGCCTACAAAAATTTTCATGTTGAAATTGGCGGGCGGCTTGCGAAAATTTGCGGGCGCATTTGCATGGATCAATTCATGGTTGACGTGACGGATATTCCCGACGTGAAAGTTGGCGACGAAGCAATTTTGTTTGGGTCGAAGTTAATTACCGGCGACGACGCGGCAAAACATTTAAACACGATTAATTACGAGGTTACCTGCTTGATTTCGGAGCGCATTCCCCGCGTTTACGTTCAAAGTTAGAAAGATTTATTCATCAAAAAATTTTTCAATCGCCTTCAAAACTCCTTCGTGATCGTTGTCGTCCGTCACGAAGTCGGCGATTTTTTTTATTTCTTCGCTTGCATTGCCCATAGCCACGCCGACGCCCGCCGTCTTCAAAATTTCTTCGTCGTTGTAGCCGTCACCAATCGCAACGCATTCGTCAACGCCGATGTTCAAAAATTTACAAAGTTCAACGAGCCCCGACCCTTTAGAAATATTTTTTGGCGTTGCCTCAAGGTTGGTGCGTTCGGCATAAGTCAACTGCAAATTAAGATTTTTCAAGCGGTCAATAGTCCTGTTGCGCGATTCAATCGACCTGTGATAAATGTTGACTTTGAAAATATTTTTTGGATTTTCGCTGACGAAATTTTTAAAGTCATTGCAAGGAGTGAAAATTTTTTCAAACATCTTTTGATAAATTTCCATGTGAAAATCTGCCATGTGATGAACGTCATTTTCGTTGGCGATTGAATCTTTCAACGTGAGCAGGTGTACCATTGCGTTTTCGGCAATTCCCACGTTAATTGTCTCAATCAGCAAATTTTCTTCGATTGGGTGAAGGGAAATTGGTTTGTCGTGAATGAAGTCGAAGATAACCGCGCCGCTAACCATGATCCCGTAAGTCACGGACTGAAAATATTTTCTGTAGTCGGAAATTTCAGAGATACCGCGCCCCGTCGACACTACGACATGAACTCCGCGCCTGTGAAGTTCCTCAAGTTTTGCAATACTTGCGGGAGAAATTTTTTTGTCTGAAGTTAAAAGCGTGCTGTCCATGTCAAACGCCAAAAGTTTATATTTCATGTTTTGTCCTCCAATTTAGCTTGTAGCTTATAGATTGTAGCTTGTAGATTTTTTTTCAATTCGTCGATTTTGCCTGCCTTGAGCAGTTGCCAAATTTCCGGCGTCAAAGTTTCGCGCCAAAATTTTGTACGCGCTTTGTCGTCAGGCAAAATTTTTTTGACTTCGTCTCTGAACTCGGCAATAATTTTTAGCGCGTCGCCGAAATTGGAATCAAACTCCGTCTCCAACATTTCGCGAACGAATTTTGAAAATGCCGGCGAAGTTCCGCCCGTTGAGATTGTGAACAAAAAATTCCCGCGCAAAATTTTTGACGGCACGGTAAAATTTCCTTCGTCACCGGCTACGACGTTGACCAAAATTTTTTTCGCGCGTGCATCAGCGGCGACAATTCGGTTGACTTCTTCGCTGTCAGCGGCGGCAATTAAAATCATCGCGTCGGTAATTTTCTCCGAAGAATATTTTTCGCGAATCAACGCAATTTTCCCTGCGTCGACCAGTTCAGAAATTTCCGCGCAGATTTTTGGCGCAATCACTTCTACAACCGCGCCCGCCTTCAGCAAATCGCAAATTTTCCTGTACGCAACTTTGCCGCCGCCAACCACCACGCACTTTTCATTCTCCACGTTTAAATTTATCGGATAAACTTTCAACTGCTTATCTATCCTTTATTCCAAGAAAATAATTTTCCAGCAAATCCCAAATTTCTGCGCTGCTAAAATTTCCTTCAAAAATGCGAGTGAGAGTATCAACGGAAGTTTGATGACGTTCGGTAACGGTGTCAAGTATGCGATTGCGATATTGACCACGATTGTTCAAAATATTTTTCAAGTTACCGATTTGATTGATGTGAACAAAAATTTGACTGTTCGCACCGCCTGACATATCGAATGACAGTGCGCCCATTGCTTCTAAAATTCCAAGCATCGCGCTATATTCTTTGGCAGTATTTCCTGTTATATTCAGCAGATAGAATTTATTTTCTTGCGTACCGTCGACAATTTCGCGTGTCAGTTGCTCAACTCGCCAAAAATACGAATTTACTGTCACCGTAAAGAAATATTTGATATTGCCGCCTGCAAAAGTTTTTTCTCCAAACATTCGGTGGATACTTCTGCTGTTCAACCTCGCATAAGCCGACATTGACGCCATAATGATTTCGCAGATACTTTGCGCCTTGTACTTATTAACGCCGCAATTATCGACAAGATTTTTTACCATATCATCGATTGACAAATTTTTTCTTGACGGAATAGATTCTTTCACAAAATCTTTGAATGCTTTCCAGAGCACTTTAAACTTCGTGTAAAAATTTGCCTCAAAATTTATCGTGACGCAAAGCGCGGGATTAAGTGAATACCTTTTGTTGAAGTCCAACTCTTCACTGCGTGAATAAAGCAAGTACTTGAACTGCGGAAAAGTTTTTTGCGGATAATCTTTTCGCCAAATTTTTTTGAGATTGACGCGGCAAATGTGGCGAATACTTTCAACTTCCTCTAAACAATCGCCGTAATCTGCGCAGAGTTTTCTTTGGATGAGCGGACGTACTTCAAAATACCCTTCTGCAAACAGAGGAATAGGACGGACACTTATCGGAGAAAAACCGTACTTTGCTTCAAAATCTCGCTGAATCATAAGTAGCGCAGTTTTGACTTTATTCACACTGGAATTTTCATCGTTGCGATTTTCAAAAATGTAGGCAAAATTTTCCGCGTCCAAAAGCAAATTACTTTTTTTGTTCAGTTTATACAGTTCATAAATTTTTTGTACGACGGATATAAGCTGATATTTTTTTATTGCCGACAGACCATGCAGACGATTGATGTATTTAAAATCTTTTTTGTCGTAATGGTAGCGCGCAGTCCCTTTTAAATTTTTTCTCCGAGCCGCCCGCCCAATTTCTTGAACATAGTCGCAGACGTTGCCGGTTGGTGCAAAGTGAATTACAACTTCGATGTCGTCAATGTCAATTCCCATTCCAAAAGCTTTTGTTGCCAGCAT
>JAFSXD010000075.1 GCA_017444245.1 Selenomonadaceae bacterium | reverse complement strand
CGTTCTTCCTTCAAGATTTAGGCGGCAAGTCAAATATCGTTGACGTTACAAACTGCGCAACGCGGTTAAGAGTCACGGTTAAAGACGACAGCAAAATTGCAAGCGTGGCAACTTTCACTGAACACGGCGCACATGGTCTCGTTCACAACGGCAGAGCAATTCAAGTTATCGTTGGATTGAGCGTCCCGCAAGTTCGTGAAAGATTTGAAACGTTGCTCAATTCTCCCGACGCTGAACCCGTTCCTGCGGCAACTCCTGCGCCTACGGCAACTCCCGTAACTTCAGGCGTAAATACTTCTGCGCACGTGGAAATTAAAGCAGTCGTCAGCGGAAAAGTTATCGACATGTCCGAAGTTCCCGACGCGATGTTCTCACAAAAAATGATGGGCGACGGCGTTGCGATTGAGCCCGATGAAGAAACGATTAAAGCTCCTGCCGACGCAGAAATTACAATGGTTATGGACGATTCCAAACACGCAGTCGGATTGAAATTCAGCAACGGCGCAGAAATGCTTATTCATATCGGAATTGATACAGTCAACCTCAAGGGCGAAGGATTCAAACTGCTCACCAAGTCCGGCGCGAAAGTTAAAGCCGGCGATCCGCTCGTTAAGATTGACAGAAAAGTTATCGCCAATGCCGGTTACAAAGACGTTGTCGTAATGGCGATTACAAATTCCGCAGATTTCCCGAATATGAAGAAAGAGACGGGTAAAAAGGTTAAAGCTACCGAAGATACCGTTATCAACTTTTAGATAAAAATTTCCTAACTCATTTGAAGGAGGTATTTTGATGCAGGACAAAAAATTTTCCGTCGTGGTTGCGGGCGGCGGCAGTACGTTTACGCCCGGCATTGTCATGATGTTGCTTTCACACCAAGACAGATTTCCGTTGCGCAAACTTAAACTCTATGACAACGACGCCGAACGCCAGCAGGTAATTGCGGACGCAATGGAAATTGTTTTGAAAGAGCGCGCCCCCGAAATTGAATTTGTCGCGACAACAGATCCCGAAACGGCCTTCAGCGACGTGGATTTTGTAATGGCACACATCCGCGTTGGCAAATATGCAATGCGTGAGAAAGATGAAAAAATTCCGCTCAAATACGGCGTTGTCGGACAAGAAACTTGCGGACCGGGCGGCATTGCTTACGGTATGCGTTCAATCGGCGGCATTGTCGAACTCGTTCAGTACATGGAAAAATATTCTCCCAACGCATGGATTTTAAATTACTCCAACCCCGCCGCGATTGTTGCCGAAGCCACGCGCAGACTTTGCCCCAATTCCAAAATTATCAACATCTGCGACATGCCCGTTGACATTGAAGAAAAAATGGCGCAGATTGCCGGCTTTAAATCGCTGAAAGAATTGGAGTTTAAATATTTCGGACTGAATCACTTCGGCTGGTGGACGAGTATCAAAGACAAGCAGGGCAATGACTTAATGCCGAAAATCAAAGAGTACGTTTATCAGCACGGCTACAATTTAAAATATTTGCAGGGCGACGAAGGCGTTCAACATGTCGATCCGAGTTGGATTGTAACTTTTGAAATGGTTAAAGAATTTGCTCCGATTGATCCCAACACTTTGCCGAACACTTATTTGAAATATTATCTTTGCCAAGACGAAATTGTTAAGCATTCCAATCCTGAACACACCCGCGCCAACGAAGTCATGGAAGGGCGCGAAACAAAGGTATTTTCCGAGTGTCGTCGAATTAAAGAAGTCGGCACGGCGAAGGACACAAACATTGAAGTCGATGCGCACGCGTCATTCATTGTCGACCTTGCAACGGCGATTGCTTTTAACACGAAGGAAAACATGTTGCTGATCGTCGAGAACAAAGGCGCGATTAAAAATTTTGATCCTACGGCAATGGTTGAAATTCCCTGTATTGTCGGCAACGAAGGTCCTGAACCGCTTGTCGTCGGAGAAATTCCGCAATTCCAAAAGGGACTTATGGAACAGCAAGTTTCCGTTGAGAAATTGGCGGTGGACGCGTGGATTGAACATTCTTACATCAAACTTTGGCAAGCGATTACACTTTCAAAAACTGTTCCCAGTGCACGCGTTGCAAAGTTGATTTTGGATGACTTAATCGAGGCGAACAAAGGATATTGGCCTGAACTTAAATAAACGAAAAATTTTTTGAGGAGGTGGCGGCGATTTTCATTTCACTTTGGAAGTCGCCGCATTTTTTTATGAAGAATTTAAAATGGTGGCAAAAAACTGCCGTCTACCAAATTTATCCGAAAAGTTTTTTGGACACGACGGGCAGCGGCACGGGAGATCTGCGCGGAATTACCGACAAATTAGATTACCTTCAGAAGTTGGGAATTGGCGCGGTTTGGCTTACGCCGATTTATCCTTCGCCGCAAATTGACAACGGCTACGATATTTCAGATTACACGGCGATTGACAAAAATTTTGGAACGATGAAAGATTTTGAAAATCTCGTCGCTGAAGGCAAGCGCAGAAATATTCGCGTCGTCATGGATTTGGTTTTCAATCACAGTTCGGACAAGCACGCGTGGTTTATCGAGTCGAAGTCAAGCAAAAATAATCCGAAGGCTGATTGGTACATTTGGCGCGACGCGAAGGCTGACGGCAGTCCTCCCACGAATTGGCGCGGAATTTTCGGCGGAAGTGTTTGGCAGTGGTGCGAAGAGCGCGGGCAATATTATCTTCACACATTCGCCGTTGAACAGCCGGATTTGAATTGGGAAAATCCTAAAGTTCGTCAAGCACTCTTCGACGCGGCAAATTTCTGGCTTGAAAAAGGCGTCGGAGGTTTTCGCATTGACGCGATAACGTACATAAAAAAGCCCGCCGAATTTTTGGACGGCGAACCGGACGGCAAGGACGGCATGGTTTCCGTTCACACGATGACGGCGAACACGGACGGAATTTTAGATTTCCTTCATGAATTCAAGCGCGAAGTTTTCGACGGGCACGATATTTTCACTGTCGGCGAAGCTAACGGCGTTGACGCGGAGGATTTGCAAAAATGGGTTGGCAGTGACGGCGTCTTTGACATGCTTTTTGAATTTAGTCATGTGAATCTTTCGCTCAAAGGCGGAGAAATTTGGTGTCGTCCAACGAAATGGAAATTGACGGAATTGAAACAAGCCATTGCGAACAGTCAAGCCGCCACAAAAAATAACGGCTGGTATCCGATTTTCTTTGAGAATCATGACAAGCCGCGCAGTATAAATTATTTTCTGCCGAAGGGTGCGGACAGCGTGAAAGCCGCTAAAGCGTTGGGGACAATTCTTTTGACGATGCGCGGGACGCCGTTCATTTTCGAGGGACAGGAGCTCGGCATGTCGAATGTTGCGTGGAATTCGATTGACGCTTACGATGACATTCAGTCGCATGGGCAATATGAACTTGCATTGAATGAAGGGTTCAGCAAAGAGCAGGCGTTGGAGTTCGTTCACTTTTTCAGTCGTGACAATGCACGGACGCCAATGCAATGGTCGGCTGATGCCAACGCGGGATTTACGGCGGGAAAATCTTGGTTGCCCGTCAACGAAAATTATAAAACTTGCAACGCGGAAGTCGAAGACGTTGACGAAAATTCCGTTTTGAATTATTTTAGAAAGCTGAACAATTTGAGGCAAAACAATGAAACGCTTTTGAACGGCGATTACGAAGAGTTGCTTAAAGACGATGAAAAAATTTTTGCCTTCGTTCGTTCCGCCGAAAATAAAAAAATTTACGTGCTGGTCAATTTCACGTTGGACGAAGTAAAATTTTCGCCGGAATTTTTATCGCGGGCAAAATTTATTTTCGGTAGCTTTGAAAACAATGTTGCGGGAACTTTGCGCCCGTTGGAAGCGGTTGTCTACGAGGAGATGAAGTAATGAAAATTGCGGCGAGTGATTACGACGGAACTTTATTTCGCGAAAGGAAAATTAGCGCAGTGACAATTCAAGGCGTGCATGCTTGGCGCGCCGCCGGAAATAAATTTGGAATGGTTTCAGGGCGCGATTACGGAATGTTGACGCCCCAGCTTGAACATTACGGCGTTGAATACGATTTTGTAATTTCCAACAACGGCGGAATTATTCGTGACAAGGCGGGCAACGTACTTTATCAGGCGAACATTGACAAAAAAGTTTTAAAAGAAATTTCGCTTGAACCGCTCGTCAGAAAATCTTTTCACTTTGCATTTTCTGCGAAGGACACGACGTACCTTTGTCACGAATCGGAAGGCTCATGGATTATGCGCGAGGCTAAGGAGTGGGATTTTCCGATAACGAAAATTGCCGAGTCGGAAATTTCAAATTTGGTTGACGTTCATCAATTTTCTCTGGGATTTGACGACGCGAAAATTTCTGCGGAGTGCGCCGCCGTGCTCAATGAAAAATTCCCCGCCGAGATATGCGCTTATCCGAATGCAAAGAGCGTAGACATTACGCCCGTCGGAATAAGCAAGCGGCAAGGATTGGAAACTTTGTTGAAAGCCATGAATTGGCAGAGCAGTGAACTTTACGTTATCGGCGACGAGGTAAACGATTTGCCAATGATTACGGCTTTTGGCGGCTACACGGTGAACACTGCGCGGGACGAAATAAAATCTCAAGCAAAAAAAGTTTTTGACGACGTCGGCTCAATGTTAAAATTTTTCTTGTGATTGAACGTCATCATGATTTTTCACGTAAATTCTGTAATTGACATACCAAATTTCGACAAGCAGAAAATATGTGAACATGGATCTGAACGGAATTTGCTCCGGAGAGTTTACTTGAAATTCTTCCGAAAAAATGTAAAGATTTTCCGTTGAGCGACTGGCAAGCGTATTGTCATGGAGTGTGGTAATTGAAATTAACGGAATGCCTTTAAGTTGAAGTTGCAAAGAAAATTCCGTGACGTGATGCGATTCCCCGCTTAACGAAACGAAAATAAATAAGTCATCTTTATTGGCGGTCTTGAGTATGGAGTAAAATTCATCTCGACCGCCAATGTCGTATAAAAAAACGTTGTCGTAGAAAAACAAACGTTTCAATTCCCGCACAACATTATTTTGAACATAACCCGACGCAAAGGCAAAAACTCTGTTGGCTTCGTGAACCAAGCGGCTGGCGTTGTCATAATTGCGTTTCATTAAATTTGTCCACGTTTTGGAATAAAAATTTTCCAGCGAAAGTAAAATATCTTGCGAACTTACTTTATCGACAAGTTTTTCACGTTTCAACAAAGATTTCAAGTCGCTGAAACCGTCAAAACCTAATTTTTGAGCGAAACGAACTATCGTCGTGCTCGATACGCAACATTTTTTTGCCAAATCGTGTATGGAAATGTGGCGCACCTGATCGCGGTTATTCAAAATAAAATGCCAGATGGCTATATCGGTTGGATTTAAAATTTGCTTATGCTCGTTAATCACTTCTTCTAACGTCACATAAACGCCCCCTGTCAATTCAGACACAAAAAATTCCCGCGCAAATTTTACAACGTCGGGAATTTTTATTCAATGACAATTTTTTCTTCCCTAAGCTCCAATTCCTGATCCCTAATTTTCAAGGGCGATTATGATAAGAGTCTGAAACAAAATTGCAGGAACTTTAGAAAGTCACGTCGAATTGAAAAAAAAACGGCTAAGAGTGCGAGGAATTTTTTTGAAGGGCGAGGGCAGATGAATACAAAAGATATATCACAAACAGGAGAAAGTTCGTCGCTGAACGACATTAGACCTTACTTCAGCGCGTTACAAAATTCCACTGAAGACTATTTATTTGTCGTGAACTTCGAGACAAATAAAATACTAATCTCGGATAATTTTATAACGGATTTTGATTTTCCATCAAACACCGTTGACGATATTGACGAATTACTTGTACCGTTCATTCACGCCGAAGATAGAGAAATTTACGAAGAGGCAATGCAGGCGGCGCGAAATGAAAGCGATTTTGAATCTGTCAGCTGTGAATTTCGCCTGCTTAGAATAAACGGCGAATACGGTTGGGTAAACCTTCGACTTGCCGTTTGCATAAACGAATACGGTCAACCGGAATTTTTGTCCGGCGTCATCTCGCGAATGGATATTGAAGTTAAGGCGGACTTCGTGACGGGACTTTTAAACCGCAATTCATTTTACAACGACCTGCAAGAAGAGTTGCGCGACGAAACGCATCACGGCGCAGTAGTTGTAATCGGGCTGGATAATTTCAACGTCATCAACGAAACTTACGGACATCAATTCGGCGATTCGGCTTTGAGACAAATTGCGCAAAATATCACGAACGTTTTGCCGCCCGATATAAAATTATTCAAGATTAACAGTCAGCTTTTCGGAATGTTCATGCCTGATGCAATGCCTGAAGAGGTTGAAATAATTTTCTCAAGCGTTCAACTTTGCATGCGTGAAATTAGAAACGTCGAAGATACAATTTATTGCACGGCGTCGGCGGGCGCGTGTTTTTATCCGGACGATGCATTTGATTACATAACTTTGATTCGTTACGCCGAAATTGCGTTGGAGATTGCGCGGCAAAAAGGACGCGACCAAATTTGTTTCTTTGAAAAGGAAACTTATGATCGTTGGCGTTATGATATCGGCATGCAAAATCTCATGCAAAACAGCATTGCGCGCGGTTGCGAAGATTTTTTCCTGTGCTACCAGCCGCAAGTTGACGCGAAGACCGGAAAATTAATCGGCGCGGAAGCTCTCTTGCGTTGGTACGACAAAGACGGCAGCGTTGTTGCGCCAATGCAATTTATTCCGATGCTTGAAAAATCTCGTATGATTATCCCCGTCGGTCACTGGATTATTGAAAACGCAATTATTACGGCGAAAAAATGGCAAAAGTACATGCCGAATTTCCAAATGAGCGTAAACATTTCGCTTTACCAGTTGGAAGAGAGAATGTTTTTTCCGTTCGTCAAAGATTGCGTTGAGCGTCACGCGATTGATCCGCGCACGTTGACTTTTGAATTGACGGAAAGTCAGAGCGTCTACGATTGGGAATTTGTCAATAAACAGTTCGCGGAATTTCATGAGTTCGGAATAAAAATTGCGATGGACGATTTCGGCACGGGTTATTCGTCACTTGGCTTTTTGAAAAATTTTACCTGCAACGTTATCAAAATCGATAGAATGTTCGTTCAAGATTTGTTGACGAGTACTTTCGATCGCAACTTGGTGAAGTACACGATTATGCTCTGCCATTCAATCGGCATGGAAGTTTGTATCGAAGGCGTCGAGGAGGAGGACGCGTACGTTTATCTGCGCGATGAGTGCGACGCGGATCAAATACAGGGATTTTTCTTTGGGCGTCCTGAAACTGAAGAAGTTTTTGTTAAACGCTTAGTTAAAAATTGACAATCAGCAGTTCATAAAAAAATGTTTCCCACAGTCAAAAAGGTACGGCGAAAATTTTAACCGTACCTTTTTTTGTTGCCAATTCCTACAAAATTTTTAACGCCGACTCTTCGCCTTCCTCTATCGCAACTTCAACCGCGCGTTTCGCCAATTCCAACAATCTCTTCGATTCCTCACGCAACTTGAATGACTCCTCAACCTGCGCGGAAATTTTTTCTTGTATCGGCATTGGCAAAATTGGAATTGGAATTTT
>JAFSXD010000074.1 GCA_017444245.1 Selenomonadaceae bacterium | reverse complement strand
GTCGTCAAATAAACCGTGCCGACCATGCCTACAGCAACCGCCGCCGCTAAACTCAAAATTACCCACGTCATCGCAATTCGTGTTGCCTGCGGAATTTCTGCCGTCGACTTTACCGCCATAAACCTAACCAAAATGTGCGGCTGTCCAAAATATCCGATACCCCATGCCAAAAGCGAAATGACTTCGATAAATCCGATTTGCGAACCGTCCGGCTTCAAAAACGGATCGAACATTGACGCCTTGAAATTTGAAATTGCCGCAACAGTTTCGCCGAATCCTCCAAGTGACATTGCCGCGCAGGTTGGCACAAGCAAAATCGCAAAGAACATCATCACGCCTTGAATAAAATCCGTGCGACTTACCGCCAAAAATCCGCCAATCAGCGTGTAGAAAACGACAGAGCCCGCGCCTAAAATAATTGCCAGCTGAAAATCCAATCCGAAGACCGTTTCAAAAAGTCTGCCCGCCGATACAAAACCGCTTGACGTGTACAAAATAAAAAAAATCAAAATGAAAATCGCAGGGACAATTCGCAAAAGGTTACTCGTGTCGTTGTAGCGGTTCTGCAAAAATTCCGGCAAAGTCAACGCGTTGCCCGCAAGCTCCGTATAACGACGCAACCTCGCCGCAACAAATTGCCAGTTCGCCCAAGTTCCTATCGCAATTCCTACAGCTATCCAGCCGGCATTCAGCCCCGCCAAGTACGCAAATCCCGGCACGCCCATGAGCATCCAGCCGCTCATATCGGACGCCTCTGCAGACAGCGACGTTACCCACGCGCCCAGCCGACGATTCCCCAAAAAATAATCGCTCATGTTTTTCGTCTGCCGGTAGTAGTAAACGCCGATTGCCATCATACAGCCGATGTACAAAACGAAAGCATTGATAATCATCAAATCGTTTGTCAAAAAAAATTCCCCCTTTCAACCAAAACGTTGAAATTATAAACGGGGGAAATATTTTTGTCAAAATTTTACTCGTAACGTAACGCGTCAATGGGATCTAATCGCGCCGCCTTCCGCGCAGGCAACATTCCGAAAAAAATTCCTACGAAGAGGGAAAAACCGAAACTTGCCGCGATACTTGCGCCGCTGATTACCGTCGTGAAATTTCCAAACACGGATATTGCAGTTGCCGCGCCAATGCCGATAAAAATTCCAATCACGCCGCCCAAAACGCTAATCATCGTCGATTCAATCAAAAACTGCAACATAATGCTGTTGTAAGTCGCGCCAATCGCTTTTCGTATTCCAATTTCGCGCGTGCGCTCCGTCACGCTCACCATCATGATGTTCATGATTCCGATACCGCCGACGACGAGTGAAATTCCCGCGATTGAGCCGAGCAACAAAGTTATCATCGTGGTTGTCTGCGTCATAGTCTCCATTAAACTTGTCATGTTGCGAACGTTAAAATCATCTTCGTTGCCTTCGCGTATCCTGTGGCGTTGCCGCAAAAGTTTTTCGATATTGGCTTGAACTTCGTCCATTTTTTCCTGCGACGAAACTTGAACGTTGACACTGCGCACGTAAGTTATTCCCATCAATCTTTCCTGCGCGGTAGTCAAAGGAATTAAAACAACGTCGTCTTGATCCTGCCCGCCCGTCGATTGTCCTTTGCCGGCAAGCAGACCAATGACGGTGTACGGCGCATTGCCGACGCGAATTTTTTTCCCGACGGGATTAACTGAATTGAAAAGATTTGTCGCTACGGTTGGACCAATGACGGCGACGCGATTTCTGATTTCAACATCATGTTCCGTGAAAAAAATTCCGCTCTGCATCGTGAGCGATTGAATTTGCGCGTACTCGGGAATAACGCCCGTGACAGTCGTACTCCAATTTTCATGCCCGTAAACAATTTGATAAGAACCTTGAACGGTTGGCGAAACGTAGTCAATATTTTTTACGCGGGCTTTAATTGCCTTCGCGTCGTCGTAAGTCAAAGTTTGCATTGAGCCCGCCCCGCCGCGCACGCCTCCGCGATTGGAACTGCCCGCCATGACAATCAGCATGTTTGAGCCGAGCCGCGAAATTGAACTGACAACGTTACTGCGAACGCCCATGCCGACGCTTACCATTGAAATTACCGCCGCCACGCCGATTATTATTCCCAGCATCGTCAACAGCGTCCGTAATTTGTTCGCGACGAGTGACAACGCCGCCATTTTTATTAACTCTGTGAAAAGCATCAATCACCTAATCAGGAATCGTAGCCCCATGAAAAAATATCATCAACTTTTACAAATAAGTCATCGAAAATCGAAACTTTTATCTCCGGCTTGTACGCGGCTTTATCTTCTTCGTCGAGTGAATCAAACTCTTCAGCGGTGCAACTGAAATAAGATTCGTCAAGCTCATATTTTCCATTGCGCAAAATGAAAACGTCGACGGTCTTTCCGCGCTGATCGATAATCCAATATTCTTTGACGCCGTTTTTCTCGTAAATATCTTTTTTTATCGTCAAATCTTTTTTGCGCGTCGAATTGGACAGAACTTCAACAACCATATCAGGAACGCCGTTAATTGCTTTTTGCCAATTTATGATACTTGCATTTTCAGATTTCACAACAGTCAAGTCCGGTCTAAAAAGATTTCCGTCCGGCAAATGAACATCCAAGCTGTCCGTGAAAGCATAACCACTTTTTTTGTGGTAAAGATAAGTACATATCACATTGTAAAGCCTGCCCATAACATTGTTGTGGTACGGACTCGCGGAAGGAGCAATAAATTTTTCACCTCCGATAATTTCGTAAGAATCATATTCAAGGGCTTCATTAAACACAAAAATCATCTCCTTTCATGGCGCGGGGGAAAATTTTAATTGTTCATGACTTTCCATTCGTA
The DNA here is from genome assembly GCA_017444245.1 of Selenomonadaceae bacterium. Taxonomy (GTDB): domain Bacteria; phylum Bacillota; class Negativicutes; order Selenomonadales; family Selenomonadaceae; genus Quinella. The sequence goes on along the minus strand of JAFSXD010000074.1, from coordinate 5,605 downwards.
TTCAAATGTAAAATATCTGCAAGCTTCAACTTTGTCCCAATTATCGGAAATTCTCTGAACTGCGCGGGTCACGTTATAATAAGCGTCCGTATTCGTCAGCAACACGAAAAATTGATTGTTGCCATTCTGCGTAATTGCGTCGCCTTCGCGCAGAGTTTTGTGAAGAACGGAAATAAATTGATCCGCCACGTCTTGCAAATGTATTTCGCCTTCCTTGTGACGCACAAGGGAGAAAATCAAAAGGCAAGTCGTCTTGCTGTAAAATCCGCGCGTACGTTTCAAAAATCTGTAAACCGTACGAAAACTTTCAAACGGCAAAACAAACGCGCCGTCGTAAGCTCCGCGTTCACTCAAAATCATTTCAATTTGTTCAATGTTAGCCAACTCCGAAGTCTCTTCTTCGTCGCCTTCGTCTTCGCTGAAAATTCCGTAGCCATGTTTTCCGTTTTGCTTGACGCCGTACAATGCCTTATCCGCCTTTTGATACAGCTCTGAAAATTCCGTGCCGCTCATCGGGACAAAAACACAGCCGATTGACGCGCCTAACGGGATATTCATATCTTCGCCCATTAAACGCTTTGCCTCTTCGACAATTCTTTCATTGATGAACTTCGACTTCGCGGCAATGGCTTGTTCGTCGTGAATGCCATGACAGAACGCAATGAACTCATCGCCGCCCAATCTGCCGAGAATATCCGTCGGGCGAACGGCTGAACGCAAAATGTCAGCGAAGTTTACCAAAACTTGATCGCCCATTGCGTGACCATGAATATCGTTTACCAATTTGAAACTGTCCAAGTCTATCATCAGCAACGCACCGAGTGACGACGCACAAATTTTTGTAAGCTCCGTATGTGACGACGCCTTATTCAAAAGTCCCGTCAGCGCGTCCGTCGACGCATTTTTTTTCAAGCCCTTAATTTGTTCAACAGTCTGCAAAATATTTGCGACGCGGCGCAGTAAAACATCAGGACGAAACGGCTTGCGTATGAAATCCATTGCGCCGTTGTCGAAACCGCGACTTTCCGTCTCTTCGTCGTGATCCGCCGTCATGAACATGAACGGTATGACTTCGTGATATTCTTCTTGCAACTGAATTTGCAATTCGTAGCCGCTCATTCCCGGCATACGCAAATCGGAAAGAACCATGTCAGGCAATTCTTGGCGGTAAATTTTCATCGCTTCTGCACCGGACGACGCGCAGAATGTTTTGTATTGATCCGCCAGCATGTTTTCCGTCATCATCAACGAAACCATCATGTCATCTACAATCAAAATTTTTTTCATGGAAATTCCCCTAACGCGAAAATTTGTGCTAAAATCATCTGGTAAATTATTATATCACTTATGATTCAAAGGGGAAATTTTTTTTTGCACTTACTTTGAATTGAGGAGGAAATTTTTTTGGAGAAACGCAATTTATTTCGCGGCTTTTGGTCTCTGTTTAAAGGTTACTGGACTTCCGGCGAAAAATGGCGCGCAATCGGATTGTTTGCCGCCGTAATCTTATTAAACTTTTTTTGCGTGGGACTGCTCGTCCAAATTACGGACTGGTATAACGAATTTTATAACGCGCTTCAAGAATATCAAGAGGACTTATTTTTTCCGTTAATCGGCGAATTTACCGCCTTAGCCTTCGCTTACATTTGCATTGCCGTCTACGCAATTTATCTTCGGCAACTTTTAGAAATACGTTGGCGCACGTGGATGACGAACAATTATTTAAATTCGTGGATGAAAAATCAAACGTACTATCGCCTGCAAGATTCGACGGACAATCCGGATCAGCGTATCTCTGAAGATATTAACCAGTTTGTAAGCTTGACGTTGCAATTAATCGTAGGATTTTTGCGCCAATCGGTAAGTTTGGTTGCGTTCAGTTTTGTGCTGTGGGAATTATCGGGCTCGTTTACTTTTGAAATTGGCGGCAACGAAATTGTAATTTACGGCTACATGTTTTGGTTCACGATAATTTATTCGGGAATCGGCACGGGGCTTGTCCACCTTGTTGGGCGAAAATTGATTGGGCTGGAATTTAATCAGCAACGTTACGAAGCGGATTTTCGTTTCTCAATGATGCGCGTGCGTGAAAATGCGGAAAGCATTGCGTTTTACAAAGGCGAACAATCGGAGCTGGAAAATTTTTCTTTGAAGTTTTCGGACGTGATAAAAAATTTTCGCAAGCTGATGACGAAGACCAAGCATTTAAATTTTTACATAAACGGTTACGCGCAGTTGGCAGTAATCGTTCCGATAATTCTTGCCGCGCCGAAATATTTTTCAAAGGAAATTCAACTTGGCGGGCTTATGCAAACTGTTTCGGCATTCGGCAGAGTGCAGGACGCCATGAGTTTTTTCATCGACTCCTACGCCACGATAGCGAATTTGGCGGCGGTCATTCATCGTTTGTCCGGATTCACTGAACACGTCGAAACAGTTCAGAAAATTGAAAGTCACGTTGAAAAATCTACGGACGAAAATTTGGCAATTTCCAATTTAAATATTTCCTTGCCGACGGGGCGGGAACTTTTGAATAAACTTTCACTTCGTCTGGAAAATTCCAAATCGCTTTTGGTAACGGGCGCATCGGGTTGCGGCAAGTCAACTTTACTTCGGACTTTGGCGGGAATTTGGGCGTACGCGAACGGAAAAATTTCTTTCCCTCAAGGCGCGCGTGTGATGTTCCTGCCGCAAAAACCGTACTTGCCGCTGGGAACTTTGCGGCGGGCTTTGGTTTACCCCGACGCTGAAAAAAATTCTCCGCCGGATGAAAAATTAATTGAAGTGTTGAAGATTGTGGACTTGCCGAATTTGATTGACAAGTTGAACGTTGCCGACGATTGGAGCAGAATTTTATCAGGCGGCGAACAACAGCGTTTGGCATTTGCGCGCGTGCTTTTGAGCAAGCCGGATTATATTTTCCTTGACGAGGCGACGAGTGCACTAGATGAGCCGCGCGAAATTGAAATGTATCATCTGCTGAAAAAAAATTTGCCCGACGCTACGATTGTAAGCGTGGGGCATCGTTCGACTTTGTACAACGTTCACGACGAAGAATTAAAACTTGAAGGCGGCGGCGCATGGTCTGCGCGGGAAATTGTTCAATCGACGTGACAAAAAATTTCTAAAGTTTTACCGACGGTGATTGACATGAAAAATCTCTTTGAAGTTTTACAGCCGACACAGACTGAAGAGGAAGTCAAAAATATTTTCGCCCAATTTTTTAGACTCAAACTCGACACGAAAAATTATATCGACCTTTACACGCCGCAAATTCTCTTTGAGTTTAAGTTCGACGAAAATTTAAACAACCTCCCGACGTTGGCAAAGTGTATCGCTCAAACTTTGTACTACATTCGCCGCCTTAAGTATGGCAGGGAAATTCGTACACCCTCAAATTCAATTTGCATCGTCACAAAAAATTTTTCCGTGCTCGCCCCAACAAACACTTTCTCCAATTTTTATTCCAAGTCAAAGGCTAAAAATTTCGACTGGGATTTAGCCCCAAGTTCACCTTGCAAAAATCTTGTCGCCGCGCTCATTCAATACTCCGCGCTCAAAAATTTGCACGTCTACGACTTCTCCATTCCCGAAGACCAAAACATTTTCATCAAAAAAATTAATCAGGAATTTTCTCAACAACTTTCACTTTTCGCAGACAAAAAAATTATCGACGAATATAACTTCTTTGAAATTTTTCAGTATTGGCAAAAACTTTTCGGCAACTCCGTAGAGAACGGCAAAAAATCTTCCGAATACTTCATCACTGACATTGAACAAGGACGCTCCACCCTTCTTGAAGATCGCTATGTTCTTTTCCGCATGAGCAATGGCGAACTCGTCGAAAAAAAAATTAACGTCGAACAGTACAGGCATTTTTGGAGCGTCTACGAAAAAATTTCTACTCCGCGCGAATTAATTTCCATTCGCCAAAAAATGGATCGCATGACTGAAATCGATTTGCGCCGCCGCACCGGTGAATTTTTTACGCCAATTAATTTTGCTGAAAAAGCTGTCGAATATCTCTCGCGCACCGTCGGAGAAAATTGGTACAAGTCCGGAAAATTTCGCTTGTGGGACATGGCGGCGGGCACCGGCAATTTGGAATTTGCTTTGCCTGCCGAAGCTCTCAAGTACTGCTACATTTCTACACTCCTTCAAGACGACGCCGATTATTGCAAAAAAATTTTTCCCGATGCCACCGTTTTTCAGTACGATTATCTCAATGATGACGTTCAATTTTTTTATGACGAACTCTTCGAAAAATTTTTCCCGCGCAAAATGCCCCCCAACCTCGTTGCCGATTTGAAAAATCCCAATCTCCAATGGATTATTTTTATCAATCCACCTTACGCCACCGCTAACAACAATCAAGATAAAAACTTGTTTAACAAAACGGGCGTGTCATTGACTGGAATTAGAAAATTGATGACGGTTGAAAATTTAGGTGAAGTCAGCCGCGAATTATTTTCTCAGTTTCTTTACCGAATAAGCAGGGAATTTTCCGAACGACAAACACATTTAGGAATTTTTTCAACGTTGAAATATACAAATTCTACTAATGACCAAAAGTTTCGTGACAAAATTTTCCATTATAAATTTGAACGCGGTTTTGTGTTTCATTCAAAAATTTTCGACGGGTGTAAAGGAAATTTTCCTGTAGGATTTTTGATTTGGAACTTGGCAGAAAACATTTCGCTTGAAGAACAAAAAATTTCGCTTGATGTTTATAATTCGGATACTGAAAAATTTGCAACAAAAGTTATTACTTCTGAACACAAAAAAGATTTTTTGAGTAAATGGGTTAAACGCCCACGTTGTACAAAAAAATTTCCGCCTTTATCTGGCGGTTTTAATGTTGCGGAAAAAAATAAAGACAGACGCGACAGAATCGCAGAAAACTTTTTGGCGTCGATGATGTGCAACGGAAATGATTTTGAACATCAAATTTACACGTCAATTTTATCAGGACCGTACGTCAGCGCGGGCGCAATGTCAATCACGCCGGAAAATTTTGAGCAGTCAATGGTAGTGCACATGGTTAGGCGGTTGCCGAAGGCGACGTGGTTAAACGACAGGGATCAATTTATGCAGCCGCTTGAGGAACTTTCACGGGAATTTATTTGTGACGCGGTTGTTTGGAGTTTGTTTGCGCCGTCGAATCAAACGGTTTCGCTGAGGAATGTGGAGTACGAAGGCGAGACGTACCGCATGAAAAATAATTTGTTCCCGTTTTTGCTGGAGGAGCTGAAGGATTGGAAAATTTCTGATGACGCTATACGTTGGCAAGTTGCAACGGCGAAGGAGGACAGATTTGCGGCGTTGTGGCTGAAGAAAAATTCTGCTGACATATCAGCGGAGGCGCGGGCGGTCTTGAACGAAGGGCGGCGACTCTACAAAAAGTTTTATTCAGAATTGAAGGATTTGTATACAAAAAAATTCCGCATTGAAGATTGGGACGTTGGTTGGTATCAAATCCGTATGACGATAAAAGACTTTGATAAACTCGTTGCGTTAAGATTTCCGTTTGCAAAATTGGGCGAAAAACTTTTGCCGCAAATTTATGCGTTGGGATTTTTGCGCGACGAAGTAAAATATTTTTGAT
>JAFSXD010000073.1 GCA_017444245.1 Selenomonadaceae bacterium | reverse complement strand
CAGTTATCAGTCTCCTTTCAAAAGTTTTCAAAATTATATCACTAATCTAGAGAAGTTGCGAAAAATTTTTTGTCATTTTCGGCAAATGTGATATAATCAGCTGAAATTTTTTTGAAAGGATGTTTTAGTTGTCAATAAAAACAAAAATGCGCGTTCACTTCTACGACACGGACACAATGGGCGTTGTCCACCACGCAAATTACATTCGCTGGTTCGAGACGGGACGCGTTGAGTTTTTGCGCTCAATCGGAATCACTTTAACCGACATGATGAGCGACGGAATTTTATTTCCACTCACCGAAATTAAAGCAAAATTTCTTCACTCGGCAAAGTTCGACGAAGATTTGGAACTTGAAACAATTCCCGTTGAACTTACGAAAGTGAAAATGGAATTTAAGTACAAACTTCGCCGACAAAGTAACGGAGAAATTTTAGTGAAAGGTTACAGCCAAAATGTTTTCACAAACGCGGCGACGGGGAAAATTTCTCGTCTGCCTGAAAAATATTTTGAGAAAATGGAAAATGCAATTAATGAGGAGATGGCTCAAGAGCAATGATTGTAATTCAAGGTCTGTTAATTTTAGTGGCGGTTGGTGCGTTGGGCGTGGCGGCGTTCTTGAAAATTCGCGGGCAAGAAAAAGTTGTGCCGCGTCTTGACAAAAGGACGCCGTTCAAAGTTGAATACCGCGACGCAAAATCAATCACTCTTTCAACTACGATAGAATTTTTTAACGAAGGCAAGCAAAGCGCAATGATCGTTGACGCTATTTGCAAACCGCAACTTCCCTTTGAACAGTACGACGGCATGGACGTTCGCGGAAAAGCGGAGTGCGAAGGAAAACCGCGCGAAGATGATTATTTTGAAGCTCTCGTTTTGGAACATCAGCAGGGCGTGAATTTAATTGCAAAAGTCACGTTAACAGCGCGAAAAGGCATGACTTTGGAAGAGGCAGTTTCGCACATGGTTGACTTCCCGATAGAATTTATTTACCGCGAAGTCGGACGGACGCCGATGCATTTTTCCATTGCAAGAATTTTTTTGACTGCTGAAGAGTTGGCTAAAATTGTTGGCGTAAAATTGCTTGGCAACGACTAATTAGATCGATAGATCGATGGATCGATGGATCGATAGTAATGGTTGCTTCGTAAATTTTTTTGACACGAAGGAGATTTATAAATGCCCGTAAAAATAATTCCCGTCAAGACAAGAATTTTGACGCCGAAAGATGACATCGTAGAGATGATTTACAAATACACGCATGAAATTATCGGACCGGATGACGTTTTAACCGTTGCTGAAAGTGTCGTGGCAATAACGCAGGGAAATTTAATTCGCCCCGACGAAATGAAAATTACAGGTCTTGCACGACTTTGTTGCAGATTTATTCCCGATTACGGAAGTTTGGCGACACCGCACGGCATGCAGGCGTTGATGCGCAAGGAGGGCGAATGGCGCGTAGCTTTTACACTTATCGGCGGATTTTTGGGAAAACTCGTTGGTCAACGCGGACTTTTTTACAAATGGGGCGGGCGTCAAGCGGCTTTGATTGACGACGTGACCGGAGACATGCCGCCGTTCGACAAATGCGTTGTGTACGGTCCTGAAAATCCCGACAAAGTTGTTGCGGACATAAAAGCGCGGCTCGGTTGTTTCGGCGCGATGATTGCCGACGTAAACGATTTGAAACGTTCAAGGATTGTTGGCGCTACCAAAGGCATGAATGCGCAGTTGGCGTCGAATTTGCTGATTGACAATCCGTTTGGCAATGCGTCGGAGAAAACGCCGATTTGTATTTTGAAAAATTTCCGTCAAGAGCAAGAAGCTGCGGGAACTAGGATTTAGGAGCTGGGAAGTAAAAAAAATTTCCTACAAGCTACCAGCTAAAGAAAGGTGAAGACGAATGATTTTTACCAGAATAATTTTTTTTGCAGTGATGATGATGTTTCTGATTTCAACGGTGGCTTGCGCTCATCCTGTACCTCTGCGCGGAATTGTCGAAGGTTTTTACGGAGATCTTTGGACTCTGCAAGACCGTGAAGACCTCATGGATTTTTGCCGCGAACACAATTTGAATGCGTACATTTACGCGCCGAAAAATGATCCGTACCACCGCGACAAATGGCGTGAACCGTACCCCGCCGAAAAAATGGACGAGTTCAAAAAACTTGTGGAGACGGCAAAAGTCAACGGCGTAAGATTTACTTTCGCAGTTTCGCCCGGTCTTGATTTGCATTACAAGGGCAGCGAGGCGGAAAAAGATTTTGATTTGCTCCTTTACAAAATGGATGAAATGTACAAAATCGGCGTGCGCAGTTTCGCAATTTTTTTCGACGACTTGAAAGATGATAAGGGGCGTCACCACGAAGACGGCAAGAAACAGGCGGAGTTTCTGAACAGATTGCAAGATACTTTTCACAAAATGCACAAAGATATTGTCCCGTTCATTACCGTGCCGACGGAATATTTTTACGACGACATGATTGACGGCAACAAAATAAAAAAATACACGAAAGATTTTGCGGAGAATCTTGACGAAAAAATTGTCGTACTTTACACGGGCGGAGGCGTCGTTTGTCCGAGCATTACGAATAAAAATTTGAATGACGTTGACAAAATTTATGATCGCGAAGTTGGAATTTGGTGGAACTATCCGGTAAACGATTACACTTTGCGCACAAACGGCGGAAGAAATTCTAAGTTGGCACTTGGTCCGATTGAAAGGTTGCCTTCGCAGAGAATGCATGCAATTTTTTTCAATCCTATGGGGCAAGTTCAGATGTCGAAGATTGCGTTGGCGACGGGTGCGGAGTACGCGAATGCGCCGGATTTGTATAACGCTCAAACTTCGTGGGAAAAAGCGATTGAAGAACAGTTTGGGACGCTTGCGCCGGCAATGAAAATTTTTGCGTCACACTCACAGCACATGGAAAATTCATGGGCGAAGTGTGGACCTTCCGACGCGCCGGAATTCAGCTTGTCCGCAAATGCTTTATTATCAGACCTTCGCAAGGGGCGCAAGACAGACTTCACGAATCTTGAACGTCAAATTTCGGAAATGGAAAATGCCGCCGATACTTTGTTGGCGAGGTTGCCGGAAAAATATTTGAAGGAGTGCAAGCCGCAACTTGAGCAGTTCAAACGAATTGCGCAGGCGGATCGTCTTGCGTTGGAGTCGTTGAAGGCGGGAAAATTAAATCCGCAGCTGAAAACTCTTCGCGCAGAAATTGAACGCCACGCGCCGTATGCAATTCTTTCGGAACTTTCCGCGTTGAAATTTATCGACGACGTTTTAGCTGTTGTGAAGTGAAAAAATTTTTTCAGCTGACGTAGAAGGGAGTGATTTATTTGGAAAATTCCTCTGAACTAAAAGAAAAGCCGCTTGTTACGATAATCACCGCGCTTTACAATAAAAACACCGATAACTGGCTGGATACTTACGCGGAATCTCTTGCACGTCAAACTTTTTTGGACAAAATGCAAATTATCATCATAGATAATTGCTCAACCGACGGCGGCTACGAAAAAATCCAACAGCTGATTGAGAAATTTAGTTTGCCCGCAAAACTTTACCAAAATGAAACCAACATAGGACCGGCAGGGTCGGGAAAAAAATTATTGAAAATGATTGACACCGAATTTTGGGCGGTTTTAGATCCCGACGATTATTATTTGTCGCCGCGAAAAGTAGAAAAAGCTGTCACATTTTTGCAAGCTCACGAAGATTATTCGGCATACGCATGCAACGAAGTTAAGTTAGACCCAAATGGGCAAAATTCGACGGCACACCCCTCCAACATTCCAAACCAAACTTTTGAAAAAAGGGAAGGAAGTTTATTTTTTCAAGCGGCCTCAACTACATTCAGAAATTTTTTTACCTCAAATTTAATGGATTCTTTATTTAAAAAAATGGGGGGCGAGATCGTCCTTTCTTGGCGATGCACTTAACGTGATGTTGGCTTTTCAGTTTGGAAAAATTTTTTTCGATAATTCTCTGGACGCATGCTGGCGGACGGGCGTCGGAGATTGGGGGCGTCTTTCGCCGCTTGAACAAAATTTGCTGAACATGAAAGGACACCGAGATTTTTTTGAATTGTTTGCGGCTCAATTTGGCGTGAATCAAAATGCAATTTTTTGCTTGAATGTGTCATGGAATTCTTATCAGCGGCTCTGGAATGATGTAGCATTGTTGGGGCTGAACACCGCCGCGCACGAATTTAAATTCACAAAGACAGGATTAATGGAAGACATCGACGTTGAAGGTGCAGGCGAACCTATAGATGTAATTTTTGGTTTCCTGAAGGACTACTCTAAATTTTTCAGCGACATTAAAAGTGGAAAAGTTGTCTGACGAGAAAAATTTTTTCAGCTGACGTAGAAGGGAGTGATTGAGATGCCGAACGAAAGCCATGAGAATTTTTTGGACAGCCTGCTTAGAATTTTGTCGGAGAAATATCCTACCAAAGAATCTATCTACGAAAAATTAATTTACCTGCAGTCACGATTGAGCTTGCCGAAGGGAACGGAACATTTCATGAGCGATTTGCATGGCGAGTACGATTTATTTTCGCACATAATTAATAATTGCTCGGGCGTCATTCATGAAAAAGTTGACTTTTGTTTTGGCGTGCGCTTGACGACGGAGGAGAAGGCGGAATTTTGTACGCTGATTTATTATCCCGAAGAGAAAATTAAACAGATTAAAGCGCGCGGACTTGACACCCCCGACTGGTACTTAAAAAATTTGTCACAGCTTTTGGAATTGTCAAAGTTCATGTCGTATAAATTTCCGTCGTTCAAAGTGCGTGAGTTCATTCCGAAAAATTACGTGTCAATAATAGTTGAGCTGATGAATACGCGCCCGGAATCTGAACCTGCGCAGTCGACTTACCATAAAAAACTTTTGGACTCAATCGTTGCAATCGACAGCGGCGCGGATTTTATTCAGGCGTTTACCGTGCTTATAAAACGTCTTGCCGTCAAGCGTTTGCATTTCGTTGGAGATTTTTTCGACAGGGGCAACCGTCCTGACGCAATTTTAAATTTGTTGATGACTCAACCGAGCGTCGACATTCAGTGGGGAAATCATGACGTGGTTTGGATGGGCGCGGCGTTGGGCAGTGAAGTTTGCGCGGCGACCGTCGTACGAAACAGTTTGCATTACAACAACACCGAAGTTTTGGAGCGCGGCTACGGAATTAGTTTGCGTCATTTAACTTTGTTTGCGTCGAATCTTTATCCAAACGACGAACCGCTTAAAGCCGCAGAAAAAGCTGTCGAAATGATTATGTTCAAGCTGGAAGGACAGATGATTCGACGTAACCCCGATTTTAAAATGGAAAGTCGTTTACTCCTCGACAAAATTAATTTTGAAAAAAATTGCGTGACGATTGGCGGCAACGATTATCCGCTGAACGAAAATGTTTCCTTCCCCACTCTGCAAACCGATTCGGACGTTTACACTTTGACGGACGACGAACAAAAAATTATTGACGAACTGCGCGAAGATTTTACGGCAAGTCAACAGTTGAAAACTCATGTGGATTATCTTTACAAAAAAGGTAGCGTCTACACTTGCCACAATGGAAATTTACTTTTTCATGCGTGCGTGCCGCTGAACGAAGACGGCAGTTTTAAAGAAATTTCTTTTGGCGGAAATAATTACGCGGGAAAAAATTATTTTGACTACGTCGACCAACGCGCGAGAAGAGCTTACTTGAAACGTCACCGCGCAGATTTGGATTTCATGTATTTTTTGTGGTGCGGGTTGCTGTCACCGATCGCGGGGCGTGAGTTCCACACATTTGAACGCGCTTTTTTAAGTGAAGAATCTGTTCAGAAAGAGCCGTCGGATTTTTATTTTGAACTTATCGACGATGAAAAAATTTGCAACGCGATTTTGGAAGAGTTCGGACTCGACGCGAAAAGCGGACACATCATCAACGGGCACGTTCCGGTAAAAGTTCGGCAGGGCGAAACGCCGATTAAGGCGAACGGTAAAGCCTTCGTGATTGACGGCGGGTTCAGTCGTCCATACCATGAACGGACGGGAATTTCCGGCTACACGCTCATTTCAAATTCGCGGAGCATGCGTTTGCTTCAGCACAAAAAAATTGCCGATATAAAAACGGCGTTGCGCGAAAATAAAGATATCGAATCCGAATCGCACATTGTTGAACTTCGTAACACGCGGCTGACGATCGGCGACACGGATCATGGAAAAAAAGATATTCGCGACGAAATTATTGGTCTTCACAAACTTTTGGAGGCGTATCAATCGGGAAAACTTCAGCAAAAATAATTTTATCTCGACGTGAACGTTTCAACGCGTACGAAAAAAATTTTGCATGAGTTCGCGACAATCTTTTTCAAGTACGCCCGCCGTGATTTCCAACTGATGATTCAGCGCGGGATTGTTCGTCACGTTGAAGATTGATTCGCACGCGCCGAATTTTGAGTTAACTGCGCCGTAGACCAACCGTTTGACGCGACACAAAACCAACGCCCCCGCGCACATTGGGCAAGGCTCAATCGTCACGTAAATTGTGCAGGCTGAAATTTTTCGTCGTCCGAAAATTTTTGTTGCGCCGCGCAAAAGTAATAGTTCAGCGTGGGCGGTGGCGTCGTCCAGTTGTTCAATTCGATTGTGTTCAGCGAAAATTAAAATGCCGTCCTCGTCAATGAGAACGGCACCGATTGGAACTTCTCCTTCGTTGTAGGCTTGCGACGCTTCGGAAATTGCCAGTCGCATAAATTTTTCATCGTTCAATTTCAAATCACCTCGTAGGCAACAGGGCTTCTAAATCCAGTCCCGCGTAATAGAATAGGGATTGCGTTCCCGTGCTCGTCAACTCCAAACTGTACGCGTCAGAAATTTTGAGAGGCTTGCGGGAATTTTTTTTGCCCATTGCTTGATGCAGTTCCTCCAAAAAACTTTTATTGCCGCTTTGTCTGCGCTCGTCGAATCTTTTTCCAACGTCATTGTCGACGCGTTGAACCCGCGCAATTTTTTCTATCTTCTCAATCATTTTTCCCACCTCTTTCAACAAATATATCGTGTATGTGTGGAAAAAAATAAACCCTACCGATTACGGCAGAGTTTAATACTTATAACTGTCTAACTATCTAACTGTCTATTTCAGTGCTTCACCGAGCTTGGAATTTGTTTCGCGAGCCGCCGCAACGCTTTCAGCAAATTTTGCTTTCTCTGCGCCGTCAAACTCAACCTCAACGATTTTTTCACGGCCGTCTTTGCCCAAAATGACGGGGACGCCGATGCACAAATCTTTTTCGCCATATTCGCCGTCAAGCATAACACAGCAGGGAACCAATTTTTTAGCGTCGAGAGCGATTGCCTCAACCATTGCCGCCGCCGCCGCGCCCGGTGCGTACCATGCGGAAGTTCCCAAAAGTTTTGTGAGAGTTGCGCCGCCGACTTTCGTAGCCTCAACTGCTTTTGTAATTTGTTCTTCGCTCAAAAGTTGCGTCACGGGAATGCCGCGATACGTCGCCAAACTTACGAGCGGGACCATTGTTTTATCGTTGTGTCCGCCGACAACCATGCCGTCAACATCAGTGGGCGTTGCAGGATAGCCCGCCTCTTTCAACGCTTCGGAAAGGTAATAACGGAAACGGCTGCTGTCGAGCATGCCGCCTTGACCGAGTACGCGATTGCGCGGAAGACCTGACGATTTAGCAGTAAGGTACGTCATGGTATCCATCGGGTTGGAGATTATGATAAGAATTGCTTCGGGCGAATGTTCCAGCACGCTCTTTACAACGCTGTCAACGATTTTCGCGTTAGTGCCGATAAGTTGTTCGCGTGTCATGCCGGGCTTGCGGGGAATGCCGGACGTGATTACAACAACTTGCGAACCTGCCGTCGCCGCGTAGTCATTGGTCACGCCTTTAACTTTCGTGTCGAAGTTGAGCATGTGCGCAGTCTGCATGATGTCCATTGCTTTGCCTTCGGAAAGACCTTCTTTAATATCGATAAGGACAACTTCACTTGCAAAACCTTTTGTCGCCAAAACGTTAGCCGCCGTCGCTCCAACGTTACCTGCACCAACAACCGTGATTTTCATGAAAAAATTCCTCCCTTTTGTCTTCTAATCTTGCTCAAATTGATCTTTGCCAACACCGCACAAAGGGCAAACCCAATTTTTCGGCAATTCTTCAAACTTTGTGCCTGGCTCAATCCCGTTATCGGGGTCGCCTTTTTCTTCGTCGTACTCGTAGCCGCAAACAGCGCAAACATACTTCACGAAAAGCCCTCCTCTAAAATTCTTTCTTCAGCGTCATTTTATCACAAGTACAAAATTTTTCAACGCGCAGAAAAAATATTTTGGCAGAAACATTTGCAGTCTTTTGACAATTTCTAAAAAGGTAAGTCGTTTTCAACTTTGGACTTGGGCGCAAAAATATTTTCGGTTATCGGCACGTAGCACATCAGCGAATCTTCAAAAAATATTTGCACGAAGTCGAAGTCCTCAAAATTCACTGACGCAATCCGAACGATAAAATTACGTTGGCTCAAGTTAATTTCAAAAACTTTTTCAAATCGTTGCGTCGACGACAAAAGCGCGAATTTCAAATTAATTTTTTTCTCTTCGTAACGTCCGTAATCGTTGGCATTTGGATTTGAAAAATTTATCGTGAAATGTTTTGTCGTTGGTTCGTATTCAAGCGACTGAATGAAAATTCCGTTCCGCATAAAAAGTTCGTAAGTGTCGTTGGCGTCGACAAAAAATTTTTCCGCAATGTAATTTAACGGGAAGATTGGATTTATTGTAAGTAGCGACGTCACGAAAGTTTGCAATTCAATTTCGTTGCGGAAAACAATTTTTTCAAGGTACGGTTCAAGTTCAAGTTGTTTCGGCACAACCAATTCAGTGTGGCGAAGTTTGATAATATCGCGTTTCGTTTCGTCGTCGTAGCCGTACAACGAGCTTTTGTGGTAAATGTATTGGAACTCCAGCTTGCTGAAATTTTCGACGCCGCCAATAGGACGATTCGGATTCGTTCCTGCCAAACCTCTCGGAACAAATTGGACGTTCGGATTTGCCAGCAACTTTTTTAAATCGAAGACGAAGAACACGGGGACTGGAACGTTTGCGCTGTTCGGATCGCTCATTCTGAAACTTGTGTGCTTGTAGCCTTCGTTGTGATATTGCGTCGGAGTTTTCGGACGGAAATAAAGCCGCGCGTAATTGTGCGCCAGTTCGTTGAGGTTGACAACTCCTTCATCAGCGTTTTTATTGCGCATAAGATTTTGTCGAATTGCCTCGTTGCGTGAAAAAATTGCTCCTGCCGATACGATGTTCACCGCATTGGTAACGTCTGTGTAATGGTAAGCGTGCCTTGCGCGTTCTCCGTAGTGTTTAACATTTTCGTCGATAATTTCATCAAAAGTCATTGCAATTCCCCCAATAAAAAATTTTGACTCGAAAATTATATCGTCGACGTTTGCAATTTTTTAATTCGCGAACAATAAAGTTTGTTCACCTGATGAATTTTTCTGCGCGTGCTCAAAAATTTTCATTGCGCCGCGATTAAGTTGGAATCCCGCAACGAATTTATTTTTTTCTTCGTCAAAAATTTCCACGTCAGCCAAGTAACCAAGCTCACGCATTAAAACGTAAAGCAAAAATTTTTTGGAAAGTTTTCCTGCCTTCAAAATATTTTGTTCGTCAATCTCGGCAAGTGTCGACTGCAAAAATTTTTCGGCGACGCTGAATTTTTTTTCTGCACTTGAAAAATTAATCGCGCGTCCGTCAATCTCCACTTTGTACGACGTGTCTTTCACCGCGATAGAAAAATTTTTCGACAAATCATTTACGGCATTGAATAAGCCGTCAACGGAAAAATCGACGCCGCTTTTCGGAACGATAGGAATTTTTTTTTCGTCTTGCTCAAAGTGCAGGTAAACGTAAATTTTTATCGGCAAGTCGCCCAAATATTTTTCCATGAGCGGCTGAACTTGCTCTTCCCACGACAGCCCGCCGTAGCCGCAACCGAGCGGAGGAAACGCAATCGATTTTATATCGTACTTTTCATAAGCCGCAACAAATCTTCTCAAACCCGCTTCGACGTACTCCAACTTTGAAGGATACTTCCAATGTTTTTTCGTCGGGAAAAGCATAATCCTGTGATCCACTTCGGAGACAAGCATAATCCGCCCGACTTGCAAAATTTTTTCGTCGCATTTTTTCTTGTAACTTTCAAACATTCGCGGATATTTTTTTTTGAACTGCGCGGCAAGACCTTTTCCCATAACTCCAAAAACATTTACGGGATTAACGATGACATCAGCCGGCGAAAAAAAAATATTTCCACGAAGATAAACTATCGAACGCTCCAATTTCAACACTCCTTAAAAATATTTTAAGGCAAGTTAAATCCGTTTGCAACTTGAACGAAAATTTTTGTTGACGGGGAAATTTTTTTTGTGCTATACTGCCAAAAAATTACGCGTAAGTTTTGCGCGATCCTTGACGCGGTTTTTCGACGCTCCGGCGGAAACTTCGTCGAAGGAATTTTATTAATGTCAGGAGGAATTTTTTTTATGCTGGACAAAGAAGCCAAGCAAGAAATTATGAACAAGTACGGCGCACACGAAGGCGATACCGGTTCGCCCGAAGTCCAAATCGCGCTGTTGACTGCAAGAATTACTTATCTCACCGAACATTTGAAAGTTCACAAAAAGGATCACCATTCCCGTCGCGGACTTCTCAAAATGGTTGGTCAGCGTCGCCGTCTTTTGAGTTATCTCAACAAAAAAGACATCAATCGCTATCGCGAAATTATCGCACAGCTCAACCTTCGCAAGTAGTTCTTTGAATCAATTCCGTAGAAAATTTTTTTTGCAGATATTTTTTCGCAACTGAATGTTCGACGATTCAACGTTGTCGAACATTTTTATTTTTGTGAAGGTAATTTTTCTTTGCTTGAGAATTAATCCAATATGTTTTAGAATAAGTCGCAAAATTTTTTCCAACGGAGGAAAGAGACATGGCAGTAGAAAAAAATTTGTTCTTACACGAACTCGCCGCAGTTTCGCTGATGAGAAACACTTCAGCACAAGTTAAGGAATGGCTTGATTATCATCTTTTGGCGGGCGTGGATCACTTTTACATTTACGATAACGACAGCCTCGACAATCTCAAAGAAATTTTGACGCCGTACATCAACGCGGGCATCGTCACGTACATTTTTTATCCCGGCAAAAATAAAAAAGTTTCCGCCTACAACGACGCAATTCAAAATTTCAAATTCGATTGCCGCTACATGACTTTCATCGATTGCGAAGAATTTATTTTCCCGAGAAAAAATCAGAGTATCGTTGAAGTGGCGGACGAATTTTTTGGCGACAAAGATAACGTCGGCGGCATTGAACTGAATCGGTACTCTTTCAGCGCGGGCAATGATACAGTTGACGAGGGCGCAAGTGTCCTTGAAAGTTTCAAGCGTCGCGGGCGCAGACCTTTTGAAGTCAGCAACACAATCGTAAATCCGCGTAAGGTAACTTTCTTTGCGAATGTTCGTTACGCAAATTATTTCGACGGCATTTTCAGAATCAACGATTACAGCGGCAAAGTCATTGATGACGCGGACAAAGTTTCTGAAAAAATTATCGTCAACACCTACAAAAAAACGGCGGAGAACACCAAGCCCAAACCCGCCGATAAACCCGCAGACACGAGCAAATTTATTTTAAGTTCATTTTTCCGCAGCAACATTTTTGACGACGGGATTTTAACTTATCGCGACGAAAGAATTGAAAAACTTTTGCCGGAAGGTACGCCGGTCATTGAAACTTTCGCGAAAAAAATTGATGACGCAAAACTTTTAGCTGTCCTTGCAAAAACTTTGTTGCCGACTTTTGACGCCATCGACGCAGAAAAATTTTTCAAGTCCCAAGAAAATCAGTTGCAGTATTTCCGCGCGATTGCCGAATTTTACGCAAGCGCACCCGATGAATTTTTCCAAAACAAAATGGAAACTTTTTTGACGAGCTTTAACGTTGCGTCGTACCTCAAGAAAAATTTTTTGGACGAGACGGCAGGAAAATTTTTCCAAGACGCCACGCTTAACGCACTTTGTCAAACGCTCTGCACGGAATTTTCTAACGGCGACGCACAACTTTTGCTTGCGGAACTTCCCAAAATTTTGCCGTTGCCATACCAGACAGTTGAAATTCTTTTGTCCATGTGCGCGGGAATGATTGAGAAGTTGAAAGAAAATTTCAAAGCGTTAAGCGAAGAGAAAAAGAATCAGGATATAGACGAAGTCGAAATGGAAACGTGGCGCAAAGTCAGCGAGCTTGAGTTCCTTGAAAAGATGATTCGCGTTTTCATAATCCGCAGTGCGAAATAATTTTGAGGGGTTTCCATGAACGTTGACAAAAATTTATTTGTGTACGGACTTGTTGGCGTGACAATTATTCGCGATGAAGCGGCGTACTTGAAGGAATGGCTGGACTATCATTTTTTGGCGGGCGTGGACCACTTCATAATTTTCGACAACGACAGCGCGGATAATTCTGCAGAGGTGTTGACGCCGTACGCGATGAAAGGTCTTGTCACGCTGATTCCGTACCCGCAAACCAATCGGCAACTTGAGGCGTACAACGACGCGATTAGGCAGTTTAAATTTTTTTGTCGCCGAATGATTTTTTTTGACGTGGATGAATTTATTTTTCCGCAGAACGACAAGACGATTGCTGAAGTTGTCGACGAAATTTTGGACGGCACAGACGCGGCGGGCTTGGCAATAAATCTTCACACGTTCGGTTCAAACGATTTGGATAAAGCCGATTTCAGCGTTGGAGTTTTGGAGAGATTCACGCGCCGCGCAGTGGACGATTGGTCGCCGACGGAAAATAATTTACCGAGTGGCAACGCCGCCGTCAAGACGATTGCTGATCCGCGTAAAGTAAAATTTTTTCTCGACAATCCGCACACGCCGAAATATTTTCAGCCGTTCCACAGCGTGAACGAAAAGGGCGCAGAAGTTTCAGCGTCGTTTAGTGTGCCGGTGTTCGCAAAAAAAATTGTCGTCAATTACTACGCCGTTCAATCGCGGGAAGAGTACATGACGAAGACGCACAAACGTGAAACTGCGCGGTTTGCGAAAAGAAATGAGCCGTCAGGTTTTGATGCTACCAACCGCAACGAAATTTTCGACGACAAAATTTTGGCGTACCGTGAAAAATTATTGGCGGAGCAAATCCCAAAAGGCGCGGACGTTTTGAAAATTTTTGCGGAGAGAAAAAAAGTTTCAGGCGGCAGATTGCTGAAAGCGTTGGTGGCAAATCTCACGCCGCACTTTGAAAAAAATAATTTGAAGATTTACCTCAACAATCCCAAAAATCGCACGAAATATTTTTCTGAACTCGTTGAGTTTTACAAAAAAGCACCGGCAACTTTTTTTGAAGGCAAGTCGGAAACTTTTTTGACGTGCCTTACAGTAAGTTCTTATCTGAAACAAAATTACTTGGACGAAGTGACGGGAAGATTTTTTGAAGAGGCGTCGATTAATGCGTTGTGCAAAACTTTTTTGGCGCACGTTTCGACTGCGGAACTTCATTTGCTGATTGGCGAATTGCCGCGACTTTTAACGATACCGTACCCTGCGGTAAATGCGCTGATTCAAATTTTGTTGGGGCGTCTGCCGCAATTTCTTCAAGACTTCAGGAAAGCCGGCGACATGGAAAATTTTGAACAGACTATGTACCTGCTCAAGATGTTGCAAGTGGTTGCTTTCTACAGAAAATAATTTCGGAAGGTGTTGGACAAATTCCATGCAAGTTGACAAAAATTTATTTATGTACGACTTGGCTGTTGTTTCAATCATGAAAAATACCGCGCCGTACGTCAAGGAATGGTTGGACTATCACCTTTTGGCGGGCGTCAATCATTTTTTCATTTACGATAACGACAGCGAAGACAACTTCAAGGAAATTCTTCAGCCATACATCGACGCGGGACTTGTCACGTACATTTTTTATCCCGGTAAACGCAGACTCATAGAATCTTACAACGGCGCGATAGAAAATTTCAAATATCTTTGTCGCTACATGGCTTTCGTTGACGACGACGAATTTATTTTGCCGCGAAACAATCGGAGTATTTCTGAAGTTGTTGAAGAAATTTTAAAACTTCATTACAGAATTGAAGGCGTCGAAATTCCTTTAATCACATACGGTTCAAGCGGTCATAAGAAGGCAGATTATACGCGCGGCGTGCTTGAAAGATTTACTCATCGAATGGCAGAGGTTACAGAGGCTACAAAAACTGTGCTTAATCCTCGCAAAGTCAAGCACATGTGGACGACGCATTTCGCAGTTTACTTTGACGGATTCTTGGGAGTTCGTGAAAAAGATTTTAAAGCCAGTCCGAATGTTGATTTCACTCTTCAAGAAAAAATTGTCGTGAATCACTATCACACAAAATCTTTTGAAGAATACTTGAAAAGAAAAAGCGGTGGCGACGCTGTGTTTGGTGACGCTTGGAAAAATATTGAAAAGATATTTGAAGCGGCGGACAGCAAGGGCAACGAAGTTTTCGACGACGAAATTTTGAGATACCGCGCCGCTCGTAAAAGTGAACTTGCACCAAATGGAGACGCGCTGAAAATTTTTTCTGAACGAAACGACGTTGACGCAGACAAAATTTTTTTAGCGTTGACGCACAATTTATTGCCTGCGGATTTGGGCGATGACCCCGTAAATTTTTTAAGCGTGGATCAAAATCAGTTGGAATATTTCCATGCCGTGAGTGAATTTTATAAATCTGCGTCGCAAGATTTTTTTCAAGGCAAGCTGGAAACTTTCATGACGTGCTTGGGCGTCAGCAGTTTTCTCAAAAAAAATTTTCCTGATGAAAGTTTGTACAGAAATTTTGAAAAAATCTCTTTGACTGCCGTCGTGAAAACTTTGCAAGCCGGATCTACCGTAGCGGACTTACAATTTCTGATTCAGGAAATGCCGCAACTTTTGGCGTTGCCGTATCCTGCAGTGAATACAATTCGGAAAATCTGCGCGAAAATGATTGTTGAATGGCGAAACACTTTGAGAGATTCTATAACCGACGGTTCACAACTCAAAATATGGGAAGAAATTTTTCACTGGGATTACCATTTGAAAATGCTTGAGGTTTTTGACAATTACAATCACAAATAATTAAGGAGCTGGTTTTGTGAGTATTGACAAAAATTTGTTTCTATACGACTTGGCTTTTGTGACAATCATGAAATGCGAAGGTCCGTACGTCAAAGAGTGGCTCGATTGGCATCTTTTAGTTGGAGTGGATCATTTTTTTATCTACGACAATGAAAGCCCGGACAATCAGCGTGAAGTTTTGCAACCGTACATCGACGCGGGACTTGTCACTTATACATTTTTTCCAGGCACTTCTCCGCAATTTCCGGCGTACAATGACGCGCTGAAACGTTTCAGATTTTTGTGCCGATACATGGCTTTCATTGACGGCGACGAATTTGTTTGCCCGCAGAATGGTAAAAAAATCGCTGAAGTTGTAGACGAAATTTTGTCAGGCAAACCGTACGCCGCCGGACTTGCTCTGAATTGGCATTTTTTTGGCGCGGGCGGACAACGTGAGGCTGATTATTCGCGCGGAGTCATGGAAAGATTTTTGTACAGAGCACCGACGGATTTTGAAGGCGCAGTTAAAAATGTCGTCAACCCGCGAAAAATAAATTATCTCGACGACCCGCACCGCATGACTTACTACGAAGGATTCGTTACGCTGAATGAAGACGGCGTGATTATGACTAGCGGAAGTAATAAACCCGCCACTGATAAAAAAATGTTTATCCACCACTACGTTACAAAATCTTACGAAGAGTACATGAAAAAAAATCAACGCGGCGACGTAGTTTATACCGATCGAAAATATAAGGACGAATCCTTTAACGCAGTGGAAGAAGCAAGCACAATCTTTGATGATTTCATTTTGCATGATCGCGCCGAAAGATTAGGCAGAATCGGCATTTTGACGGGGGGGGCAGAAGACGCCAACCTTCTCGAAAAATTTGCGCCGCTTAAGAAAATCGATTACCAAAAAATTTTTGTGACTCTGGTAAATAATTTGATACCGACAATTTCTCAAAACCCTTCACCGGATTTTTTTGCGGGGAAAATGGAAACTTTCCTTACGTGTTTCAAAATTGCCGCGCAGTTGCATGGAAAATTTGGAAACGAGTCGACGATAAAATTTTTTGAGGAAAGCGCGCTAAATGCCGTTCACAAAACTTTGATGACGGGAATTTCCGTCGCCGACGTGAAACTTTTGCTTAGCGAATTGGCGGAAATTTTGCCGACGAAATATCCCGCCGCGAAAAATATTTGTCAAGCGTGCATTCAAATAATTCAAAGTTACTTGAATCATCTGCGCGGGAATGTGCCGACGTACAGTTTCATTTTGTGGCGCGAATATCATGAACTCAGTGAATTTCAGAATTTGTTGAAGGCGTACGAAAAAATTGAAAATAATTAGGGAGATGATTTCATGGACAACAGCAACGTAGAACACAATTCACAAAACGCTTATTATCGTTCGACGGTTGGCGCGGCGGAGGCGGGCAGCAATGTTCGGCTCGGACTTCGCTTGAAGACGGATGAAAAAATCAAACAGGTTTTGTTGCACACGTGGGCTGAAGGCGCGGGCGAAGAGTGGACGAATCTTTCAACGAAGGATAAGGACGACGCGCCGGAAAGATTTTATTCAATCGAACTCAAAATGCCCGAGAAAGGCGGCTTGCTCTGGTACTACTTCATTATAGTGACGGCGGACAGAACTTATTATTACGGCAACAACCCTGAACAACTCGGCGGCATTGGACAAATTTATTACGATTACGCGCCGCCCGCCTTCCAAATTACCGTTTACAAAAAAGGTTCAAAAACTCCCGACTGGTTCAAGCATACGGTAATGTACCAAATTTTTCCCGACAGATTTTTCCGCGCAGGCAATGAGATCGTTGAAAAACGCAAAGCAGTTTATCACGGAAGTTGGAAGGACGATCCTTTCTACCACCGCGACCCGGTAACCAACGACGTTTTAACCTACGACTACTACGGCGGAAATTTGCGCGGCATTGAAGAAAAACTCGACTACCTTAAAGAAATGGGAATCTCCGTCATTTATCTCAATCCGATTTTTGAATCGGAAAGCAACCACCATTACGATACGGGAGATTATCACAAAGTCGACAAAACTCTTGGCACGGAAGAAGACTTCAAACGTTTAATCGAAACGGCGCGCGCAAAAGGTATTGCGATAATTCTTGACGGCGTTTTCAGCCACACGGGCAGTGATTCAATTTATTTCAATCGCTACGGAAATTATGATTCACTCGGCGCGTACCAATCCAAAGAATCGCCGTACCACGACTGGTATATTTTCCGCAACTTCCCCAACGACTACGAAAGCTGGTGGAATTTTGCCAACTTGCCGAACATCAAGGAAGACACGCCGTCGTACATGGACTTTATCATAAAAGATAGTGACAGCGTTTTACATCACTGGATGCGTGACGGAATTGCGGGCTGGCGTCTCGACGTGATTGACGAATTGCCGCCGGAATTTTCTCAAGCGTTTTACGCCGAGCTGAAAAAAATTAATCCCGATGCCGTGATGATTGGCGAAGTCTGGGAGGACGCGTCAAATAAAATTGCGTACGGAGTTCAGCGACAATATTTTTGCGGCTACGAAATGGATTCGTCAATGAACTATCCTTTCCGCGAACACATGTTCAATTTCATTATGGGAAATATTGACGGGCGGACTTGTATGCGGCGCATGGAAAGTCTCCGTGAAAATTATCCTAAAGAAAATTTTTACGCGACGATGAATTTAATTGCAAGCCATGATATTTTGCGTCCCGTCACTTACTTTGGTGAAGCACCCGCGCCGGAAAATTTGACGGAGCATGAGCAAGTTAAATTCAAACTCGACGCTGACGCCGAAAAATTGGGCAAGGCGCGTTTGAAAATGGCGGCGTTGTGGCAGATGACTTATCCCGGCGTTCCCTGCGTTTACTACGGCGACGAAATCGGTTTGCAAGGATTTAAAGACCCGTCGAATCGCCGCCCGTACGATTGGGAAGACGGCGACCAAGAACTTTTGGCGACGTACAAAAAATTTATTGCCGCCCGCAACAACAGCGTCGTCTTGCGCACGGGAGAATTTTTGCCGTTGCCTTCGTACGATGACATTTTCGCTTATGCGCGTGTCATTCGCAACGGGCGCGACGTATTCAACCAAGAGGCGAAGAATGATGCGTACCTTGTGGCGTTCAATCGTTCGCGTCATGAATCGCGTTTCGTTTCCTTCGACGTCAGCGATTTTGCAAACGGAGTTTTTGTCGACGCATTCGACGAGACGAGAAAATTTCCCGTCAAGCGCAAACGCGTTGAATTTGAATTGAAACCGTTGGAAGGCATTTTGTTGCATCACGTGCCGCAACAGAAAAATTATGATCGCCGCGCGGGAATTTTGTTGCACCCGACGAGTTTACCTTCCAAGTACGGCATTGGCGATTTGGGCAACGAAGCTTTTGAGTTTGTCGACTACTTGAAGGCGGCGGGACAAACGATTTGGCAAATTTTACCGCTCAATCCTGTTGGTTTTGGCTACTCCCCGTATCAATCGCCTTCGGCATTCGCGGGCAATCCGTTGTTAATTTCGATTGACAAACTCATTGAGCAAAATTTTTTGGCGGAAGGCGACGTAAATATTTTGACGCTGTTCAATACGTCGACGGTTGAATTTGAGCGCGTGTCCGTTTTAAAATCTGCGGCATTGAAGAAGGCGTTCAAAAATTTCAAAGCGCGTCTTGCAAGCGATGAAGGATTGAAGGCGGACTTTGAAAATTTCCGCGCAGACAATTCTTTTTGGCTGGAAGATTATGCGTTGTTTGCGGCGTTGAAAATAAAAAATAATGACAGCGAATGGACTAAGTGGGACGAGGATATTAAAAAACGTGATGCGGCGGCGTTGAAAAAAGTTGCGGAGACTTTGACAGATGAAATTTTGTACACGGAATTTGAGCAGTACATTTTCAACGTTCAGTGGCAGGCACTTCACAAGTACGCGCAGGAAAACGGCGTAAAAATTTTTGGCGACATGCCGATTTTCGTTGCGGGCGACAGCGCGGACGTTTGGGCGAATCAAAAACTTTTCCAGATTGACGAAGACGGCAGAGCTAAAAAAGTTGCCGGAGTACCGCCCGATTATTTTTCTCCAACCGGTCAACTTTGGGGAAATCCTCAATACGATTGGGACGCAATGGCGGAGGACAATTATCATTGGTGGATGCTTCGTTTCAAACAAATTTACAAACTGGTTGACATTGTCCGCATAGATCATTTTCGCGGTTTCGAGGCTTACTGGTCGGTTGACGGCGACGCGGAAAATGCAATGGTCGGCGAGTGGGTTAAAGGACCGGGCAAACCTTTCTTCGACATTGTGAAAAAGCAACTTGGCGACATGCAAATTGTTGCTGAAGATTTGGGATTCATCACAAACGAGGTTGAGGAACTTCGTCAAGAGTGCGGTTTTCCCGGCATGAAAATTTTGCAATTCGAGTTGGCTTTCAACGAAGACGGGCGAATTGGATTCCTTGCGCCTGAAAATAGTATCACGTACACGGGCACGCACGATAACAACACCGTCGTCGGTTGGTTTATGGAAGACGTTGACAATTTGAGCCGTGCGACAATCGCGGCACTTCTCGGCGCAGACCCGCGCAGACCTGATGACGTTTGCCAAAAGCTGATTGAGTTTGCCTACGCGTCGGATTCGCGCTTTACGATTCTGCCAATGCAAGACGTTTTGAAATTGGACAGCAAGAGCCGCATGAATACGCCGGGCACTGTTGGAACGAATTGGGGTTGGCGACTCAAGCCCGATTACAAATTGGACGCTGAAGCCGGCAAGTTCAAGGCACTTTGTCAAAAGTACATGAGATAATTAGATCGCTAGATCGTTAGTTGGTTGGAGAGTGGGGAGAAAAATTTTTCCCTGCTCTTTGCCAATTACAAGGAGGTTGACAAAATGATTGACGCAGTAAAAATTTCTGATTCGGAAAATAATTCCGCCGCGCCGAACGAAGAAAAATTCACGCTTAATGCAGATGAGTTTAAATACTTTGTGCTGGAATTGAAAGACATGTTTGTCGAGGGAAAAGAAATTGACGGTGGCAAGGCTTATCGTAATGCAAAATATCTCGCTGAAATTGATAGACGTTTTAACAGAGTAAAAGCAGGACATTACGTAGAGCACGAACTCATTGAGGTGGAAGATGAATAAGCGTTGGGATAATGTTGCTTGGCAGGAGTACGTTGACTGGCAATTCAAAGACGCAAAAATTGTTCAACGCATAAATAATCTTGTAAAAGACATTGAACAAAACGGGGTATCAAAAGGTATAGGAAAGCCCGAAAAATTAAAAACACATGAAAAGATGGTCACGCCGAATTGATGATGAACACCGTTTAGTTTACGACATTGACGAAAACGGTTACTTGTACATTCTGTCTTGCAAAGGTCATTACGAATAAAAATTTTGGGAGGTTGAAAAAATGATTGACGCAGTAAAAATTTCCGACTTGGAAAATAATTCTGAAATTAAAGATTTTGAAACGCGTTTTGATTTGAAGACTTTCGACGAATTTAAATATTTCGCACTTGAAATTTGTGATATGGTCGACGAAGGCAAAGAAATTGATTTGGGCAGGGCGGCGCGTAATGCAAAATATCTCGCAATGGTTAATAAAGGCATTAAGGATATGAAAAACGGTAAAGGCATTACCATGACGTTTGAAGAATTGGAGCGGCTGACT
>JAFSXD010000072.1 GCA_017444245.1 Selenomonadaceae bacterium | reverse complement strand
TTTTCGTCAAGGACTTCACGAATTGCCGCAACTCGACCGTCCATCATGTCCGACGGCGCGACAATATCGGCGCCCGCTTGTGCTTGACTTAACGCAACCTTCTGCAAAAGTTTCAGCGTTTCATCATTGTCAACGTAATGACCGCAAAGTTTTCCGCAATGTCCGTGACTCGTGTATTGACAAAGACAAACGTCACCGATTATTAAAAGTTCCGGCACAGATTTTTTAATTGCGGCAATGGCGCGTTGAACGGGCGACGACATATCCCAAGCGCTTGATCCAATTTCGTCTTTGTATTCGGGCAAACCAAAAATTTCTACGGCGGGAATGCCAAGCGAAGAAATTTTTTTCGCAAACTCAACGGCATTATCAACCGATAAATGATAACAATTCGGCATGCTCGGAATTTCTTCACGAACATTTTCACCGGCAACGACGAAAAGCGGGTAAACCAAATCTTTCACCGTCAAAATATTTTCACGGACAAGCGCACGAATATTTTCATTAAGTCGTAACCTGCGCGGACGGATTTTCAACATGAAATCATCTCCAAAATTTTTGATGATTATAGCACAAAAAAAGCCCTTGCGGGCTTGAGGTTTTCAAAATTATTTTGTTTCGGCGGCTTCAATGGCTTGCTCAATTATCGTTTTTGTTTTTTCAGGATTGGCGATGTGGTGGTATCCCGAAAAAGTGAAATCCGCTCCTGCTTGAACGAGAAGTGTTCCGTAGCCGAGAATGCGCCCAAAAAATCCCTGTTCGTAGTTGACGGCGTTTATTTTTCTAAGCGGTATTGCCGTAACATGTCTGCTTATTATGCCCGTCCTTACGTAAAATTGGCGATTTGTCAGCACAATTTCTTCCACGAAATAACGAATGAGGTTGGGAATCCACCAACAATAAAGTAAAATAAATATCCAATGTTTTTTGACTTTCCCAACAATATATTCGCCCTGTGCGAGTTGCATAAAAATTTCCTCCTCTAATTATTTTTGTTCGTCATTAGTTTTAATCGCCGATAAAGCTTGTTCAATCGAAGTTTTAACAATTTCCGGCTTTGCAATGTACGAGTAATCGACACCGCCCGCAGTTGCCGCCGTGTAGACGTAAAGCGTACCATAATTTAATTTACGCCCCAAAAATCCTTGTGTGTAATCTACTTTGCTTATTTGATCCAAAGGCATTCCCTGCATTTCTTTTTCAAACAAACCAACCCTTACATAAAAATTTTTATTCGTCACAACAATTTCGTCAGTTAAAAATCGCGCAATTTTATAACCAGCCCATAACAATGGAAAAAATCCAACAAGCAAAAACAAAAGAGGAAATGAAAAGAAAATTACTGTCAGCGGAAAAATTATAGCCATCCAATGCTTTTTGATGCGAGCAACCAAGTATTCGCCTTCGCCGAGTTTCATTGCAACCACCTCCGAGCAAAAAAATTCATGAACTGCAAGTATTATAATTGCTGTTTTTTTTTGTCAATTTTTCGGCAAAAATTTTTTGACTACCCCACCGAAAAATTTTACACAAATCAATAAAAAAAATCGTCCCCACGCGGGGGAAATTTCAAAATTGACTGCAAAAAAAATTTCTGCTAAATTATCCCGCGTGAACTTGAAAATAATTTTGGAGGAGATAATTTGAAAGCAGATTATCACATGCATTTTGAGTACGGCGATTATAATTTTGATTGGGTGGAAAAATTTTTTGACGCGGCAAAGTCACGCGGGCTTGACGAAATCGGTATCACGGAGCATTCACATACTTTTCCGGAGTTTGAAAGTTTGTACTACGACGATTTAATTTTGGACGATTCGGAAGTTGGCGCGTTTCAAAAAATTTGGTTGAAGACGAATAAGTTTAAGCACACGCTGAAAGATTATTTTGACTTCATGGCGGAGCTGAAAAAAAATCACGCCGTCAAAATCGGAATTGAAGTTTGCAATTTCCGAAATCAAACGGCTGTGAAAAAAATTTTGGACGAATGGAATTTTGATTATGTGATCGGTTCGGTGCATTTCCTGAACGGCTGGGGTTATGACGCGTCGAAAATTAAATCTGAATGGGAACGTCACGACCTTAGAGAAATTTACGAAAATTATACGGCGGAGGTTGAACGCCTTGCCGCCGCGCAGATTTATGATGTTATCGGTCATCCGTTTAACATTCGGCTGTTCAAAAATTTTCCAACCTTCGACGTGACGGAGTACCTTGAACGAGTCGCCGCCGCCATGAAAAAATTTAATCTTGCCGTCGACGTGAACACCGGGACGAAGTATCGCTACCCCGTCGAGGAAATTTCTCCCTACGCAGATTTCATGAAAGTTGCCGCCGCCTACGATTTGCCGATAATTATAAGTTCGGACGCTCATCAGCCGGAAGACTGCGGAAGATTTTGTGACGAGGCGATTGCTTACGTGAAAAGTTTCGGCTACAAAAAATTTTTGATTTTCAACCGGCGTCAACGAGAATTTGTCGACTTAGGTTGAAAAAAATTTTATCGCGTGTACCAAGTTCCGTTGGATTGATTCGCCGCGTACGTTAAACCGCCGAGTGCGTAGCCTACATTCGTGTTTCCTTCGACGCGCAAACTTCCGCCGTCAACAAATTTCAAAGTCACGGCGGATTCATTTACGGAAGCGTCGCTGATTTGTTCCAGAGAAACGCCCAACAAATTTACAATATCTTGCGGCGAAGAATTTTGAATAACGTCATTGCCGTTGCCGACGGTGTAGAAAAATTCGTCGTAGCCGTTGCCGCCAATAAGCGTATCGTCGCCGCCGTTAGCACCCCAGAGACTTGAGCCGGCATTTCCCGCGTAAATTGCATTGTTGAGATTGTCCGCGCCGATGAAAATTTCTGCCTTCGATCTCGAACGCCCGTCAATATTTCCCGCGACGCCGGCAACGTACGAATACGCAATTACATTTGAATTGCCCGCGCTGTAACCGATGAATTTATCGCGGGCATTTTGAATTTCAAGTCGTCCCGAACTCGAATGAACATAGAAATTATTTCCGTTGAGATCTATTCCGCGATAATCGCTGTCCAGCCGCACAACTTCGCCTTGATTGTAAGCAGTTATGGTTTTGTTGCCGCCGCTGTAAATGTAAACATTATTTTCAAGCTGAAGGATATTTGAGCTGTCGACGGAAGAATTTTGCGTCCCGTTAATTTGCAAAGATTTATTCGCCGCACCAAAAAGCGTGGAGGACGAATCGCCGACGCTCAAGATAATGTTGCTATCGCTCGTCACTGTCGAATAGGACGCGCCGACAACGTTAACCGTGTCGCTTGAACTTAAATTGTAAACTCTGTCGTTGCCGTCACCGGAATTATATTGAAAAACGTTTTGCCCTTCCGAGCCAAAATAAATTGTGTCGTCGCCTGCGCCGCTTGTGATTGTGACGTTCGATGAAAAGTTGCTGATGTAATCGCTGCCGTTGCCGCCGTCAAGAAAAACACTCGTGCAGGTGGCGTTGTTGTTGAAAATTGAATCGTTGCCCGCGCCGCCGTAAACTGTGACGTTGGAAGAAAAGTTGCTTATGTAATCGTCATTGTCATTGCCGTAAATAAAAGCTTCCGTGCCGTGATTGAAAATTGAATCGTTGCCGCTGCCGCCGATAATCATGGGCTTTGAAAATTCGCTGATGTAAATATAATCGGCGTCGTTTCCTCCGTCTACGTAAATATCATTTTCGTAAACCCAGACAGTGTCATTTCCGCCGAGCATGAAGTAACTGTTGCCGTTCGTCGACGCATAAATTGAATCGTTTCCTTCTGTGCCTTGAATGGTTTCAGGAGTCCACGCATAATTTCCCGACGCCTGCTTATTCAGATAACGGAAGAGTATGTAACCCGCCGCGTATGTTGCGCCGTAATCGGAAGAAGTTGTGCTCATGTTGCTCAAGTACTGTTTCAACGTTTCAGGATTTTCCGCAAGATTTTCTATCGAGCTACGTTTCTCATGGTCTATGCCGCAAGTAATTTCTGCGATGCCTTCTCTGACGAACGCCGGCAAATTGTTGTACGTGTCCGCCGGAAGATTCGCCGCCATAACCGCGTGGGTAAATTCATGAGCAACTGTCGCGTCAAAATAAATTACCTGTCCGCTGTCAAGCGTAAATTTTCCGTCGGCGTCGTCTTCGGCTATCAAGTCGCCGTACTTCATGTTGATTTTAAGTTTAAGCTGATAAGTTTCATTCGTAGACGGATAATAACGCGGCGAAACCAACGCAAAATAACTTTCGTTCTCGTAATTGGGAAAATAAACGTAAATTTCTTTGACGGTTGCTGAAGATTGATCCGTAAAGCTGAAATTATTTCCGTAAGATTCGGCGTTGATGTCAAGCGCACCGCTTACCCACCACGAGTGAAGAGCTTGCCAAAGATATTTTTTCTTTTCACTAAGGGAATTGAAATCTGCCGCCTGCGCGTCCTGCCCGTCGATTGTGGATTCGTCGGCTATCCTTACCGTCAAACCGTCAACGACGAACGAAGAGTCCGTAAAATTTCTGTCGATGTTCCCGCTTTCAGGCACGACGCTTTCACGAGTTTTGACGGTTGAACCGCCCGCGTCGTTGCCCGTTATCGCGCCGGTGTCTTCGTTGTCCAAAACAATGCCGCAGTAATCAACCAAAAAATTTTCTGCACTGCCCGCGTTAGTTCTGTCTTGCAACATTGTATCGATGAGGTTTTGAAAACTGCTGAAGCTTGAACAAGATTTTACGGCTGAACTCAAAACATCCGTGATAGATTTACTGCCAAGTGCCGTGTTGTCCAGCGTTGCCAAAAATCTTTTCATGACATCCAAAACAATCCGCCTCCTTACAAAAATCAAAAATAATTTACAGTCTTAACCTAATTCCTTTTCACAAAATTATATCACGACGCCACGCAAATATTTCATGAAAAAAATCTTTATTCACGTTAAATTTTCCTTAACTGCAAAAAAAATTTTCCCGCGCGTCGATATTGTGGTATAATGAAAAAAATTTCGTGAGTTGACGGACAAGGGGGCG
The DNA here is from genome assembly GCA_017444245.1 of Selenomonadaceae bacterium. Lineage (GTDB taxonomy): Bacteria > Bacillota > Negativicutes > Selenomonadales > Selenomonadaceae > Quinella. The sequence continues at coordinate 17,687 of JAFSXD010000072.1, read as the reverse complement.
GGTGTTATGCGGCAGGTTGGAATTTTCGGGAAACGAAAAAGCGGAAAATCCGCGCTGATGTATGCCTTGATGAATCACAAATTCATGAACGCGGCGAAGTACAGCGCAATGGAAATTGGCGGCGTCGGAAAAATCATGCTCGTCGATACGGTCGGCGTTGACGCGGAATCTTCCTCGTCTGCAGAAAAATCCGCCGAAAGTATCGAAGTCGCGCTAATGCTTATCTCCAATGAATCATTTGAATTGGAACTTGCGTGGCTGACGAAATTAAAGAAGAGAGGTGCGGCAGTGATCGCGGTTATAACTCAATCGGATAAATTTGCGGACGGTGGACAATCCCTCGCCGCCGCCGTCAAAGAAGTTTCCGCATTGGATACGGTTTGCGTTAGCGCGAAGACGGGCGCAGGCATTGATGAACTTGGCAACCAAATCATTTTGAAATTATCCGAAGAAAGGAGGGAATCGCGTTGAAAAATTTTTTTCTCGTGACGGCAATGCTCGGAGCAATTATCCTTTTCGTCAACAACATTGCTTTTGCGGACGAAGACCCGACAGAGGGCGGCAAGTGGTACTACCTTTTCGCCGACGACAAGTACGCAAAATATTTCGCGCCGTCAACCGTCAAAGTTGTGAAAAAGGCTGTCACTGAAGACGGCAGAGAAATTCCCACAGAACTTGAAGGTTGGACGAAAACAACTTACTCTTACGAAGGCGCGGAGAGCACAATTAATTCTTACGGCATCTCAAGCACCGTAAGTGATCCGAATAATTTGGCTTACAGTTTGGCGTTGATAAAAATAAATCCGCAAACTCGTACCGTTCAATACGCGAAGGAAGAATTTTACAACAAAGACGGAGAAGTAATTTGGGCGGCTACTGAAGGTCGCGTCAAGGAAATAAATTCTCGTTCATTCGACGAAGATTTTTACGTTGCAATAGTGGATCAAGTTTTCCGTCACGGTGAAGGAGATCGCAAGCGCGCAAAAAATCGTTGGATTGATCTTTGGTCGTCAACCAATGCAAACGGCGAAACGGTTAAAGTCACGGCTGACACAACTACCATGCAACTCAAAGGAACAAATTTAATTCTTTGGGAGTGGGAGGAAACGAAGGACGCCAACGGGCAAGCAATAAAAATTCGATTCATGAAAAAAGCCGTCAATCTTCCTCAAGGCACAGAGAGAATTGCCGCCGGTTCAGTGTGGACTGCCGAACAAAATAAATGGTCTGATTTGAAAGACGATGGCACGTATCGTTCAATCCAAGAAGACGATCCGGATTTTAAAGGGCTCGTTCGTCTTCGTGCATATGCGCAGGGTTATTCAACTTGGGTGACGCGCTATTCAATCACGGGCAATTCTACGACGGTTGAAACTACAACCGCGTCGGAGAAAAAAGCTGAACCGCCTGCGCCGTCAAATTCTTCACAGGAAAAAACTAGGGATTAGCTTGTAGCTTGTAGCTTGTAGCTGGTAGCTGGTAGAAATTTTTCTATCGGCTATTTTTTTTGCAAATTAATCCTGTTTGCTACCTTGCACTGAAAAAAATTTTTCTGTAAAATTACCCGAAAGGTGGTGAGCTTGTGAACGTAAACTTGATTAGATTTAACACGGACGTTGGCAAGACAAAGCCGGAAAATATTATTCACACGGATAACGCTTGTCCCTTCTGCGACGTGGCGAACTTGAAAGATATTTTGGAGACGGACGACGATATAATTTTCCTGAAAAACAAATACATTGTCGTTGAGGGCGCGGATCAATTCGTTTTAATCGAAGGAAAAGATTGTGATATTGACATGCCGAATTACAGCCGAGAAAAAATGCGTCGTGTCATTCGCATGGGATTGCGGCAATGGAAAAAACTTTTGGACTGCGGCAAGTACGAAGACGTTTTGTTTTTCAAAAATTTTGGTCCGATGTCGGGCGGGACGATTCGGCATCCACACATGCAACTTGTCGGATTTAAAAACTTGAAAAAGGAATTGCTGTTCGATCCTGTGGAACTTGGCGGCATTGTCATTGCGCAAGAAAATGATGTTGAATTGAACGTTTCAAATTGTCCGCGCGTCGGTTTTGGTGAATTGAACGTCGTCGTTGAACAGGGCGGCAGTCATGAGACGCGGGCAGATTTTTTGCAGATTGGCGTACATTACTTGATGAACTTTTTCAGAAAAAATTTGAGCAGTTACAATATTTTTTTCTACCACCGCGCAGAAAAAATTTTTGCAAAAATCATGCCGCGTTTCGCAACTTCGCCGTACTTTGTCGGGTACAACATTCATTTTTTGCCGCGAAATGTTCCGCAAATTGCAAAGGAAGTTCGCGAAATTTATTTTGGCGACGAGAAAAAAATTTTCTTTGAATGAGTTAAGGAAGTGTTGACTTGAAAAAATTTTTATTGGCGTTGATTTTTTTTGTGCTTGCAACGGCAAATTCAGCAATGGCGGCGGACGCGGTGAGCGTTTTAAATTCTGCGCGGTTGACGCCGACGGCAACGGGATTTGAGCCGTGCGACAGGATAGTTGCCTACACTTTATCGCGAATCACGACGCCGGAGATGTCCACTTACGCAAAAGTTCAAGCGTGTTACGATTGGCTGATTGTGAATTGCAGTTACGGGGACAATGTCAATCGGTTAAAGTACATTGATGAAAATTACGGGGCGGGGCGTGCCTGCGGAATGCTTGAAGGTTACGTTGGTGCGTGCGACGATTATTCTTGCGCGTTTGCGGCAATGACGCGGGCGTTGGGATTGAATTGTTACACGGTTTACGGGCAAACTTCGCGGGCTGATGGCGGAATGACGGGGCATATTTGGTGCGTCATTGACGTTGACGGCGTGGAATATGTTTTCGATCCGCAAGTTGAAGATAACATTGCTCGTGGCGGCGACGTTTATTATTACAGATTTTGCAAAACTTACGGCGAAGTTTACGAAAATTATATTCCGCAGAGAATTGAAACCGATTACTTCACGCCGATTTATTAGAGCTTTAAGCTTTAAGCTTTAAGCTTCAAGCTTTAAGGTTAGAGGAAAAACTATCGATCCATCGATCCATCGATCTATCGATCTAAACAGGAGCACGACAATGGGCGAGATAAAAAACACAATCAACGTAGAAAAATTTCGTAACGCTATCGAAGAATGCAAGCCAATCAGATTGACGGGGAAAGTCACGCAAGTTGTCGGTCTCGTTATCGAAACGCAAGGACCAACCGTAAGCGTCGGCGAACTTTGCTACATTTATCCGAAAAAACATGACGCGCCGCCAATTCCCGCCGAAGTCGTCGGCTTTCGTCAAGGCTACGTCATGCTGATGCCAATCGGCGAAATGCACGGCGTGGGTCCGGGTTGTGAAGTCGTTGCCGCGCAAAAAATGTTGCAAGTAAAAGTTGGCGAAGAACTTTTGGGGCGCGTACTTGACGGGCTGGGCAATCCAATGGACGGGCTCGGTCCGATTTTTTCTAAGGAAGAATATCCCATGCAAGCACCGCCGCCGCCGCCGTTAACGCGCCCTCGTATCAGTCAATCTTTGTACGTTGGCGTTCGTGCGATTGACGGGTTGATGACTTTGGGCGACGGTCAACGAATTGGAATTATGGCGGGTTCAGGTGTCGGCAAGTCGACTTTGCTTTCAATGATTGCGCGAAACACGGAAGCGGACATCAGCGTTATTGCACTTGTCGGCGAACGCGGGCGTGAAGTTCGCGATTTTATCGAACGTGATTTGGGCGAAGAAGGTTTGAAACGTTCCGTTGTCGTCGTGGCAACTTCGGATCAACCCGCGTTAGTTCGTATCAAGGGCGCGATGACGGCAACGGCTGTTGCAGAATATTTTCGTGACAAAGGACACAGAGTAATTCTCATGATGGATTCGGTAACGCGTTTTGCAATGGCGCAACGCGAAGTCGGATTGACGATTGGCGAACCGCCGGCGACGCGCGGATATACTCCGTCGGTCTTTGCGCTGTTGCCGCGACTTCTTGAACGGGCGGGGACGAGTGAACGCGGATCAATCACGGGAATTTATACTGTCTTGGTGGACGGCGACGATATGAATGAGCCGATTGCTGATGCCGTTCGTTCAATCTTGGACGGGCACATTGTATTGAGCCGTTCCATTGCCGCGCAGAATCATTTTCCCGCTATCGACGTGTTGGCAAGTGTCAGCCGCGTAATGAATGAAGTCGTCAGCAAAGAACATTTGAGTGCCGCGCAAAATATGCGTGCGTTAATGGCTGTTTACAAGGACGCCGAAGATTTAATTCACATCGGCGCGTACGTCAAGGGCTCAAGCAAACGCATTGACGCCGCCATACAAAAAATTGACGCGATTAACAATTTCCTCTGTCAAGATATTTATGAAGTGGATAATTACGAGGCAACGATTAAAAAATTAATTTCAATTTCCGGCGGAACTGTTGCGCGCGGGTAGCTGGTAGCTTGTAGTTTTGAGGTAATTGATTTGATTTTAGATTTTTTCAAGGAAGATTTCAGCGAAGTTATCGGCGCGTACTACGACGGCGAAAAAATTTTCTTGGCTCGTCGCTTGAACGGCAAGAAAACGAAAGATTTTGCTGAAGAAATTTTTTCTCCCGCCGCCGACGTTCCGGAGATTGAACAGATCGCAGAAAAAATTTTTGTCATGTGTTCCAAGCGCGGCTGGCGTACGTCGAAGGTTGGATTTTGTCTGCGCGAAGGTACAGTTGTAACTTTTCAATCGCCGTTAAATATTCCTGTCGAAGAAATTGACGACGCAGTTAAAGCGTGGGCGGTGGCTCATGTCGGCAACGAAGTTTTATTCACGTCGATAAAGTACGACAGCGAAATTTGGATGCAAGCAATTTCTGAAACTGCGGCGGCTGAATTCGTCGACGCATGTCAAAAAAATTCCGTGAATCTTTGTGCGCTCACTGCCATGCCACAATCCGAAAATGAAATTTTGCCGCCCGCCGAATACGCCGATTTTGTCGCCGGAGTTGTCGCCGAATCCAAAACGCCCAACCTGCTCAAAAGTCGCCTGAACTTTTTCAACTACAAAAAAATTTCTGCCGCGATTGTCGCAATTTTTTTCTGCGCACTGTTGGGAATTTCCGCAAAACTTGCCGCCGAATATCATGCCGCGTCCGCGCGGTTGCAGACGACTCAAGCTGAAAGAGCACTTTACCAAAAAGATTTTGACACGAAAAAATTTTTTGAATCTGAAATCGTTGAACTTCGCAAGATTAACGACTTCTGCGCCGCGCAAATTTCAGCACCGATTTTTCCTGCACTCGTCAAGCTGGGGACAATCGCCGACGGAAAAACTTTTTTGAACAAAATTAATTTCCAACGTGACAATCTGCAAATCGAAGGTACGACGGACGACCCAAACGAGATTGAATCCTACACGCGGCGGTTAAAAAAAATTCTAACACGTGATGTTCGTACGGAAAATTTTTCTTCGGATGATGACGCAACTTCCTTTACCTTGAGTTTGAAAAATTTTTATTAGGTTTAACTTGCAATGCTAAAGTCGACGTGCTATTATTCGCATTAGGAAATTTTTTCAATTTTGTATTAGCCGAACTAAGCTACAAGCTATCAGCTACCAGCTACAAGCTATCAGCTAAACGCTAAAAATGTTTTCGGGGTAATCAGTCCCTTTGTTGTCGTGGAAACGCAGCTTGTGAAACTCAGTAATTGTTTCGAGAAAGTTTTTAAGGTTTGTTATGGAAATCTCGAATTAATGAAGAGAACTCATGCTACGTTTTAGTTTTATTTACCGTAATCGATTATGTCAGAGAGGAGTTGATTATCTCGAAAATTTTTCTTTCTAAAGGATTGATGAACGTTTTACAGGGAGGGAGTAAAATGAAAACTTTGGATTTTGATTTTTATTTTGACTTGCAGTTGTTTGCAGATGGCGACCCGTCGAACGACGAAGGCGACGACGGCGAAACCCCAACTGAACCAGAAACACCAACCTATGACGCCAGCGCAATCGATAGCTTGGCTGCGTTGAATTCTTTCATAAATTCAGGCAAGCTCAAAGAAAATGTCACAATCACCGGCACAGTCACTTTGACCGGCACGCTGGATTTGTCGACCGAAAATTTGGACGGACACACAATCACTTGCTCGGGCAACGGAAAAATCGTCACGGGCGCGAACGTCTTGACAATCGGCACGGAAGTAATCACTCCCGGCACCGGCAATAGTGTTGACGTTAAAGTTTCAAACAGTGCAGTCAGCTCAATCACAGGTTTGGCGTCCGGCAAAACTCTCATCTATCAGAAGGGCGACGCCGACGCAAAAACTTTCACGGGCGGCATTAACGTTGACACCACTAACGACAGTAACAAGATTGTTTACGGCATCGGTGACACAACCAACCTCATCAACGTGACATCGACTGCCAACAACCTCTTCTACATTACCGGCTTTGGCGACACAACTCCGGACGCCGCCAACTTCACGATTAACGAGACGACTGTCAAAGTCCAGAAAGCCGCGTTGACGGCAAGCAAAAAAAGTCTCACAATCAACGGCAATTACATGCTTGGTTTCTTTGCTGAAGGCGATGAAAACACCAAGTACGTGGACGGCACTCCGTTAACTTCTGCGTGGACGCGCGACGGCTCAAGCGCAACTTACGGCGGTCAAGACATTTGGAAACTTTCTTCCAATTCAAAGACCATTACCTACACCGCACAAGAAAACATGGTCACAATCACGGGGCTTGTCAATCCTTCAACGATAACCAACGACATGCTGAACGGCAACCTCACTGTCACTGCACCCACGAGCTCAGCAGCAGGCAAGGTCACACTCAAGAAATCTGAAACTCCTCTTGAATCGGGTTTCACTGTCTCGACGGCAAACTACATCGTTGCGCTTGGCGGCACGGGCGAAACAGAAGCTAAAGCCCCCGAACTTACAACCGCGAGCATAAAAGCTCAAGCACTGGACGCGAATGCAGGTTCAGTCAAAGTCACGGGCAACTACACGGCGGGCTACTACACCAACGCCGCGACGAACCCCACAACAATAACTTATTCGGCGGCGAAAACCGGCGAAACTCTCGCCACAATCACGGGACTTACCGGCGTTGCCAACAAGGTTGAAGACGAAGTGATTACCGGCGTTAACGGCATCGCTGTAGACCAATCCACCGGCGCGCTCACAATCAAAAGAGATCTTCTCCGCACGACTGGCGTTGCCGCTATCCTCACAAACAACAACAAACCTGACGGCACTGCCAACACTTTCACGCTTGCGATTGGTACAAATGACGCAGATACCAACAAGACAAAGGTTCAGACCGGCACTACTGCGGAGGACGGTACATATTCCGTTGCTGCTCCCACTGCTGTTAATATTTGGGAAGTCAATGATGCCGGCACTGTCGCCACTTACAAGAACGTCACGCCCGCTTATTACGCGCTCAACAAAGAGAATACTCAAATCAACTACACCGCGCAACAGAATACCGCTAACGGCATTCACGGCGTAATCAGCGGTCTTCAGGCTCAACTTGGTGCTACGGAAGCGGAAACGTACACTGGCAAGCTCGTTGCCTTTGGCGACGGCACAAAAATCGGCGTGCAGAAAACTGCGAAAACTGGCGGAGCAGTCACTAACCCAGCCGAGGATGCCACCAGCCTCATCACAGTAACACCGGGTACTGGCGAGGACGAAGGCAAGTACACCTTCGAAATCGCAAAAGACGCGTTGCCCATGCCGTCCACAGCAGGACAAACAGCCACTGTTACATTGACGAACGCTGAGGGTTCGAAACTTGCGCTTGGTGGCGACGCAACCGCGCAGTCAATCACTGCAGCAAAGAACAAATGGACTATCGGCGGTGGCACGGCGACGCTTGCTTCTACAATTTCGGACGGCTACAAACTCATCAACGATACCACCATTAAGAGCGCGAAGGGCGGCGATAACCAAACCCTTTTGACAATCACGGGGCTTGGTACTCTTACAACGAACACTACGGAAGCTGGCAACAAAGTTGGAACTGGGGCTGGCGACGCTTTCGCCGAAGGAATCACCGTCGATAGCACTACCGTCACGCTGAAGAAAAACGTCCTTACCAACAAAGATGTCAAAATTACCAGCGGCACGGATTCTTTCCCCTACGAACTCAAGCTTGACACTACGACTGAAGGTAAAAAAGTCACCACGACGACCGATGACACTGAGACTGACGGCGATCAGGCTACATTGATCACCGGCACGAAGCCCGCCAAAGTCAAAGTTTGGGCAATCAACAACGGCACAGCAACCTACAAAGAAGTCACGCCCGAGTACTGGGCAAAAGACCCCAACACCGGCGTTATCAAGTACTTCAGGCAATCCGACGAAGTAATTCTCGCCACAATCACCGGGCTCAACAAATCCGCTATAGACGGTGAAAAAATCGAAGTCAGCGACGACGGCACAAAGCTTGTTGTCAAGAAAGCCGCTGATAACATTCTTGACGCTGTCGCTGTCAGTGATGCAACGGCAAACGGCGCGACGTTCACAATCAGCAAATGCGCACTCACAAACGCGAATGTCACTTTGACGAACGCCGCAGGTAAAACTTACACGTTGGCAACTAAGACGGGAGTAACCGACGAAGCAACCAAAGCCGACCTCAACGTTGAGGGACAAAAGGCGTCCGCAAAATGGTGGACAGTCAGCAACGGTACGGCTATCCTTCACGCGCAAACCTTAGAAGGTTACAAAGCCGTAACTCCTGCCGCAGGAAATCCCACCACTCAAATCAGATATTACGCGTCGAGTGCAGACAAAACTTTGGCTACTGTCACGGGTCTCAGCAACGACGTTAAAGCACTGAAGGCGGACGGAAGCGCGGCTGCTACTGACACACTCGACAATAAAAAACTTGGCGTTAAGCTCGGCATTGCAGACGCGACGACTCCCGCCAACTCTATCATTGCGCACACGGCAGACTTAGCAACAAGCGCAAACACCATTAAGTTGACTGAGGAAATGCTCAAGAAGACGACCGTCACGCTCAGGGACACTGACACCAACGACGGCGATACCTTCTCGCTTGCATTTGACGCAACCAACAATAACACCGCCGGCAACGACAACAAAGGCACGGCAGTCACTCAAAAAAGTACGACAGGAAGAACCAACTTTAAGGAATGGAAAGTCAGCGGCACGACTGCGACCTACGTCAAATACGACAAGGGTTTCTATACTCGTAAAAAGGCTGACGGTACAGCCGCTGGAGACGCAGACGCAAGCACGAGCATCACTTACACTGCCGACGGCGCACAGACAAAACTTTTCACTGTTGCAGGTCTCGCCGGTGGCAAAACTTACAAAGTCAGTACGGACGGACAAAAAGTCCAAGTCAATGAAGGTTCGCCCGCCGCTGATGTCGATTACTTGACTTATACAACCGCGAGCAAAGAAATTTCTGTCACTAATGGCGCAGTCGGCACGACAGCCAACAGGGGCGTAACGCTCACAATTAATGACACAACCAACTACAATACGGCTAAACTTGTTGCCAGTACTGTCGAAGGCAAATTTACCGCTGTTGCGTACGCCGCCAATCCAACTTGGAGCATGAGCGGCACGACGGCAACTTTGACGAAAACCAACACGACGGATGGCATTGAAATTTCTTCCGACGGCAAATCAGCCACTTATCGCAGTGCCAATATTCCCATGCTCCAAATCACCGGTCTCAAGAGCGGACTGGACGAAAACGGCGCGGATGCTACCGCTAAGAGTAACAAGATAGCCGAAAAACTCACTTACACCGTAGCGACAGATGATCCTGTTGCCAATGCTAAAGTCACGCTGAACAAGAACGCGCTCACCACATCTAATGTCAATCTGCGTTCGCTGGACGGCAACACCTACGAACTCGCCCTTGACAACGACGGAGACGATGCAGTTCCCACTTCGGCGACAGAAGGAACGCGTTGGGTCGTCAGCAACAGTGGCGGCACTGCAACCGTCGTTGCCAAGAACGGTAAATCCGATTACTACGAACTGAACGAAACCACAAAGACTGCCGTCACTTACAAGCGTGAAGTCCTCGAGGCAGCCCCATTGTTCACGATTACCGGTCTCAATGCCACGAATGTAACTAAGGCGGCTTTGGAGGCAGCGGATCAAACCCTTATCACTTTCGCCGACGGCAAAGTTACTCTCGGCGCAAACGCACTGCCTGAAGCACTTGCAGATGGTGCAACAGATGAACAAAAAGCCGCAGTAAACGGTAAGCAAATCGTTCTTACCGGCAAGAATTACGTTTTTGCAGACACGAACATTACCAAGCCGGTTTACAATACCAATGCGGTTACGTGGGAAAAACTGGGCGCAAATGACGCCGCTAAAACATCCGCGAACACCGCGACGTTGGCAACTGCTCTTACTACGGCGGGCTATGAATTTTCCGCAGACAACAAAAAAATTACCCGCGTTACCGTCGCCCCAACTCTCGTGACAATCAACGGCGTCAGAAACTTATCAGCCGCCAACATGAACGGCACAACTACAACAGCCACCGATAATGACGGCTACTTCACAGTCAACCAAGACACAAAGACAATCACCGTTAAGAAAGACGCACTCGGCACGTTGAACCTTTCGCTGACCGGCAACGATTACGGTTACAAGTTTGCTCTTGACGGCGACGTACAGACGACTGCCCCGACCTCTGAAGAATCTTTCTTTGAAGTTGTCGCCTCCGGCAGCACCACGACGGCTTATTACAGGAATGCAAAACCCGCTTACTACACGCTGATTAACAACGACACCGCCGTAAGCTATCACAGAGCTACGGGAGTAACCACGCCGATCACAATCACGGGGCTCAAAGCCGGTTTGACTGCGGCTGATGTTGCGCAATACGTTGAAGTTTCCGAATACGCGGGCACGGACGACAAGTACGCTGTCACTTTGAAACACAACGACAGTGGCAGTTATTCAGACTTGCTTGACACTGCCGATGTTGTTTTGAAGGGCGATTCAAAATACAAACTCTCTCTGCAAAGTGAAGCGGCAAAAAAGACTGATACAGCATGGACGTGGACGTACAATTCTGCAAAAGGCACGCTCACAATTACGGCGGCTTACGAGACGGCCGGTTACGTTACCAAAAACGGCAAGGTTGTTCACGTCAACGCTAATGAAACTTTCACTTACGCGACAATCAGCGGTCTCAAGAAAGGCGTTACCAACGTTGGAACTGCCGGAGCAAATTCAGATTACTCCCTTACCCATGATCAGGCAAAAGCACTCTTCGGCGACGGCACGAACGCACTTATTGACGGTGGCACGAATCTTGTGCTTACTTTCAAAGATGGCACGTTGCTTGGCACGACGAACATCAGCGTTACCGGCGATTATGGCTTGAAACTTGCCGTTGCTGACGGTGTCAATTCCTCGAACGAGACCGAGAATAAATGGTTTGTCAGCGGGACGACTGCCACTTACAAGAATGTCAAGCCGAAGAGCTACGTTGCCTCAGCAGACGGTAGCAGAATCAATTACACTGCTGAAAGTTCCGGTACAGTTCTTGCGACGGTTAGAGGAATTCAATCGCACACTGCGGCTCAAGGTGCTTGGAGCAACGACACTGAAGATGACGGCTCACGTAGTAACCTCCAATTCACACCGACAGGTGGGTCTGCCGCAAACGCAATCACAGTTGACGACAACAAAGTTATCACGCTGAGTTCCAACGCGCTCACCACAAGCAACGTTGCACTTTCCACAACCGGCGATTACACGCTTGCACTTGCCGGCGACGTCACTGCACCTGCTTTGAGTAATTACACTTGGGAGCAGAAGGCGAACGCAACCAACGCCGTAGTCAAAGCTAACATGGCTGCAGGGCACACGCTGACGAACGACAAACTTGTAACCTACTCTAAGGAAAATTCAAACGAGATTATCGCCACAATCAGCGGTCTCAAGAAAAATTCTACAGGCTCAGCTATTACGCAGACCGGTGAAACTTGGGCGGCGTTCAAAACTGCGGTTAATAATGCGAATAAAGGCGTCGAAATCAAAACTAATTACGACACCGGCGAAGACACAATCTTCAGCTTGTCCGACAGCATTTTGAACAAGACGAAAGTTTCAATCGCTTACGGCAAAGGTCATGAAGGTTACACGCTGGCACTTGGCGACGAACAGGTAACGACGGCCAATTCGGCAATGTGGAGTTTCGCAAACGGCACGGCAACCTACAAGACGGCTGATCCCGCTTACTACGTCGAGGCAGAGGACGGCAAGAGTATTTCCTTCCACGCGGAGACGAAAGGTCAAACCAAGTTAATCATTACCGGGCTTGCTACGGATCTCCAAGCAAAGAGAAACGGCCTTCAAGAGCAAGTCATTATGGATAGCGGAGGCACAAGCCAAGTCATCACGCTGAACGACACCAACAAGACCATTGACATCAAGAAAGCCGCACTCACTGACAAGGATGTCAAGCTCACAATTCAAAATCCATACACAGGACACACCGCGCTGGCGTTGGATTCGTCGGATTCTGGTTTCACGGGCGACGATATAATTTCCGTCGAAGATTCCGAGCCCATCTGGGAAAAGGGTTCAGCCGCCAACACAGCGGTCTTTGTAACGAATTATAGTAAGGGCTACAAAGTCATTGACAGCGGAAAGACTATCCACAAGTACACTTCCGTAGCAGGTGAAACTAAAACAGTCGAAGGAAAAACCTACGCAGGACAAACCGTTTATGCGACACTCACGGGCGTTGATCTTTCAGGTGCTACGTCTGGTAGTGAGGCTGAGTACATTACTTCAAATATTTCTGTGGACGGTTCAACAATCTCTGTAATGAATGGACTGCTCGGAACGTCCAATGTCACATTGAAGAACGGCACGCAGAATTACACGCTGGCGCTCGGCTCAGACGTTGAGACAGAAACCGCCGCCACTCAAGATATTGCGGATCAATGGGCAGTTCAAAGCAAAGGCGTTGCGGTATTCAAATCCGTTAAGCCCGAATACTACACCGTGAGCGGCAACACAATTACCTACAACAAAGCGACGGATCAGAAAACTTACGTGACTGTCAGCGGGCTCAAAGATAACATCAGCGCGAGCAACGGAATTATTTCCGGCATTGACCTCAGCGACAACGTCATTACACTGACAGGCGGCGATAACGGAGTACTTACTTCGAAAAATGTCACAATGAAGAAAGGCGCGGGCGCAACGACTGATTACGTCTTCGCACTGAACAGCGTAAATGCACCGACAGACAGTAAGACTTGGAGCTACGAATCAACCACAGGCACGGCAAGCTTGACTGCAAACATCACTGAAGACGGCGCGGGCTACTCACTCTCCGGCGACGCTCAAACTGTTCAGTATTCGGCGGCTAATGCGTCCTCCGTGCTCGTCAAAATTACCGGACTCAAGAAAGAAAATATTACTCCTGATGATGTGGCTGCTACAGGGACGGCTAATTCGATTCCCGGCATAACCGTTGACACAACCGAAAGAACAGTCACGCTTGGACATGAGTTGCTTAACTCAACCAACATTGCAATCGGCGGCACGGGCGGCTACAAGATTAAGCTTGACGAGTACGACGAATATATCCCAACGGATAATTCCGAAGGGCACGTTTGGCAACTCACCGGCACGACGACGAAGACTGCCACCTACAAGCGCGCACAAAAAGAATATTACACCACGAAGGCTGACGGCACGGGCATTACTTACACTTCAGCGAAAGACGCCGCCAATGGCACTTACATCACGCTCAACGGAATTGCCGCAGATGACGGCAAAGAACTTGCAGTTGTCAACAACATCATTGGCACTCGTACCACCGGCGATTCTTCCAACGATTCATTCGAAGCGGGCGTCTTGATTGACGACGACAACAAGACAGTTTACCTCAAGAGCAACATCCTGCCCACGACTGACAAAGCCGCCGTTACTATTGCCACACCCAAAGCGACAATCGACGGCGAAACGAATCAGAATTACACCGTTAAACTTGAAGAAGGCGTTCAAGGTTACACGAAGACAGACGGCACGGAATATTTCACCTACGAGAACAACGCCGTCGTCTTGAAGGCAACATTCCCCAACGGCTACACCGCAACCAACGGCAGAGTCACTTACACGGCAGGCGGAGATGTGACGCTCGCCACGCTTACCGGTCTTGATGTTTCCGCCGCCTCAGCTACGACTGTTACAGATGTCACTACGAATTACACAGCGGCACTTACCAAACTTGGACTCACCGGAACAGTTACCCTTACCACAAATGCCGGAACAATTACCGGTGGAACTCATGCATACACTGTAACGGAAGAAGGCGAAGAAGGCAAAGAAACAACAAGAACACAGACAGATAACCTTACAGCAGCACAGTTGGCTGCCATCAGGACGGCGAAGACTCAAGACGCGAATGCAACTTACGCTGAAAAAGTTAAAAAATATTTGACGGACGGAAACTATCTCACTTTCGAGGAAGTGACGGACGACAAAGGTGCTGTTACCGCAAGAAATATTTACGTTTCTGAAGACATACTCGGCACGGCAAATGTCACAGTCAGGGGCGCGAACATCAACGGCACAACCAACACTTACACGCTCAACCTCGCCGAAGATTACTCTAAACCCGCCGATACAGATATTTGGACTTACACAAACGGCACGGCAACTTACAAGACAGTCACGCCGAAATTCTACTCAGTTTCCAACAATACGATTCAGTACACCGCGCAGAGAGACGTTAAGACGCTCGCCACAATCAACGGTCTCGTCGGCACGACTGCCACAACAACCTACGGCACAAACGCTAGCGATCAACCTTACACCGATGTTAGCGTTGCCTCCCTCACTGATGATCAACGTTTCATAATGACGACCACCAGAACCAGAACAGTTACCACAACTGCAGGGGAAGGCGAAGATGCTGTTACCAGGACATCAAATGTTACTGATGCTGCTGTTGAAACAGAGTTCCTTACCCTCAACGACGAAAAAGTTGTCACGTTAACGCCCGAAGCACTCAGCAAGAGAAACGTCACAATTACCGGCACGTCAGGCTACACGCTGGCACTTGACGAAAATGTTCAAGCACCGACACAGACACTGGACGCAAACGGCGACAAAGCCTTCACGTGGACGGGCACGGCGGGCGCGTACAAGTCCGGTGCAACGCAAAGAACCACAGGAGACGATGGTAACAATCTGACAACTGATGATGATGCTGATAGCCTCCAAAGGAACGGCGGCACGACGGCGACGATGAAGGCTAACTTCCAAGAAGGCTACAAGCTCAATGATAAAGTTGAGACGACTAGGGGCATGGGTGCTAACGTCGTAACGACGACGAATCAGACCATTACCTATTCGGCGGCGCGCAACAACGTAACGCTTATGACTCTCGCGGGTATCAAGACTGCTCTCGGTGCTGTTACCACTGCTTATGACGCAACTAAGGCTGAAGGTTATGAATTGCCTACAGGTAAAACTTTAGCACAAGCACAAGCGGATGCTCGTCAAACCGACTTGGAAACGAACAACGTCGCCATCGACGCTTACTTCAAGAGACACGTTTCAGTTGAGACGAATGAAGATGACACCGTTACGGTCTACGTTGACAGCAAATTGCTCAATCAGACCAACATCAGCGTGAACGGTTCAACCGACTTGACAGTTACGGAACTCAAACTCGGCAACGACGTTGATGCAACCGATAAGGTAGTGGAAACTGTCTACGGCTGGAATAACCTTGCTTATCAGAGCTACAACACGGCTTATTACAACGACGTTCACAATCAAGCAGGCTCGACACCCACTACCGCAGAAGCCAATGCAAAACGTCAAATCGTTTACAACAGACAAACCAACCCGATTAACTTGGCGACAATCGCCGGCTTGAAGGCGGGCATCAAGATGGAAGACATTGCGGATGAAGTTTTCGACGAGAGCACCAACACCGTCACGCTCAACCAAGCACAACTCGGCACTGGAACTGTTCGCATAACTACCACAAAGCAAGGTATTGACGACACGAATTTAACCGGCGCGGCAGGTAGCAAGAACCTCTTCAAACTTGCACTCGGCGACGTACCCAGCAAAGCCCAGAGCTTGACTGAAGAATGGGTAACCACCGGCACGACGGCAACAAAGAAAGATTACGTGAAGGGTTATTACACGCTCAACGACGCGACGACCACCGCGACCACCTCAACCCAAGAAATTAGGTACACGGCGGACGGAGCGGCGACGAAAACTTACGCAACAGTTAGCGGCTTGAAGGACAGCAACACGACAGTTTCTGACGTCGGCGGTGTCATCACGTTGGGCGCAAGCCAACTCGGCACTATGAATGTCAATGTTCGCAACGGCGCACAAGCCGGCGATATTGATTACAAACTTGCATTCGATGGTACGGTAACCAATTCGCCCGATTACTCAGGTGATAATAATGCTACTTGGACAAACGCCAACAAAGTTACGACCTTCACTGCAAAGACGAATCGTGCTTACTTCACGCTCAGTGCGGACGAGAAGACCGCCACTTACACCAGAGCAAATACCACCGTCACGGCAAGATTCACCGGCGATAAGACGGCGTTGGTTCTTGGTACAGAAGCAAATGCTAAGGCTAACGTCACTGCAATGACGGCAGGAGCAAAGACAATCGACTTTACTACAGCTCTTGTTGGCACAAACGACAAAGTCACAATCAACGTTAACGGCGGCATGGAATTCAGAAATTCAAGCGGCAAGACGTTGGTCGGCAGTGGCGCGGCTGATGTCATCACAGTTACGGCGGGCACTGTTGAAGGCGGCGGCGGCAACGACACAATCACGGCGGCAGGTAACAACGTAGTGATAAGCGGCGACGCAGGCAATGACGTTATCGAACTTGCTAACGTCACGGGGGCGACGTTCGTTTACACTAACGGACATGGCAACGACACCGTCAAGAACTTCACCGTTGGCACTGATACGTTCAAGCTCGGCAATGCGGCAACGACTATCACTTCCGTCACGAACGAAAACGGCAACCTCCTCGTTAAGATTGGCGGCGGTACTGTCACTCTCGAAGGCGTAGGCGGAACAGGAGACTTCAGCTACCAAGACAGCACAGGTGCACCTAAGACTATCGCCATTACTGCGGCATCTGCTGACCTCGCTGAATCTGCTGACCTGCTCTTCGACGACAACTTTGTAACCAATGACACAATCAGCGACCTCGTCAACACTTCAATCGACACATATTCGGTCGGCAACTTGAACACGACGAATCCGCTTACCGGCATTGCGGAACAAAACGAAATGGTCTTCACCTTTGCACAAGAGAAGAACAACAAATAGGAAATAGGAACTGGGAACTAGGGGCTAGCAGTTAAAACTTAGACCCTAGAAACTAAAAATCTTCGGCAGTCGAGAGAAATCTCGGCTGTTTTTTTTTGCACAAAAAAAGCGTCGGATAATTTGAATTATCTTTCGCCTTTTTCAGCTTAGAGGTTAGAAGTTAGAGACCGAACGTCGACAAAAATTTTTTTCGCGCAACGTCAGCATTTTTCTTGACGGCGTCTTCAAAAATTTTTCTGTCGTCAATCAATGCGTCGTTGGCGTCCTTGAATTTGCCGTAAATATCCTGCGCGATGACGTTAAAAAATCCGAAGTTGTCCAGAATCATTTTGAGC
>JAFSXD010000071.1 GCA_017444245.1 Selenomonadaceae bacterium | reverse complement strand
TGCGTGAATGTTCTGCGGGACTTATGCGGCTGTCGAAAAGTCACGGCGTCACAACTTTTATAATCGGTCACGTCACGAAGGATGGTAACCTTGCGGGACCGCGTGTGCTTGAACATATCGTCGACACGGTTTTATTTTTCGAAGGCGAACGCAACGCGGACTTCAGAGTTTTGCGGGCGATAAAAAATCGTTTTGGCGCAACTTCGGAAATTGGATTGTTCGAAATGCGCGACAGCGGATTAGTTGACGTTCCCGACGCGTCAAAACTTTTTTTGCC
Organism: Selenomonadaceae bacterium; assembly: GCA_017444245.1. Classification (GTDB taxonomy): domain Bacteria; phylum Bacillota; class Negativicutes; order Selenomonadales; family Selenomonadaceae; genus Quinella. The sequence continues at coordinate 21,889 of JAFSXD010000071.1, read as the reverse complement.
GGACAAAGCGGAAGATATTGGCAGCGTGATTGTGCCGACGGTTGAGGGAACTCGTCCGTTGCTCGTGGAAATTCAAGCACTCGTTGCACCGACGCCGTTCATGCCGCCGCGCAGGACAAGTGATTCCGTTGACTTCAAGCGGATACAACTTTTGCTTGCCGTGTTGGAAAAGCGCGTGCATTTGAGCATTGGCTCATGTGATGTTTACGTGAAGACGGCGGGCGGAATTAAAATTGATGAACCTGCAACGGATTTACCGCTGTCGATTGCGTTGGCGTCGAGTTTTGCGAACAGAAAACTTTTGCCGCAGTGTGCAATTTTCGGCGAAGTCGGCTTGAGCGGTGAAGTTCGTGCGGTGTCGAAGGCGCGGCAACGTGTTGAAGAATCTGCGCGAATGGGTTTTGAAAATATAATCTTGCCGAAGAAAAATTTTTCGGAAGTTTCAAATTTGCCGTCATCCGTGAACGTAAAATTATTTCCTGTTGAAAGTTTGCGCGACGCCATGAGAACTGCAATGCCGCGTGAGTAGTTTTTAGCTTGTAGCTTGTAGCTTGTAGCTTTCTAACTAACTGGCGATCTGGCGATCTAACTAACTGACGATCTAATTTCCAAACAAAATTATTTGCAGAAAATTTTTTCTGTGATATAATCTGCGGGACTCGTATTGTAGGAGGAATTTTTTGTTTGTCCAAGATTTATTTTTTTGTTGAAGTGGACGCGCGTCCACTTTTTAATATTGCGCAGAAATTTGGAGGGGACTAAATGCCGAGTAAAGTTGAAACGCGGGCTGAACAAATGATGTCTGAAATTTTGACCGGCACGGATTTTGAACTGGTTGACGTGGAATTTGTCAAGGAAAAGGAATGGTACTTGAGAATTTTCGTTGACAAACCGGCGGGCGTCGATTTGGAAGATTGCAAAATGTTGAGTGAAAAACTTGGTGACAAACTCGACAAAGAATCCGTGATTGACGGTCCGTACATTTTGGAAGTGTCTTCGCCGGGTTTGGATCGCGTCTTGAAAAAAGATCGTGACTTTCTGCGCGAGGCGGGAAAATCTGTCGACGTGGCACTTTACGCGCCGCTTGACGGACAAAAAAATTTTACCGGCATCTTGGAGAGCCGCGACGAAAAATTTTTATACCTGCAAAATTTTAAACCCATTCCGCGTGAAAAAATTTCTCAAGTCAGATTGCACATAGATTTTTAAAATCTTTTAACGGAGGAAAAAATTTTGGCTGTAAGGAAAAAGAAAAACGCGACCAACGAAATTTTTTTGCTGGACGCGCTGAAAGATTTGTGTAGCGAAAAAGAAATTTCTATCGATTTAATGTTTGATGCCATTGAAGCGGCACTCATCTTTGCTTGCAAAAAAACTTTGGGCGCAGATAAAAATATTTCAGTTGAAATTAATCGTGAGAACGGAGATTTTCATATACGGGAATTGCGCGAAATAGTCGAAAACGTAACCAAGCCCGCCACTGAAATTTCTCTTGAAGACGCTCAAAAAATCAATCCGAATTTCCAAATTGGCGAATTCGTGGCAAAAGAACTTTCCACCGCAGGTTTCGGCAGAATCGCCGCGCAGGCAGCAAAGCAAGTCGTCACGCAAAAAATTCGTGAGGCTGAACGAATCATGGTCTACGACGAATTTACCGACCGCGCCAATGACGTTGTTAACGGCAACATCGTGCGAATCGAAGACGGCAACGCAATTATCGATATCGGCAAGACTGAAGCAATTTTAACGGCGTCTGAACAAATGCCCGCCGATAATTTCAAAGTCGGCGATAGAGTTAAAGCGTACGTCGCTGAAGTTCGCAAAATCGGCAAAGGTCCTCAAGTTTACCTTTCAAGAACTCATCCCGGATTTTTGCGCCGTCTCTTTGAATTGGAAGTGCCGGAGATTCAAGAAAAAATTGTGCTCGTGAAATTTATTGCGCGTGAAGCGGGCATGCGTTCCAAAGTTGCCGTCGTTTCCAATGACGAAGATGTTGACGCCGTCGGCTCATGCGTCGGACAGCACGGCATAAGAATTCAAGCAATCGTTGACGAGTTGGGCGATGAAAAAATTGACATTGTTCAATGGGATGCAGACCCCGCGATTTTCATTGCCAACGCGTTGAGTCCGTCGAAAGTTATCCGCGTTTCCGTGAACGAACCTGACAAAGTTTCGCGCGTCGTCGTGCCGAATAATCAGTTGAGTTTGGCAATCGGCAAGGAAGGACAAAACGCGCGTCTTGCCGCAAAGTTGACAGGCTGGAAAATCGATATCAAAAGTAAAATGCAGGCGAAAGGCGACGTGCTCAACGAAGAGTTCCGCACAGTGAAGATTAAGCCCGTGAAATTTTTCTCTTCCACTTTGAAAGCCAAGCAACCGAAAAATAATCCCGAAAAAAATTCAGAGAATAATGAATAGAAAAATTTCCTACCAGCTACAAGCTACAAGCTACAAGCTACCGGCTACTCAAGGAGAAAATTTTGAAACAAACACAAATGCGCCGTTGCGTAAGTTGCAGAGAAATTAAGCACAAGTCAAACTTTTTCCGAATCGTAAAACTCGCCGAAGGAAAAATTTTTGTGGACAAATCGGGCAAAGCTCAAGGTCGCGGTGCTTACGTCTGCAAATGCGAAAAGTGCATTACGGAAATGAAAAAACGGCGGCGATTGGATAAAACTTTCAAAAACGCCGTGTCAATAGATTTATACGATGATTTAGTTTCGACTTTGTCTGCCTTGCACTAATCAGCGTTTAATTTCAATCAATCTTCTGCAAAGGAGTAATATACATGTAAATTTTTTTCAATAGCTTTCATTTTCGCATTGCCGAACTTTGAAAGTGCCAACGGGGGTGGATTTATGGCGAAAGCAACGAAAACGCCAAAATACAGAATTTATGAACTCGAAAAGGAGTTAAACCAAGAGAGTACAGCTATAATCGAATTTTTGAAGAAACATAAAGTCAAAGTTGCCAATCGATTCAGCGCAGTTGATGAGGAAACGTACAACTTCTTGAAAGAAAATTTCGCGCGTCGACAAAAACCGGCTAAGGAACAATCTCCAACTTCCACAGAAAATAAATCGGCGGCAACATCCGCGAATACGACGCAAAAAACGGACAAACCGCCAAAATCAAAATTCGACAGCAAACACGTTAAGCCAAAGTACGATTCAAAACCCAAAACCGTCAAGCCGACACCTCAACCGGCAGAAAAAACCGTTGCAACAAAAACCGAAACGGTAACACCTAAAGTTGAAGAGCCGCCGAAGGTTGAATCAAAAGTTGAATCGAAGGTTGAATCAAAGGTTGAATCAAAGGTTGCGCAAGTCGATGAAGTGAAAGTCGAAACAAAATCTTCCAAGCCCGCGTTTAAATCTCAACCTTCAACGCCACGCGCCGAATCACGAATCGATAGACCTATCACAGACAGACGCGAAAGAACTTCTCCGAAAGTTGAGCCGATTCGTAAACAGGACACGCAGTCAATCAAACCGCGTTTCGATAGGGTTGAGCGCGGCGAACGTAGCGAACGCGGAGAACGCGGAGAACGTAGCGAACGTGGCGAACGCGGAGAACGTGGCGAACGCGGCGAACGCACGGACAGAAATCGTTTTGACCGTGACAGACCTGCGCGGGACAATCGCGACAGGGGAGATCGTGACTTCGATCGTGACAGACCTGCGCGGGATAATCGCGACAAAGAACGCACGCCACGCGTCGACAGGGGCGGTGAAGTTCGTCCCGAACGCGCAGAAAACAGACCTGAACGCGGCGACCGTACCGAACGCAAAAACCGTGACAGTAGCCGTGAAGACGGCGGCAAAACTCAAAATCGCAGTCGTAATCGCCGAAATAAAAATGCCGCCAACGTTGCGAAAAGTCAGCAACAAGCTCAAATGCAACAGCAACAGGTTAGTCGACCGATGCGCGCCAAAAAGAAAGCGCGTCCTCAACCTGCGCCCGTTCATAAAGTCGAAATTGCTCGTCCGACGCACATAAAAATTCCGTCGTCCATTGCCGTTAAAGACCTTGCCAGCAAAATGAGTTGCACCGCGACGGAAATTATTAAAATGCTCGTTAAAGAAGGAATTATGGTCAGCATCAACCAAGAAATTAATTTTGAAGTTGCTGAATACGTCGCATCAGAATTTGGCGTGACTGCCGAAGAACTCCCGCCGGAAGTTGATCCGACTTTAATTCCTGAAATCGAAGACGATCCAAGAACTTTGAAACCGCGTCCGCCCGTCGTCACTGTAATGGGGCACGTTGATCACGGCAAAACTTCTCTGCTTGACGTTATCAGAAAATCCGCCGTCACTGCAACTGAAGCGGGCGGAATCACTCAACATATCGGCGCGTATCAAGTCATTTGCAACGACAAAAAAATTGTCTTCCTTGACACGCCCGGACACGAAGCATTCACGGCAATGCGTGCGCGCGGTGCTCAAGTCACGGACATTGCAATTTTGGTTGTAGCCGCTGACGATGGCGTTATGCCGCAGACGGTTGAGGCAATCAATCACGCGAAGGCGGCGGGCGTTCCGATTATCGTTGCCATTAACAAAATTGATAAACCCGGCGCAAATCCCATGAAAGTCAAACAGGAACTCATGGAGTACGAATTGGTTTCCGACGACTACGGCGGCAATACCGTAATGGTTGAAGTCTCCGCCAAAAAAAATATCGGCATTAATGATTTGCTTGAAATGGTTTTGCTCGTCGCCGATATGCAGGAATTGAAAGCTAATCCGAATCGTGAAGCGCGCGGCGTCATCATTGAAGCGCAACTCGACAGGGGGCGCGGTCCTGTTGCAACTGTCCTTGTCCAGAGCGGAACTTTAAGAATCGGAGATCATATCGTTGCCGGCACGACTTTTGGCAGAGTTCGCGCAATGGTTAATGATCGCGGCGATAACGTAAAAAAAGCGGGACCCAGTGTTCCCGTTGAAGTTTTGGGACTTAATGACGTGCCCGCCGCAGGTGACATTCTTGCCGCACTCGACGAAAAAACTGCAAAGTCAATCGCTGAACATCGCCTTGCCGTTCAACGTAACGAATTAATCAAGTCTAAGAAAGTTTCTCTTGACGATCTTTTCAACCAAATTAAAGCGGGGACGATTAAGGAACTTAAAATTTTGGTTAAAGCGGACGTTCAAGGCTCGGTTGAAGCGGTTGCAAGTTCGTTGCTTGCGCTCAATGAAAAAAATGAAGAAGTCCAAGTTCACATAATCCATTCGGGAGTTGGCGCGGTAAACGAATCTGATATTATGCTTGCCTCCGCCGCCAACGCTTTAATAATTGCGTTCAACGTTCGCCCCGATGCAAACGCGCGTAAAATGGCTGACACCGAAAAAGTTGACGTTCGCACTTACCGCGTCATTTACGAGGCTATAGGCGACGTTCAGGCGGCAATGAAAGGCATGCTTGAGCCGAAATATAAAGAAGTCATTCTAGGGCGCGTTGAGATTCGCAAAGTCATGAAATTTTCCAAAGCGTTGGTTGCGGGCTCCTACGTTCTGGAAGGCAAGATTCAAAACAATTCCAAGATTAGACTTCTGCGCGACAACGTGGAAATTTTTGACGGGCTGATTGATTCATTGCGCAGATTCAAAGACGAAGTGAAGGAAGTTTCAGCCGGCTACGAATGCGGCATTTCGATTATCGACTTTAGAGATTTCAAGGAAGGCGACATAATCGAGGCGTACACTATGGAAGAAATTGCGCGTGATTAGATCGATAGTTCGTCGGTGAAAAAATAATTTGTAAGCTCAAGGAAAATTTTAAGCCTTAGGGCTATTTTTTTTTGCAGGTAAATAAAAAATTCCTTGACAAATAAAAAATGGGGGGGTATGTCAGCTTGCGAGAGTTTGGGCAAAATATCACGAAAGTATACGAAGATCGCATGTCGCATGCTTGGATCGCATGTCGCATGCTTGGGCGGTTATGTGGGTTCCCGTGCTCAATGAAAAGCTTCTGCTCAGTTTAAACACCCTAATTCTTGAGTTCAAAGAAAAACGTGGATACACTCCTCCTTTGGGTGATTTATTAAGGCTCATGTGTGCCGAAGATTTAGAAAAAGCAGTTTTACATCCTGAGGTAAGGCTTGCCCTTCAAACAATTATCGAAGCTAAGGATGGATACATGGCGGATAGAAATCGCGGCTTTACGCATTACATGTCCTTTGATAGAACACTTCAAAAACTTCAAGATGCTTTTGCTGAATACGGAGTTGTTATTTGAAAGCTCCTACAAAAAAGCTTTGGACAAAATCGTAGCGAAGTGTTACTTTGTCAATTCGATAAAAACTTCTTCAAGCGATTTACCCGCGCAGAGATTTTCCGTAGTGTCCAGCGCAACCAATTTGCCGACGTTCATAATCGCCACGCGGTCGCACAAAAATTCCGCCTCCTCAATGTAGTGCGTCGTTAAAATTATCGTTATCCCCTGCGCTTTCAGATTTTGAATCAGTTCCCAAATTTTTCTGCGTACTTGCGGGTCTAAAGCAACGGTTGGTTCATCGAGAAATAAAATTTTCGGGCTGTGAATGAGCGCGCGAATAATCAACAATCGCCGTTTCATTCCGCCCGAAAGTTTTTTTACAAAGGACGTTCTGACTTTTTCCAATTCGACGAAGTGTAACAGCTCGTCGATTTTTTTTTGCCGAAAATTTTTTGGCAAATGGTAAAGCCGCGCCGTCAACTCTAAATTTTCCTCAACGGTTAAGTCTTGGTCGAAATTTAAATGTTGCGGCACGACGCCAATTAATTTTTTTATTTCCAATTCGTTACCTTGAGGCAATTTGTTCTGAAAAAAAATTTGCCCTGAAGTCGGCAACAACTGCAGGGTTAACATTCTTATCGTGGTAGTTTTGCCTGCGCCGTTTTTTCCGAGAAGTCCGAAAACTTCTCCGCGCAGAATTTCAAAACTTATACCATTGACGGCGGTAAGGTCGCCGAATTTTTTTGTAAGATTTTCTAAACGGATCATGATTAGGGGTTAGGGGCTAGGAAAATTATCTCTTCATGTTGACGATAGTTTCAAGCATTTCGTCGCCAACGGTAATGACTTTTGAATTGGATTGAAAACCGCGTTGAGTGATAATCATATCGACGAGTTCAGCGGAAAGTTCAACGTTAGACATCTCCAGAGCTGACGGCGTGAAAGAAAGTCCCAAATCAGTCGTCGTGCCGACACGCGCATTGCCGGAGTTGTTGGATTGTTGATAGAGACTCGTACCAATTTTGTTGAGACCGGCGGAGTTGACGAATTGAGCAACGGCAATCTGCGCTTCGTTCTGAATAATTCCGTTCGTGTACGTACCGGTAATAACGCCGTTAACGTCAATGGAAACGCTTTGCAACAAGCCGAGAGAATTTCCGTCCGTCGTGGGATAAACCGTATTGCTACCGGAATATTGAGTGATGTCGTTGAAGTCCACCGCTACAGTCGTGTCTTGAGCACCGTTGCCGTCACCATAAACCACGTACAAACTCGCGCCGCTGGTTTGCGCCGTGTCAATCGCGCCAAGTTCAGTGAAATCGATATTCGCCAAAGAAGTTGTAACATTGGTTGCGTCGGCAGGGTCTACTTGACGGTTGAGGTAAACGGTTGAACTTGTGCCGTCGCTTTCAGAAATTTCAACTTGGGTTTGATAACCCTTTTGACCTGTGCCCGGAGCGATGTACGCGCGCCACGAGTTAGCCCCCGCTTTATCCATCAGCAACGTGACGGAGTGCATGTTTCCTTCTGCGTCATAAACGGTTGAAACAGTCGTAATGGGGACGCTATGACCAATTTCATAAAAGCCACTGGAAACTTTCAACGTTGAGCCGTCGCTAAGGGTAAGAGTCGCCGCAATTACGTTAGTTCCGTCGACGTTTACAGATTCAGTCGTTAAAGTTTCCGAATCGCCGCCGCCTTCAGAACCGTCGCCCGGATCGTATATCGTGAACGAACCGCTGGTAAATTTGTAAGACATGTTATCTTCAGAGCCTTCTACTGATGCTTGTGCGGCGTCTTTTGTCGTGAAGGAAACGCTGGCGACAGTTTTTGTGGCGATTGTATCGAGAGGTGTTTCACTGGACGCAAGCATAGTTTTGCGATTTTGTCCGACTCTTATCGTTTGCCCCGCCATTGTCTGTGTCGAGGCAGTGTCGCCGCTTGAATAATCGATTGATTCAGCTGTAATTACTTCGCTCGTGCCGTCGGTGTAAGTGACAGTCAATGAGGTAAGTTGCTGATCGTTGACGACTGCGCTGGAATCACCGGAAGGGTCTGTCGTGTAAGTGATACTGGTAATTACGAGTGCGCTGGCGTCGAGATTTCCTGCGTAAGTTAAATTGGTCGTCTGCGTTGCCGGCATGGTTTTGCCCTGTCTGACGACAATATTTTCCGGAACAGAAGTTGTCGCAAGCGTGCCGTCGATAGCGTTCCAACCCTGAACGTGGTAACCACTGCCCGGCAAAACGTAATTTCCTTCGGAGTCGAATTCAAATGCGCCGTCACGAGTGTAATAAGTATCGTTGCCTTTGCTCAAAACCATAAAACCGTTGCCGGAAAGTGCAACGTCAGTATTTTTTCCCGTAGCCTGCGCCGATCCGTCTGTCATGAGCATATCGATACTTGTAACCGAGTTACCCAATCCAATTTGTTTTGGGTTAGTACCACCTGTAGTGGTAGTTGGTTGCGACGCGCCGTAGGTTGTTTGCGAAAGCATGTCCGCAAAAGTTACGCGGCTGGATTTAAACCCAATCGTATTGATGTTAGAAATATTATTTCCAACTACGTCCATTCTTGTTTGATGTGCCTTGATGCCAGAAACACCGGAATACAAGCTACGCATCATAGTAACCACTTCTCCTTTTCTATTTCGTCGGCTAATGCCGATGGGTCAGATTTTTTGCGACGGTCCTTGTCTCAAGTGCCTCTAAAAAATTCCATTGGTCGTTTCTTCTGACCTAATTTGCAAATTGTTGTTAATATTCTGCTTGTCATACTATATCGAAGTTTAATATTTTCAACTTAAGAAAAATTTTGCGTCTACCTATTGGCGGGGAAGTGTGCCGCCGCGAATCTGTAAAAATATGTGTAGCGGAAGGCGTCTTGATTTACTCTGTCAAACTTCAGCGGAAAATTCGATTCGCCATGCAACATGATTTTCTGAAGGTTCTCCGTGAATTGTTCTTCGGTAATGACATGGTGGCGCGCCTGTTCGCCTTTCATTTTCCTGTAATCGGCGTCTGTTATCAAACGTTCCAATTCTTTCACAAATTTTTCTTTGTCCGTGAACGCGACGCCTAATTCATCTTCATTGAGCAGACATTCTCCGTTCGCGTCGTATCTCTTGAGGAAAATCGGAAATTTCCCCGCCTTTGCGCTGTATTGCGTCATCAGCCCGCCTATCAAAGGATACGTGTTTAAATACACGTCAACATTTTCAAGCAGAGCAAACAAATCTTTTCTTTCCGCCGTGTGGAAAACTCTTTCAGGAAATTGTTGCATGAGTTGATGAAGTCGCGAGGCGTCGCCGTGTCCCGCGTACCAAAATTTAAGGTTAGGAAATTTTTGCAAAGCCCCGCCAACAATTTTATAGTATGTATTTTCGTCGTCAATAGTTTTATAAAGTTGACCGCCCGAAAATAAAATAACGTCGCCAGATTTTTTTTCGAAGGGGTAACCTTGAAATTCAACGCTCTTGTCCACGAAAGGATAGTACGGCTGACAAATTAGTTTATCGATTGGAATTTTTCGGTAGTTCGCCGAAAGTGACGTGCCGTATTTTCTAAATTCCAAGCAATAGTCAAAAGTGTTCACGCCCAACCAAAAAGCATGATCCGTAAGATTAACCAAGTAACGGCGCAAAGTTTCATTGAAACTCATGAAGGCAATCATTCCCGGAATATCCCAAGGGGTGCTGTAAAAAAAACCATGCTTTGGACGAGTTTGGGCAATGACATTACAAATTTCTATGTAGTCATTCACCAAAGATTTTTGATTGAAATAAACAATTTGGTGATTGGAATCCTTCAAAATATTTTGCAACGTGGGTATAGTGCCTTGAGCTTTTGCAACGGTTAAGTAAATAATTTTGTAGCCTAAATTTACAAGTGCTTTCAAATAAACTGCGGCAAGTCCTCTAAGGTCATAGCCAAAATAATCGTAAAACAACACGCAATTTTCATTCGGCGTGTAAGTAAAATTTCTTCCCTTTGAAAAAATATTTTCTATCAAGCTCAGTTGATATTCCAGCACGTCATCCGTATAAGTTTGATTGTAATTATACAAATTGGAGGAAAGCTGATGCAGTACCGCCATCGCTTCTTCTATACGCTGTTGCTTTATCAAGTCGAAAATAGCTTTCTTGCCCTGCTCAAAAAAATTTGAGATGGCGTTGGCTATCGGCTTCTCATTTTCTTTCAGCGGAATGGGTTTCAATTCGTGCGGATTGTACGACAAATTTTTTCCGAAAACATTTTTATTCAGCCCAAAAATTATTTCCGCGCCGTAGTCAGAAAAATAATCCACGTATTGTGAACTTACATCTTCGCGCGTCGTAATCAGAGCGTCCATGAGATTTATCAGCGTCGGACTCCATTCAAAAATTGGCGCGTCATTTTCAAAAATCGTCACGCTGTGATACGCACTCATTTTAAATCTCAAGTAGTAATCTAAAATTTTTTTGTCTTCGGCTGATTTATCCTTCGAGGTCACAACCAAAACCAACGCAACTTTATCTTTTTTCGTAGCGCGCCAAAAATATTCTTCCAAAACTTTTTTCCAGACGGGATTCGGTACATCAAAATCCACCGGCAGACAATAAATTTTCATGCCGCGTTCGCGCAGTTGCCTTAAATGCTGAATAAATTCCGGCGATTCGTCCGCAATTTGATTCGGCATAACTTTGTACTTGGAAATAAATTTTTCAACTTCATCTAAGAGTTCCAGATTTTCTTGAAGTTTGTCTCTGTCCCAATTCCAATATTTAATCTTCTGAAGTTGCTTGCAAGTGTATTCGTCAAAACGATATCGAATAATTTTTGCGGGATTGCCGACAACTACGGCGAAAGGCGGAACATCTTTTGCAACGACCGCGCCCGCGCCGATAACCGCGCCGTTTCCAATTCGGACGCCGCCCAAAATTATCACGTCGCAACCAATCCGAACGTCATTGCCAATTACGATTTGATGTTTGTTTGATTTTGCATGAGTTGCCAAGCCGTCGGTGTAATTTCTCAACACTTCATCAAACGGGTAAGTTCCGACGTTGCAGTAATCGTGATTCATGCCGATTAAAAATTTTACGTCGCGAGCTATTGAACAATAACGTCCAACAAGTACGTGGCAATTCGTGCCACCCGCCGCCTCGAAAGATGCATCAGATATGTAAGAGCCCGCGCCAAGTGTTACAATATTTTCTTGGTTGGCATCGTCCGCATAAATTTTTCGTACCGTCGGATCAAAATTTACAAGGTTAATTTTTTTTTGCATATCAAACCTCCAATTTTAAAATCCATCGATCTATCGATCTATCGATCCATCGATCCATTTCAGTAAGCTAAAACTTCGTTGCCCTTCTCGGTAATCAAAACAGTTTTTTCCCACTGCGCGGAAAGGCTGCCGTCAGCAGTGAAAACAGTCCAGCCGTCAGCGGCATCAGTGAAAACTTTTTCTTCTCCCGCGTTAATCATCGGCTCAACCGTCAAAACCATGCCCGGCACTAAGAGCATTCCCGTTTCGGCGGCGCAATCGTGACTTACGAAAGGTTCAAGGTGAAATTCTTTGCCGACTCCGTGTCCGCCCAAAGCCGTGACGACAGAGTAGCCGTTATCGTGAGCGTACTTGCCGCAAGCCGCCCCAATGTCCCCGACAAAATGCCAAGGCTGCGCCGCCAAAATTCCAACTTCCATAATTTCACGGGTTACGCGAATCAAACGTTCAGCTTCTTCAGAAATTTTTCCGACGCTGAACATTCTCGACGCGTCAGCAAAATATCCGTTTAAGTCCGTCGTGATGTCAATGTTTAAAATATCGCCCTCTTTCAAAATTTCTTTCTTTGAAGGAATCCCATGACAAACAACGTCATTCACGGAAATGCAAATGCTTTTTGGAAAACCTTCAAAGCCCAAACAACTTGGATGCGCCCCGTGACTAACGATAAATTCATGAATCGCGTCGTTAATCTCCAACGTCGACACGCCCTCTTTGACGAGTTCGCCCGCCAAATCCAACGCGCCGCCGTTAATCACTGCCGCCCGTTTAATTCCTTCTATGTCAGCCGCATTGTTAATAATTTTGTGCGGAGGTCTCGCCTGATTTTTTTTCTTGACAAATTTCATTGAATCAATTTTTTCGTCATATTGAAGGTGGCATTTTTTGTATTTTTTTCCACTCCCGCACCAACAAAAATCATTCCTTTTCACGCGGCGTAACATCTCCTTAAAAATTTTTTCCAAAATGTTCATGGTTTTTGCAAATCAAACTATTTCGTTAAGCTTTTAAAAATTCCCTCAACAGCGTGCGGACGAACAGCGCATTTTTTCCGAAACGCGGCTCAAGTGCTTTCGTAATTTCGCGCAGGACGTTGATACTCGTTGCCGTGTCAATTTGGAACAGCGGTTTGATATAGCTTTTAATTGCGCCGCCGACTTGAGAAAAAATAAATTCGGCGGTGAACTCGTCATCATTCAACGGCTCAATTTTTTTTAGCAGGAAGTCGTACAAATTCAAAATGGATTTCATATTTTTGCAGGCGCGGCTTGAATCATACGACGCCGAATCTAAGTGATACCGCCAAGCGTAAAATGGAAAATCCACTTTGAAAATTTTGTCCGTCACAAAAAGTACGTCAACCGTGAAGAAAACATCTTCGGCAACGTCGGCGGGGAATTTGATATTATTTTCGACAAGAAATTTTCGGCGATAAAACGAACACCACGGGGTTACACTCATTCCTCCGAAAGCAAGTTCTTGCATCAGACGAGTTTTCGTATCCTTTGAAACGTTCGGCGAAAAATTTAATTTGACTGTTCTATATTCAACTTGCGCGTCGGTTTCCGGAAAACCTTTGAATTGATGCCAAGAAGTCGTCGTGACAACGTCGGCGTCATTCATCTGCGCGAAGGCAAATAATTTTTCAAAAGCATGAGGGAAAATTAAATCGTCGTGATCCATGAAAAAAACGTATTCGCCAACAGCCGCGTCTAACCCAACGTTGCGAACTGCGCCGGGATAACCCAAATTTTTTTCCGTCCGCAAAATTTTTATTCGCGGGTCGCCAAAACTTTTTGCAATTTCCAAAGTTTTATCCGTTGAGCAGTCGTCCACCAAAATAATTTCCATGTCTTCAAAAGTTTGTTGCAAAATTGACGAAACACATAAGTCCAAAAATTTTTCGGCATTGTACATCGGCACGATTACAGAAATTTTTTCCAATCTTCCCTACTCCCTACTTACTACTCCCTATAAACTTTTTCAATTCTACCACGTCGAAAAATTTTTGACAAACTTTTTGAATCAAGTTGCGCCGCCGAATTAAATTTGACGGCGTAATATTTTTTTGCTAAACTTGCCGCGTCGAAAATACTTTGAAACTGGAGGAAAATTTTTTAATGGCAAAAGAAAAAATTTCAAAAGTTGTCTTGGCATATTCCGGCGGTCTCGATACGTCGGTAATAATTCCTTGGCTCAAAGAAAATTACGGTTGCGAAGTCATAGCGGTTTGTGCGGACGTTGGGCAGGGCGACGAACTTAACGTTGTCAGAGAAAAGGCGTTGAAGTCCGGCGCGTCAAAAGTTTTCATCGAAGACTTGACGAAAGATTTTATCGAAAATTATATCTTCCCGACGCTCAAAGCCGGTGCCGTCTACGAAGAAAAATATTTGCTGGGAACTTCCTTTGCTCGTCCGATTATCGCCAAAGCTCTCGTGAAAATCGCGAAACAAGAAGGCGCGGAGGCAGTTGCTCACGGCGCAACGGGCAAAGGCAACGACCAAGTTCGTTTTGAATTGACGGTTAAGGCACTCGCCCCTGAACTCAAAATCATTGCCCCTTGGCGCGAATGGGAACTTGACAGCCGCGAATCAGAAATTGAATACGCGAAAGCGCATGACATTCCCATTGCCACAGAAAATAAAAAGTACAGCATGGACAGAAACATTTGGCACTTGTCGCACGAAGGCTCGGACCTCGAAGACCCGTTCAACGCGCCGAACAATTCAATGTTCCTCATCTCCGTCGCGCCGGAAGATGCGCCCGATAAGCCGGAAGAAATTTCCGTAGACTTTGAAGCGGGCATTCCCGTCGCGATTAACGGCGTCAAAAAAAATTCCGTCGAACTCGTCACTGAACTCAACGAAATTGGCGCACGCAACGGAATCGGTATCGTCGACATTTGCGAAAATCGTCTCGTCGGCATGAAAAGTCGCGGCGTCTACGAAAATCCCGCCGGCTCAATTCTCTACTACGCACACCGCGAATTGGAGTACCTCTGCCTTGACCGCGCAACTTTCCATTTCAAACAACACGTCGCGATTAAGTACGGCGAACTTGTCTACGACGGCATGTGGTTCTGCCCGCTTCGTGAGGCATTGGCGGCGTTCGTCGACGAAACTCAAAAAACTGTCAGCGGCACTGTTCGCTTGAAACTTTACAAGGGAAATATTATTTCCGCCGGCTCAAAATCTCCGCATTCACTTTACAGCAAAGAATTTGTGACGTTTGAACATGACGACGTTTATAATCAAGCTGATGCGACGGGCTTTATAAATCTTTTCGGCTTGCCGCTGAAAGTTCGTGCGTTGGTGAACAAAAAATGAGTAACGAAAAACTTTGGGGCGGACGTTTTGAAAAGAAGACGGACGAACAAATTAACGAGTTCCAAGCGTCGATTATGTTTGATTGGCGATTGTACGCCGAAGACATTCAAGGTTCAATCGTTCATGCAAAAATGCTTGCGCAATGCGGAATTATTTCCCAAGAAGACGCGAAAGAAATTATCAAGGGACTTCACACCGTCAAGCAGAAATTTGAAAATGACGAGCTTGGTTTTCGCATGGAATACGAGGACGTTCATTTAAATCTTGAAAAGGCGTTGACAAATTTAATCGGCGAAGCGGGCGGGCGTCTTCACACTGCGCGGAGTCGCAACGATCAAGTTGCCCTTGACATGCATTTGTACGTGCGCAAGGAAGTCGGAAACGTTCTCGCATTGATTGCAAAGTTGCAAATGGCAATTTTGGCGGCGGCGAAAGAAAATATTGAAGTGATTATGCCGGGTTACACGCACTTGCAACGGGCACAACCGATTTTGTTTTCGCATCACTTCATGACATATTTCTGGATGTTGGAAAGAGATTTTGCGCGTTTTGTTCGTGCGTATCATTCGGCGGATTATATGCCGCTTGGTGCGGGCGCGTTGGCGGGCACAACTTTTCCGATTGACAGAAATTTTGTACAAGAGCAGTTGAACTTTCAAGGAATTTACTTGAACAGTTTGGACGCGGTGAGTGACAGAGATTTTGTTTTGGAATTTTTGTCGGCGGCGTCAATTTTAATGGTTCATCTTTCGCGCTTGAGTGAAGAAATAATTTTATGGAGCAGTCGCGAATTTAGTTTTGTAGAATTGGACGACGCACATTGCACGGGTTCTTCAATGATGCCGCAGAAAAAAAATCCTGATGTTCCTGAACTTGTGCGCGGCAAGACGGGGCGCGTCGTTGGAAATTTGGTTGCGCTGTTGACGACGATGAAGGCGTTGCCGCTTGCTTACAACAAAGACATGCAGGAGGACAAAGAAGGGCTTTTCGACACAGTCGACACGATTAAACAATGCCTTGTTGTCTACGAACAAATTATTTCCGGAATGAAAGTCAAGGCGGAAAATATGCGCCGCGCAGTTGAAGAAGATTACAGCAACGCTACGGATTTGGCTGACTACCTCGTAAAGAAAGGCGTACCGTTTCGGCAAGCGCATGAAATTTCCGGAAAGATTGTTCATTATTGCATTGAGCACGGAAATTTTTTGAAAGACTTGTCGCTTGATGAGTTCAAAACTTTTTCTGATAAATTTGACGCTGATGTTTACGACGCGATTAAGCCGGAAACTTGCGTAAACGCGCGAAATTCTTTAGGCGGCACGTCGACGGAGCAAGTCAAAAAACAAATTGTAATTGCGGGCAAACTTCTGGAAAATCTTTTGAAAAATACTGCGCCGCTTTTCAGCGAATAAAACTTTTTTGAAGACAAAAAAAATCCCTACGGAAGAAAATTTTTTCGTAGGGAATTTTTTTTACCATCGATCTATCGATCTATCGATCCATCGATCTAATCCAAATCTTCGCCGTTTGACGCGATAACTTTTTTGTACCAGAAGAAAGAATCTTTACGACTGCGTGAAAAATCTCCCGTGCCGTCGTCGTGACGATTGACATAAATAAATCCGTAACGTTTCGCGTATTGTCCCGTGCCGGCGGAAACTAAATCAATCGGTCCCCACGTCGTGTAGCCAATCAAATTTACTCCGTCGTTGACAGCCTCGCCCAGCGCGCGAATGTGTTCACGGAAATAGGAAATTCTGTAGTCGTCATGAATTGCGCCGTCATCTTCAACTTTATCGAACGCACCAAAACCATTTTCCACAACCATAAGCGGCGTATCGGGATAACGTGACGCCAATTTATTCAACGTCCAACGCAAACCGTCAGGGTCAATTTGCCAGCCCCAATCGCTTGCCTTGAGGTAGGGATTTTTTGCGCCGCCAATCATGCTGTCGTTAATTGCAACCGCATTCTCATCGACTGTCACGCAATTTGACATGTAGTAGCTGAAAGTATAAAAATCTACCGTGCCTTCGCGCAAAATTTTTTTATCCTCTTCGTTGTCCATAAACGCCGTGTCAATGCCCATGTCTTGGTACAATTTTTTTGCGAAGTAAGGATACGCGCCGCGAACTTGAACATCTCCGCAAAGGTCGTTGAACAAATGATCTATACGTTGAGTTTCAAGCATATCTTTAGGATTTGGTGTCAACGGATATTTTGTGACGTGGCAAATCATGTTTCCAATCATGAAGTCGGGATTAATTTTGTGCCCTTCGATAACCGCACGCGCAGAGGCGACAAATTCGTTGTGAAGAGCTTGAATCCTCTCCTGCAGTACGTCTTTCAATTCGTTGAATTTGCAGGGCGCGTCACGGTTTAAATCTTCGTCTTGAATAATTCCGACGCCGTAGAGATTTCCAATCGACTTTGCCATAATCGTCATGTTAATTTCGTTGAAGGTCAGCCAATATTTTACTTTGTCCTTCCAGCGATTAAAGCAAGTCGTCACGTATTTTATGAACAAATCGATAGTTTTGCGATTATAAAAGCCGTGATATTTTTTCACAATTTCAAACGGAATTTCGTAATGGCAAAGAGTAATCAGCGGCTCAATTCCATGCTTTTTGCATTCGTCGATGAGGTTATCGTAAAATTTCAAACCGGCTTCATTTGGTTGGGCGTCGTCACCGTTGGGAAAAATTCTTGACCAGTTGATAGAGAAACGGTAGCACGTAAAGCCCATTTCCGCGAAAAGCGCAACGTCTTCTTTGTAGCGATGATACATGTCAATCGCGTCATGGGAAGGATAGAAGACGCCTTCGGTAATTGTCGGGCAAAAAGTTCTGGGAGTGTTTACGTCTCCGCCCAAAAGCATGTCGGGAACGGAAAGTCCTTTGCCGTCTTCGAGGTACGCGCCTTCGCATTGGTTAGCGGCAGTCGCGCCGCCCCACAAAAAATTTTTTGGAAACGCCATGAAATTATCTCCTTTCTATGTTAGCTGGTAGCTTGTAGTTTTTAAATTGCCGTCGTTATCAAATTGTCGCCTTGAGAAATATTTTTTCCCTCAACCGTAACAATATCTTTATAACTGTCGTGATTCGTGACAAGTACAGGAGTAATGACAGGATAGCCCGCTTTTTTAATTTTGTCAATGTCAAATTCAATCAGCAACTGCCCTTGCTTGACTTTGTCGCCCTGCTGAACATGAGTTTTGAAACCGTCGCCGTTCATCTTGACTGTATCCATTCCAATATGAATTAAAAGTTCCGCGCCCTTAGTCGTCTTGATTCCGATTGCGTGACCGGTAGGAAACAGAGTCGTAACTTCGCCGTCAGCCGGTGCAACAACTTGACCGACGGAGGGATTTACGGCAATTCCTTTACCGAGCAAGCCGCTTGCAAAAACTTCATCGGGCACGTCGGGAAGTGCTACCAAATCTCCCGTCAACGGGCTTTTCAAAATTTCGCGCTCAATTTTCGTTGGCTCTTCAACTTTTTCAACGAGTTCAACTTTTTCGACAAGCGCGCCACCGGCAACCGCAGCTGAAGTTTCTTCGTCTTTGTATGTGGGAAAAGCCATTGCAAAGCCCGCCGCAAATGCAACCGCCGAAACAATTATGCCGTTGTACATTCCGCTAACGTCGTTCGTCGTAGGATCGATAAAGCACGGATATTGAAAAACGCCCAAGCCGCCGAAAATAAAAAGTTTCACTCCCAAAATTGCAACCAACGCGCCGCCAATCGCTCCGCCGATACAGGACATGATGAAAAAATTTTTTCGCGGCAACGTCACGCCGTAAATCGCAGGTTCGGTTACACCGAAAATTCCGCTCAAAAACGCGGGGATCGCAATTCCTTTCAACTTCTGATCTTTCGTTCGGAGAATAATCGCAAGCACAACGCCAATCTGCGCGAAAGTCGTACCAAACATTGTGATAATGACGGGGTATAAAATAATTTTGAAAAAAATTCTTCATTCGTCTACAAATTTCCAGTGGTAATTTCCCGCCGTTCGCGTGGATTTACCGCAAGCTCGCATAATGTTTTTGTGGTCTATACCGTATTTTTTTGCGGCTTCACGAATTGACGAAAAAATTTCCTTACTTTCAATGCAAATAACACGTTTTCTATGATGAGGTTGTTTTGTCAGTAAATTAGCTCGTGTATCTTCATCAGATGCTAACCATTCTTCAAGAAACATAAAATGGATTCCGCCGGCTGTATTTCGTTTGCCGTTGCATGTGCTACTAATTGTGCCCGAAGAAATTTTATAATACTCTGCGGCGGCACTGATCGACTGAAAAATTTTTTTATCCTCAAGGCACACGATTTGCTTTTTATTTTCTTCATTCCTTTCCAGCAATTTAGCACGTGCATTTTCACTAATGGGGCGTCCTTTGCGTGACGCTGACATTTTGGCGCGAACTTCTGCGGAAAGATGAATACCTTTTTTCGCCAGCGAAATTTTTTTACACGTTTCAGATGAAAGCTTTTTGCCTGTATGTCTTCTTGATAGTTTTGTTTTAGTTTCTTCTGAAAGATGTCCGTTGTTTTTCCCGCCGTCTGTCAAGTTGTAACCATTGGGAGCAATAGTGTTTAGTAGCGCAATGTAAAATTTTTCGCGTTCATTGAGTTGTTCCAAAGAATGACAATACTCAATAATTACTGACAAAAAATTTTCCTCGCCGTACTTACGAAATGCGTTTGCAATGGCAGTTTTTTTCGTGCTCCTGTGTTCTGCAAGCCGATCTTCAAGTGTTCGCGTAGTTTGTCCAATGTACATTTTGCCGTCAACTAAATTTAATATGAGATAAATGATACCAACAGATTTTTTTGTTTCGTCCATAAATTTTGACCTCCTCTAAAATTTTGGAAATAACTTTGGCAACGTGAATAGTTAAATAAAATTTTTCGTCCGAATTTATTTTGTAGCGGTACTTCGTGAAAATTAATTCGGCGATTTTTTCTGCGCACACGTAAGCTTTCGGATATTTTTTTTGTACCATTAAACTCATTTCATCTTCAATTTCATCAGCGGATTCTTGCTCCGTCAAAATTCGTTTGGCAAAAAATTTTAAATGCGTGACGAGGCGATAGTAAGGCAAAGAATTTTTATCGAACTCTACTTTGCAAACCATGCGGATAACGTTGGTAATTTCGTGAATCATCTGCATGATTTTGTTGGCGATCGGCACGTTAAATTCCGTCTGCGCGTCGATAATGTGCATCGTGATGAACGCCGCCTCGTCTTCGGGCATTTCGACATTGAAGTTGCGATTTATAATTTCCAACGCCTTCAAGCTGATTAAAAATTCTTTTTCGTAGAATTTTTGAATTTCCATGAGAAACATACTGCGAATTTCAATTCCGTTGCGAATGCGATAAACCGCCATGTGAATATGATCCGTCAGCGAGACGTAAATACTTTCGTTGAGCTTGCACTCAAGAAAACTTTGAGCGTAGTCAATAATTTCATTTGAAGTTTTGAGGTATTCGCTGGAAATGCTTGCAACGAGTTCTTGAAATTTTTCCATCATGCCTTTGCTTGACAAGGTGTAGGTGCGCTCAACGTCACTGCTTGAAATTTTTTCTCCGACACGACGGCTGAAGGCAATGCCACGCCCCATTACAATAATTTCGCGCCCCGCCTCGTTTTCGGTAAGGACTACGTTATTGTTGAAAATTTTTTTAATGAACATAAGCATTTGCCCTCACAAAAATTTTTTCATTGAAAAAACGGCTAAACCATTCAACCGATACCCAAAGTATCAGTTTGAAAGATTTAGCCGCCCCAAGCGTAACCACTCTATCGAAACTGTACAACAAAATTCTCAATTTCACCGCGCAATATATCATAATTCAGCCAAACTGTCAACGAATAAATCGATGTTAGCCTGTAGCTTTTAGTTGCTAGCTTTTAGGCTGTAAGTTAGAAAATTTTGGCGAAAAAATTTCGTCCACTCGTTTAAATATAAATGATTTTGTGGTAATATTCTCCGCGCCCGAAAATTTAATCTGAACGAGGAAAAAATTATGATTGACATTCACACGCACATTTTTCCGGACAAAATCGCCGCGTCGACTATTGAATTTCTTCGTGGAAAAAGTCATACGACGCCATTCACCGACGGCACTTTAACCGGTTTGATTAGTTCCATGAAAAAATTTAGCGTCGACTATTCGGTAATTTTGCCCGTCGCCACAAAGCCGGAACAAGTCACGAAAATTAACGACAACGCCGCGCAGATTAACGAAAAATTTTTTGACGAAGGAATAATTTCATTTGCCGGCATTCATCCGAATTTTGAAAATTTTAGTGGCGAACTAAGCCGCATAAAAAATTTTGGATTCAAGGGAATTAAAGTTCATCCCGTCTATCAGGATACCAACCTTGACGACAAAAATTTTCTGCGGATATTTTATCGCGCCGCCGAACTTGATTTAATCGTTGTCACTCACGCGGGGCTTGACATCGGCTATCCAAACGTCGTGAAATGTACGCCGAAGATGGCGCGTCACGTCATTGAAGAAATTGGCGAATTTAATTTTATTTTAGCGCATATGGGCGGCTGGAAAAGTTGGGACGAAGTTTTAACGGAACTTGCCGACGTGAAAATTTTCATGGACACGGCATTTTCTACAGAAAAAATTCCCGCGCAGAATGACGGCTACCACAAAGCTGAAGACCTGCCGTTACTCGACGCGGAAAAATTTTCGGAGTTTGTAAAAGTTTTTGGCTCGGATAAAATTATTTTCGGCACGGACAGTCCTTGGACTTCTCAAGGCAAGTCGATTGAGTTCATCAAAAATTTGCCAATTTCAGACGCCGACAAAAATAAAATTCTTCACGACAACGCCGCAAAACTTTTGCAACTGAAATAAAAAAAGTAGACAATTCAAGAACGAGTTGTCTACTTTTTTATCAACTACTAACTACTAACTACCAACTATTTACTTTCTATTTTTGAAAACGTAAACGGTTTGCGCAGAAATTTTTCCGTCAGCAGATTTTGTGCCGCCGGTTTTAATTGCGAAACCGTCATCCAATTCAGCGACGTGCAATTTATTTTGCGT